>JAUILF010000487.1 GCA_030433135.1 Bacteroidia bacterium | reverse complement strand
GGCCTGCCAGCCATAGACTACCTCATCAACAAGGATTCGGCAGAAGTAGTGCTGGCAAATCTGCAGGACAATGAACAGCGAATTGCCTACCTGGAAGACCTTGTACATTCGCTGGAAGAATCAATTACTAACGTAAATGATGAATGGCAAAACGGATCTTTTCTCCAGTCATTCAAAGGAGATCAATCTACAGGTACTGATGTAGGAAGTGCTACGGGCCTCCTGGTCAATGCCATGGATCAACACTTTCAAAGGTATCTGAGGGATGGCAAAGTGGCCATTCCGGCCGGCATACGCAGTGCAGGGGTTCCCCGTCCCACTACAGTGGAATCTTTTTACGGTGCTTACTCCAGAGACTTACTGCAGTTAGCCCTGGATTCCTATCAACAACTTATGAGAGGAGAAGGAATTGATGGAGTAAATGGAAGCTCACTCTACAGCTATCTCGAAGCAATTGATCAGGACGACCTGGTAGAGGCATTTGAATCTGCCTTTCGTATGGCAAACCAACAGATTGAATTGCTACCCAATGACTTTGCCCAGCAAATAGCATCGGATGAACAACCACTAATCGATGTCTTTGTCGCACTTCAGGAAATAGTCACACTGATCAAATCAGATATGGCCTCTGTGATCGGCATTACCATCACCAACCAGGATAACGACGGCGATTAATGATGAGAAATTCCACCAGCAGGTTCGTTTCGCAATATATTCAGCGTGAGCAATCCATTGCTCCCCTGGTAGTATTACGCATCCTGTTTGGGGGAATCATGGCAATCAGTATCCTGCGGTTTTATCTCAAGGGCTGGATTGAAGAACAATATATCAAACCGGAATTCTTCTTTAAGTTCTATGGGTTTGAATGGGTAACTGCCCCGGGAGAGACTGGAATGTATATGACCTTCTCCCTCATGTTCCTTAGTGCCCTGGGTATCATGGCAGGTTGGTTTTACCGGTTCTCGGCACTGTTATTCTTCATTCTCTTTAGTTATGTGGAATTACTGGACCAGACAAACTACCTCAATCACTACTACTTCGTCAGCCTGATGGCCTTTCTCCTCTTACTGACACCGGCCCATCGCGCCTACTCCCTGGATGCCCGCTTTAATCCTCACATCCGATCCAATACTGTGCCGGCGTGGTGTATAATCATATTCAAGGTGCAGTTATGCATAGTCTATTTCTTTGCCGGCATAGCAAAACTGAACTATGACTGGCTTGTATTGGCCATGCCATTAAAAATCTGGTTGCCTTCAGTGTCCGATATGCCCTTGCTGGGCTATCTACTGGAACAAGAATGGGTGGCCTACACCTTCAGTTGGACCGGCGCATTATATGATCTGACGATTCCGTTTTTACTCTGGAACAATCGAACGAGACCCTGGGCATTTATTGGAGTTGTTCTTTTTCACCTGACAACAGGTCTGCTCTTCCAAATAGGCATGTTTCCCTATATCATGATTCTGTGCACATTGATCTTCTTTTCAGAGGAATTTCATAAGCGCATTTTGCACAAATTTGTCAGGATATCAGGGCCTAAGATAGAGACGCAAATAGCTCCATCCCTGCCGTATTTTTCGGGGCACGGCATTCAGGTGATGCTCGCCACCTATCTGCTGCTGCAGATCTTCCTACCCATGAGGCATTTGTTATACGATGGTTCAGTTTTCTGGACAGAGCAGGGGTATCGTTTTTCGTGGAGAGTCATGTTGATGGAAAAAGCGGGGTATACTCAATTTCGGGTTTGTGATGCAGACAACCATCGGGAAGAGTGGGTGGACAACTACAAGTTTCTTACCCGGCAACAGGAAAAGATGATGAGTACCCAACCTGATATGATTATTCAGTTTGCTCATTACCTGGAAAAAGTCTACCGCGAAAAGGGCTACGAAAATCCCAGGATCTATTGCCACAGCAAGGTGACGTTGAATGGACGACGAAGTACCACTTTTATCGATCCCGAGGTAGATCTCAGTACTCAGGCCCGGAGCTTTCGGGCTAAAGAGTGGATTAAACCCGTACAGTTATGATCCGTATCGTGTTGCTCATATCGATTGTTTTCAATGGCTGCCTGGTCCTGGCACAGCAATCAGTCCATATTCATGGATCAGTGGTCGATGCTGAAAATGGTGAAGCACTCCCCGGAGCCCTGGTCAATCTCGATGGTGGTTCGCAAACCGTATCTACTGATGGAGACGGAATATTTCTCCTGAATGCCGTAAGCCCCGGAAGGCACTGGCTTGAAATCAGTTTCCTCGGTATGGAAACCTGGAAGGATTCGGTCATGGTTGAAGAGGAAGATCTTGCACTGGAGATAAAACTCACGTCCGCCAGTCAATTTCTGGATCAGGTCACTGTCTCCGCGAAGAATGGACAGAGTAAAGGAATTCAACGACTTAACCAGGTAGAGGATTTCGCTATATACGCCTCCAAGAAAAATGAATTGGTGGATCTGGACAACCTCACAGCCAACAAGGCATCCAATCAAAGCAGGCAGATCTATGCAAAAGTGAGCGGATTAAATATCTGGGAAAGTGATGGCGCAGGTGTGCAGCTGGGAATTGGTGGAAGAGGACTCAGCCCGAACCGAAACTCCAATTTCAACACACGTCAAAACGGGTACGACATTAGTGCCGATGCCCTGGGTTATCCCGAAAGTTATTATTCACCTCCGGTGGAGGCCATTGACCGAATTGAAATTGTTCGTGGAGCTGCTTCCCTTCAATACGGAACCCAGTTTGGAGGTCTGATTAATTTTAGGTTCCGGGAAGGCCCTGAAGATCGAAAATTCCAAATCAACTCCAGGCAAACGGTGGGATCCTTTGGTTTTTTCAACTCATTCAATAGCGTTGGGGGACAGGTCGAAAATGTGAATTACTACGGCTTTTATCAATACAAGAAGCATGACGGATGGAGACCCAACGAAAACCTGTCGCAACATACTGCCTATCTGGGAACCCAGATAGCCATCGGATCAAAATTCAGCCTCAGACCGGAATATACTCATACCAGCTACCTGGCACATCAACCTGGCGGGTTGACGGATGCCCAATTTGAGCAAGACCCGAGGCAATCTAACCGCGAAAGAAACTGGTTTTCTGTTGACTGGAATTTATTTGCTCTCAATCTCGACTGGAAAATTTCAGAGTTTATCAAGCTTAATAGCCGGACATTCGGCCTGGTAGCGGGCCGGGATGCTCTTGGAAACCTGGACAATATAAACCTGGCTGATTTTGGTGGAAACCGGGATTTATTAAGTGACCGATTTAGAAACTGGGGCAATGAAACCCGACTGATGTTCCGATATGGTAAAGGTAGTCTGCCTCAGACCTTGTTGGTAGGAACTCGATTTTACAGTGGCCTCACTCTGCGCAAGCAAGGCGATGGAAATGATGGTTCCGGACCTGATTTTGAGTATCTCCACCCCGATAATCTTGAAGGATCTGATTTCACGTTGCCTAGTAAAAACATCTCTCTCTTTGCGGAAAATGTCTTCACACTTTCAGAAAACTGGACGCTGACTCCTGGAGTACGATTTGAATACATCAACACTCAATCTGAGGGTAGCTATAAAGTTAGAACTTTTGATTTATCAGGTAATATCCTAACCGATATCGTCAATCGCTTTCGATCCATTCCAGAGAAAGCAGAGCTCCGATGGGCCACGTGGATTACCCTCAGTCTTGGACTCTTATCGGTTCTCTTGGCCACATCCATGAACGAAGTGCTCG
>JAUILF010000486.1 GCA_030433135.1 Bacteroidia bacterium | reverse complement strand
ATCAATTCAATGTAGCCTTTTAACACCTGCTCGTCACTGATCTGATCAGGATTTCCAGCTTCAAAGACCTGACAAACGTAATGATAAGTACCTTGCGACAGGTCAGTACCACCCTGGTTTTTGCCATCCCAATTGATGTCTGGGTCTGATGTCTCAAATACCAGCTGCCCCCATCGGTTAAAAACCTTCAAATCAATCCTGTCGATAAACTTGTATGGAAAGGGTTTAAACACATCATTCGCACCATCGGAATTAGGTGTAAACGTGTTAGGCAATGAGTAAAATGGACAATTTTCTACACAGACAACATTACTTGGGAGACTCTCATTTCCCAGAGAATCCAATGCGGAAACGGTGTAGCAACCAGCAATTCCAAATTGATCACCATGCTCAAATTGAGTCTCATCTGGATCATTGATCTCTCCAATTTGATTGAATTCTCCATCGGGGGTGGGGCTGAAGTATACCCGATACCCACTCACATCATTGGGATTGTCACAGCCTATAGTGGGTATGCTCCAGTTCAATTGATTCAGGAACATGCCACCGCGGAATAGCTCCTCATTATTACACGAGTTTTCGGCTGATAAGATAGGTACACACGGAGGTACGGCATCAAAAGGTATCTGACAGGTGACCTGCGATAAGTTGAATAGCGGCTCAGGCAACATGCTGAACCCATAAGCTCCTTCTGTTTCGATGTAGTAACAGTAGTTTATTCCATTCGTTAGACCTCTGTCTACAAACTCTGTTTCGGTGGTGGTACCCACCAGCACAAAGTCTGCACTCCCTTCATCCTGTCTGAATATTTTGAAGGAGTAGTTTTCCCAGGGTACTTCGGCCTCCCAGGTGATGATATTTTGATTATCACTTCCGGCCACATTCAGAAAGACGGAAGATGCTTGTTGTGACTGGTTAAGATTATTGGTGAGATTCTGCGAGTAGAAGTAGATCTGGTACGTATATGGTGATGCTACAGTGTTCAGGCCGGTTTGGTCGAGAAACTGTGTATCCAGACCTGCAAATGTATTACTGGAGATTACTCCTCCCGTCACTGGTATCAGATTGGTCGGATTAAAACCTTCTCCTCTCAAAATGGTGAATTGATAAGGACCAGTAAATATATTGGTATCTAGGACCTCTGTATTCGGTTTGGTCCATTCTAATTGAATGGCACCATTGGTGACATCAGTTTCTACTACCGAGACTTTGGTGATAAATGGATTTTCTAAAGGTAGTCCCGTACAATCTTCATCTGAGGGAATACTTTCTACCAGATTGAAAGAGTATCCGGCGGCTGAAGTCAGGGCAAACGTGGCTGTGACACGATAGCAATACGAACTACCTGGCTCCACAGTTTCATCCAGATAAAAATATCGACCATTCTCAAAGTCTTTGACTTGAAAAGCTATCGCAGTATATCCCTTGTCAGCCATGGAAGGATTACAGGTATCGATAGGAAATTGATTACTGGAACTTCTCCTCCAAACCGTGAAACCCTTGAAATAGTCATTTTCCACCATGTCGCATGCATAGGGTTGATCCCAGGAGATGAGATTACCATCAGCCGTACTGGTGGCCAAAAATCGCTCGGGAGGAGGTCCTACGACTTTAATTCGTGTCGTCTTGAGTGTAGCAAGACCGGTTGTATCCAGAAGATCATCCACTGCTTTAAAAACCACCGAATAGGCTTGATCCGAAATATGTTCACAAGTAGTCTGCCATCGAAAAACTCCGTCAATTGGTTGATCTCGGTAACCTGCACCGGGAACAAAAGTCGCAGGGCTCACATCCACTTCAAATGGTCCCCCGAGTGCTGAAAGCGATAATTGCTGCGCTGGTATATCCTCATCATATGCACGTACATCAAACTCAATGACGGTACCGGCAATGACACAAATCTCAGCGGGCGCTTCCACGACGGGTGGTGTATCATCACAGTCCTCCACCAGGATTTGCATATCTCGTATGATTGAGTTGAGCAGTACTCCCTGACGATATTCATGAATTTTGAAAGCCACGTTATATTCGCCTACTCTTTGCGGAGCATTCCAGACGAGGTCTCCCGTCCTTTCATCCAGAGTGAGTATGTTATTGGATCCGGCCATAATTTGGTCCGGAAATCGATAGTTAGGTACGGGTTGATTTACATCCTCCAATGGTACAATCAGTTCGTAAGAGAGGCTATCTCCATCAGGATCAAATGCATTGGGATTATGGATGTATCGTTGGCCTACACAGGCAAAGTCGATGGGAGGTTGCAATAGTATGGCAGAGTTATTTGGCCCCTGAAATTGACTGTTTAGAAAAGTAAATGTGGTCTCAATATGAAAAGGAATCTTGATGGAATTAGGTGCATTCACGTTTAGAATGCCCGCAATCCGATTAGGGTCTGTTGTGGAAATGTGATAGGTGGCCCGGCCAGGATATGTATGTTCGCCTACGTAGAAGTTTCTCTTTATATCATTGGGAAGCACATCACCAAATCCATTAACCCTGCCTAATTTCGACATGGTACCGTCACCCCAAAAAATATCAAGGGTGTCTCGGTCAGCCTGTAGACTACTGGTCTTTGTATAAGTAGTGATGGTAACTCGAATCGTCAACTCACCAATTTGTTCATAAGTGATTTCTCCAGCCCGGTTATGCGTCCCATAGACATTGGATGTCCATGAAATGATCAGGCCGAAGGTAAGTAACAAGGCAAACTGGCGAGTAAGTCTGGACATCTAGTTGCGATTCAGTACATATGTAACGATTGGAAGCTAACTTTCGTTTAATAACGTCCTGATACAATCATCCAGACGGTCTTCCCATGGTTGTAGGGGAATTTCAAAAATCTTTTTGAATTTTGCAAGACTCATCTTGCTATATCTTGGACGGGGAGCAGCCGTTGGGTATTCAATACTTCTGATTGGGGTAATTTTACAGGGCAAACCTGCCGTTTTCATCACCCTGTCTGCTATACCTGCCCAGTTGGTGACCCCGGTGTTGCTGAAATTGTAGACTCCATGTATGTTTTTAAAGGTTTGATCGCCAAGATGTTTATCTAAAATTTTAAGGACGGCATCAGCAAGGTCTTCAGCATAAGTTGGAGCGCCAATTTGGTCTTTGACCACCGTCAATTCGGTTCGGTCAGCTCCCAACCTTAGCATAGTCTTGGGAAAATTATGGCCGAATGTTGAGTACAGCCAGCTGACCCGAAAAACAAGCGGATAGGAGTGACTCTTCAGTAAGAGCTTTTCTCCCTTGAGTTTTGACCTGGCATATACGCCCTTGGGACGGGTGGGATCAGTTTCCTCCAATGGTCGACGGAGCGAGTTGTGATATACGTAATCTGAGGAAAAGTGAATGATCGGAATATCAAGTGCTTCACATACCCGTCCTAATTGCTGCACCGCTATGGCATTCACACGCATTGCCAATGCTTTTTCTTCCTCAGCTTTATCGACAGCCGTGTAGGCAGCACAGTTTATGACCGCGGCAGGATGAAGCGTGTCAATGATTTGCCGGCTGGTCACGGAAGTTATATCAAAATCCTTTCGTCCAAGAAATTCGAACCTGAAGGAGTATTTTGAGGATAACTTTTGAAATTCCTGACCTAATTGTCCACCAGCGCCAGTGACTACGATGGGTCTCATGCTTATCTGGATTTTAGATGTTTTCCAAATCCAGGCAGCTGCTGATCTTTGTCTGAAATGATTAGTTCTTCAGAAGGAAGAATCCAATCAATATCCAGCAAAGGGTCATCAA
>JAUILF010000485.1 GCA_030433135.1 Bacteroidia bacterium | reverse complement strand
GTGGTTGAATGTGGTGTTCTTCATCATTTTTGTGGTGTTCTCCATATCCTTCTTCGGTTATTTTGAGATTACTATGCCCAGCGGCCTAACCAATAAAATGAATAGCGCCAGCGATGTAGGGGGTATCATCGGTATCTTCTTTATGGCTCTGACTCTGGCACTGGTTTCATTCTCCTGTACCGGTCCTATTTTGGGTTCTTTACTGGCAGGTGCCCTTACATCCGAAGGTGGTGCCAACCAGTTAACGGCAGGGATGGGTGGATTTGGGCTGGCACTGGCTCTCCCTTTTGCACTATTTGCTGCATTTCCGAGCTGGTTGTCCAATCTTCCAAAATCAGGTGGATGGTTAAATACGGTAAAGGTGGTGCTGGGCTTCCTGGAACTGGCTGCTGCTTTCAAGTTTCTTTCCAATGCAGACCTGGTCAAACGATGGGGACTCCTGAAAATTGAACCTTTTCTCATCATATGGATCGTCATTTTTGCACTGCTGGCAATCTACCTCTTTGGAAAAATGAAGTTTCCCCATGACAGCCCCATCAAGAAACTGTCTTTTCTCCGGGTCTCCACAGGAATCCTGTCACTGGCTTTTGCCATCTACCTGGCTACGGGGTTTATCTATGATGAATCCAAGGGATCTTTCCGGTCCCTGACGCTGCTCAGTGGGTTGGCTCCACCGGCGGGATATAGTTGGATTCATCCTAAGAAATGTCCCAACAATCTGGACTGCTTTAAAGATCTCTCCGAAGGCATTGCCTATGCAAAGGAAGTTAACAAACCAGTAATGATAGACTTTACCGGGCACGCATGTGTTAACTGTCGAAAAATGGAGGAACATGTTTGGCCACAGGATGGAATCAACGAAAAGCTGCAGAACGACTTTGTTCTCATATCCCTATATGTAGATGAAAAAATCGAACTGCCGGAAGAAGAAAAGACAGACCGCATCAGAAACTATGGTCAGAAATGGACGGCATTTCAGGCATCCTACTTCAACAACAATTCCCAACCATACTACGTATTGCTATCACCGGATGGAAGGCTGCTAAATAATCCGGTAGGATATACTCCGGATGCTGAGGAATACGCCGCATTTCTGGAATGTGGACTGGACGCTTTTCAGAAAATCAGTTCTGAGCAGGAGTTGATCGGAATGACCGAGTAGAAAGACTGTTTTTTAGCCCTTTTCTAGCCGTATTACGAGGCTGGGATCCTGATTTCATACGATTTTCCCGGACCCACGGTAAGACGATTACTGATGAGCCACGGATTGTAAACCTTGAGCATACGATAAGTAGTGCCGTGTTTACGCGCAAAATCTCCCAGATTGGATATAGGCTCCTCTACAGAGACCATTTTTCCGTCAGTTAGCGGATGATACAATTCTGAATCTTCGTAGTAAAATCCAAAGTCCTGTGGACTTTCAAGGATCTCCTTCACTGCCAGAACCCGAAACAGGTATCGACCTGTTTCCTCACCAAAGTTCATATCATAATAAGAGTCCATATGCTGGAGGTCCTTTTCCTTGGCAAAACGGGTTTCACCCATATTATAGGCTCCAAAAGCATTTGTCCAGGTCCCAAAGCGTTCTTTGTAGTCTCTAATTAGCTGGCATGCAGCCCTAGTCGCTTTTTCAGTGTGGTATCTTTCGTCCACCTCTCTGCTAATTTCAAGACCATAACCCCGTGCTGAGGTTGACATAAATTGCCATATGCCCTTGGCTCCAGCGGGTGAAGTAACATTACGCAAATTACTTTCAATAACAGCTACATATTTGAAATCATCAGGAATGCCTTCTTCCTGCAATATTTTTTCTATGACAGGAAAATACCTTTTAGAGTTTTTGATATTCAACATGGTACTTGAATGCCAGTAGGAGTTAACCAGGATTTCGCGATCGAGGCGCTCCAGGGCATCAAAATTTTCTTCTGGCAGTGCCTCACCCGCAATGGAGTACGTCTTATCCAACCGAATCGACTTGATCACCTGGGGCAACTGATTGGCAGTCTCAAGATTCGTAGTACTCTCGTTTTCTATGCTTTTCTTGTCCTCACTGCTGGTGGATGCATAAAACAACGCACCTGTCAGTACTATACCAACAGCAAACAACCAGCGATATTTAGTAGTTACCATGCTAACAATAAGTTGTATACACATTATAAATAATGTTAATGTAATAAAAATAACTGTATGATGTACAAATTACTTCTTAAATATAGGAACGGTAGAACACGGCTCTCCGTACATAATGCTGGAAGCAAATGGTCGTAGAATCCTGGTCAAAGCCAAATAAGCAGAAGCCGGCACAGGTTTATTACTACAACCTTTGATTACTATCTTCTTATCCTTATATGCGGAAGCATCAAATTGATCCAGCACCCGGTCAAAATGAAACCTGATGTATTCATCAGTCGTCCCTGAAAACACATCAGTACAGACAGGCTGAGCATAGCTGGCAACCAACATATATGCCCATACCGGAATGATAGCATCCGTTGAACAATGAACACATAAAACGGTTCCCTCATACTTACTCCAGTCAATCTGCTTAAGGCTTTCACGAAAATCTTTCTCCTTAAGAATCATCTCACGAAAAAGAAAGTCTTTCAAGTCAAATGATAATAAGGAGGCCTTCGGAAAGAATTCTTCCAAATTTATAGTCTCCAGACTGCTGGCCGCCACTCTATTCACCAAAGGTTTATCTGATACTTGCATCATCGACTCAATTTTGACTTGTTGATTTCATGGCCTCTTCCACTATATCAGTTGAGGATCCGATCTCACTATCAGGCTTTTGAAAGTCCTTGAGCTTGGGTAGGTCAGAAATATCATTCAACCCAAAGTAATCCATAAAACGTTCACTGGTTGCATACAGTAAAGGTCTTCCGGGTCCTTCACTTCGACCCTGAATCGATATAAGCTCCTTATCCAGTAACTTTTGGATGGTATAATCACACCCCACACCACGAATACTTTCGACTTCAGTCTTGGTAACAGGTTGCTTGTAGGCAATGATAGCCAATGTTTCCAGGGCCGCCTTAGAAAGCATCTTCCGCGTATTCAACTTCAGGTATTGACCCACCACATTGTGATAAGCCCCCTTGGTGAGAAAAAGGTATCCGCCATTGATCCGGTTCAAACCGAAAGAATAGTTATCACCAGCATACTTTTCATCAATCGAGTTCAGTGCTTCATCTACATCAGACAGGCTAAATGAGGTTTCGAAACACGCCTCAAGGCACGCAATGATCTCATCTTTGGAGATGGGCTGTTCCGTAGCAAAGATCAGGCTTTCTATGTGTAAATATAATTGTTCCATACCTGGCGAATTTAAGGATTAAACAGGCAGGCAGCTACTAAGTTCAGGATAAAATGTACGAGAAAGACCTGGCAGTCAGATAACCAGGGAATAGGAAACAACAAAAGTATGCACTTAAGACAAGGCCCTAACGAAGAACAGGGCGCTAGTGAAACTAGCACCCTGTATAACCCCAAAAAACCAAATGAAAACAATTTAGATCTTACTCCACTCTCTAAAATCTCTCTTCTCGGTTGTTAATGACCTTACTTTTTAACTAAATGCACCTCTAAGACGGCCATCAATACAACGACCCACAACTTTCTCTCAAAAAAAAAGTCTTAAAATTTTTAACACTGGCTATCAGGTAGTTAGCCAGCATTTCTAGCCCAAAAAGTGTTATTGGAAATTCGAGGTTAGGCACCAATATATGATTTTTTACTTTCGTATCATGACCCATCGCAAAATTTT
>JAUILF010000070.1 GCA_030433135.1 Bacteroidia bacterium | reverse complement strand
CCTGAGCTATATCGGTGACCTGTAGACAGTTAAGCATTTCGATGGCAGCTCCACTTCCATCCGGTTCAGATGGTTGATCCTGAGTTGCTGGAGGATTATGCATGATCAGCGTCTCAACATTTCCATCCAACAAAGCTGCATAGGCAGCAACCACCGCCATCTCACCCCGTGCTGCTATGCTCACAGCATCCGGATCCACCCCAGGCAGGGAGCGAATAACTTCCAAACATCGCAATACATCGTATACCCTCATAGAAGCAAGCGTAACCCCGGTCCATGCACCTGCACGACGAAAATGCCACTGCTGATTAGCAGCCCAACCGGTCTCTCCGATACCACGGGCTGCAAAAAAGGCCCTGGAAACATTGCGGTCGAGATCACTAATGAATGATTCAGAATCCCATCTGTCCTCTTCCGGATTTCTCAAAACCAATATGATAGGTTGCTGCTCACCCTGTGGTTGTCTCCATCGAATATCCACCGCCAGTCTCCAGCCCATCTCGCTTACAAAACTATATTTCTGAACTCCATGGGGAGCACCATCATTTGCTCGTAATGTCAGTTTCAGGTCTAGAGGTTCAGGTCTCTCCGGAAAGTGTCGAAAAGTGTGATCGTTGAGAAAATCGAGCACATCGGATTTGTATTCGTCATAAGCGGTAATATCTGAGAGTATCGGTGCAGATGCCAATCGAACGAATGACTCCTGGATGGTAGTGGTCCGGTTATCTGACGGAGACCCATCCACAAAGACCTTCAATTCTTCAGGAGAGAACAAGGCTTCCTCGCTCATATCTATGTCCCCGATCTCAGAGGGCAAAGCATCTTTACCCATCAGGTATTTCATAAAAAATGCAAAAATCCTGGGCCGGAGCTCTTCCCGATCTCCATGGCCACCGGGTGTTTCAATCATATTTATCCGGTCTGATGCATCGTACCAGGTGTAAACCTCCGCTATCTGATTATGCATCTGTCTGACAGATTCTATGGCAAACATAGCGTCACGACTGGGAGCCGCCACCAACAGAGGTCTTGGTGCAATCAGAGCACCGATATCCGCAAAATCCCGCTGGTAAAAGTTATGGGGCATCATACAGTCACAGTGTTCATCCACGGTCCGCTGTACAATCTCTGCTTCGATGGTCTCTCCTCCCGCAACCGGTGCCACACAAGCCACCCGTTCATCGAGCGCACCAAGGTACCAGCTTTGTGAACCACCTCCGGAAGGACCGGTCGCTCCGATGAGATCCGGATCCACCTCATCCAGGCTCTGCAAAAGATCTATGGCACGGATTTCATTCCAAACCTCTACCCCACCGGGGTGATATCCCCGACTCAACCAGTGAAACCATCCCCGGGCATAGGTACCCCAGTGCTCGCCCTTAACCTCCCCATACTGAATCGTCTCGATAACGAGGCAGACAAATCCCAGTTGAGCAAATTTTCTGGCATTACCCTGGTACTTGGCAGCTGCCATCTGCTCCCGGGCATGACCACACATGTACAGAATCGCCGGTGCAGGTCCATCCAGCACTTTAGGAATGTAGAGATTAGCCGGAACATACAATCCCGGCAATGATTCGTAATAGAGCTTTTTAACCGTAACATCTTCCTCTGAAATAATACCGGTCTCCATCATGTGAGGTGGCATACGAACAGAGTCCAGGGGCACATCGACTAAGCCCAACATTTCGATCAATTCCTTTTTTCGACCTGATCGAATTGCTTTCCAATCTTCCAGATCATCTACCCCATCCATAAAAGTATTGGTGATATCTGAGGCTACTTCTACCAGGTAGCTGTACATGGTATTATCCTGCTCTGATCTGAAGTCAAGGTCAATCAAATCATCCTGGCCCTTCGCGCCAAACACGGTCCATACCACAAGGAACAAAGTGTACCATCGAGATTTCATTCGAATAGATTTCTGTTATGGAGAAAGTACGGATCAGACCCTCCGGTCAATCCTCAGTCAATTCTTCAATATCGGTCTTCTGAAACATCCTGCCGCTATATCTCACTCCAAGATAGATAATAATTATGGTCATGACCATGAGCAAGATAGCTATTGGACGATCAAAGAAACTGGTAAGATCCCAGCGGGATTTAATCGCACTTACCATAAAGTTTTGCTCCAAAATCGGTCCCAGTACCATTCCTAAAACCACCTGAGCCAGAGGAAATCCACCTCGCTTGAGGAAGAAAGCAAGGAATCCCATACCTGCCATAATCCACACATCATATACATCATTATTGATGGCATATGAGCCCACGATACATAGAGCGGTAACTACCGACAACAGCAAAGGCATAGGAGTCTTGATCAGCTTTTTGGCCATCAAAGCACTCATGTACCCAAACACCGGTAGCAACACGATGTTACTGATTATGAAGGTTAAATAGAGCGAAGTAATCAGCCCGGGTTGTTGGTCAAAAAGCAGAGGGCCGGGGCTAATGCCTTTCATCATGAATATTCCGAGTACAATAGCCGTAATAGTATCTCCGGGAAGTCCAAGCGACAAGGCCGGAATCCAGGCACTGGCCACAGCTGCATTATTTGAACTTGTTCCCGCTAGAATGATTTCATCATCATCTTCACCCTCAGCTTTACCTTTATTCTTAATCTTTTCAATACTACTGGAAACCCATGATCCAATGTCAGCACCCGCACCAGGTAAAAACCCGACCATCACTCCTACCAGGGAAGATCTTAGCACCAACCATTTCTTTTTGACAACGAGCAACAGTGGTCGGATAAAAAATGACCTGGCGTTGCCCTCCGTGTCCAATTCTGCTTCATAGTCTTTATCCGGCTTGAATACATGATTCAGTACTTCTGAAAAGCCAAATAGACCAATCATGGCAACGATATAGTTCAACCCACCCATCAATTGAGGGCTACCAAAATGAAAGCGTGGAAAACCAAGGGTGGGATCTACACCAACTGTGGCAAAGAGTAGCCCAAGAAGCAAGGACGCAAAAGACTTTAAAGCCGAACCCCCAGAGGCAAACACACCTGCCATCAGTCCAAGGACGGCAATCCAGAAGTATTCAAACGAGCTGAATTGCCGGGCTACCATCACGATTAGTGATGCCGTAAGAATCAACAACAGGGCTCCGATGACTCCACCCACTGCAGAACCCATAGCGCTAATACCCAGCGAATACAAGGGGCCCTCCTTACGACTCAACCTGAACAACTGACCGAAATACGCTGCACTGGCCGGCGTACCGGGTATACGGGCAACGGTGGAGCCTACATCGCCCGCATATATCGCTACCGATGATATGGCGATGATGGCCGGTAAGGCAACTCCGGGATCAAGGAAGAAAGCAATGGGTATAAACAAGGCTACAGCTAAAGTGGCTGTAAGTCCGGGAATGGCACCGAATATCGCGCCATAGAATCCCCCAAGGACAAGGGCCATAATACCTTGAAAGCTAAACAAATCTGTCATAGGGGTACCTGGAGTAATTGCTTAAATAATAGAAAAATAGCGGCTGTGGTCAGGACTGCAATTACGAGTGACTTCCACCAGATGATTCTCAGAAGAAGGGCCACACCAAATACTGAAATGGCCAGGGCAACGAGAAATCCGGCAAACCTGTGTAACCATGGATACATCAGGATAATACCAAGTAGCATCAGCACCAATAACCATTGACCATCTAGGCTATGATCCTCTACATCCTGTTTTTTTCGAAAAATAATAAGTCCCAATCCCGTCAATGCCAGGCAGGCCCCAATGATTCGGGGGAATAATCCCGGTCCGGGATGCCCCTCAGGGAGATCCGGGAAAGAACTACTTATATAAAAGGTAAATGCACCGAGAGCAAGAACTACCAGCCCATAGAAGAAGGCGCGATCGGCTTTCATTATTTTATTCATTGCCCCTGTTTAAGACCTGCCAGAGTCATGGAACGCTCCATTTTGTCGTGCTCCTCCTTCAGGAAAGTCATAAACTCTAGACCTTGAATTTCCCTGATATTGGATCCGGCTTGAGTGAGGGCCTCAATGAATTCAGGGTCTTCAATGGTTTTGCCAATGGCCTCCACCAATATGGCCTTGTGCTCATCCGGAATTCCCAAAGGAGCCATCACAGCAACCCATCCACCCAATTGCCAGTCAATGCCCTGTTCCTTCAAGGTGGGCACCTCCGGAAATTCGGACAGACGCTCACCCGCCATAACCGCCAGAACCTTTACCTGTCCTGCCTGACGTAAGGCATCAACCTCACTAAGAGAAGCTGTTACGACATCCACACCTCCTGCAATCAATTCCTGCAATGCGGGAGCTGCTCCCTGGCTTGGCACCCAGGGCATATCACTGTCCTGCATACCTATGGTATTGAGAAAACCTATGCGGGCCAGATCCCAGATTCCGCCACGTGAGGTACCTGAAGCCTGAATGCTACCCGGATTGGTTTTTATAGCATCTATCAGATCCTGTACATTTTCAAAAGGAGAATCTGCTCTAACGGTGATGCTGGCAGCATTATCAACCATCAGTGACAGCGGGGTATAATCCTGATAAGTGAGATCGGTCAGTCCCATATTGTGCATCATGGTAATCTCCACGGTGACAGCACCAATAGAATACCCATCTGCTCTGGCTTGTGATAATGCCAGATGCCCGATCACTCCACCTCCTCCGGTCCTGTTAACCACGTTGACTGCTACACCCAGGTGTTTTGGCAATACCGCAGCCAGAGCTCTCGAACTGAGATCTGTCATTCCTCCGGCAGCCCAGGGTACAATCATGGTTACCGGCCGGGATGGAAATCCATCTGATGATTCCGAACCTTCCCCACAGGATACGGACAACATCCCTACCAGGGCTAATAGTACTCCAAAAAGAAACAGTTTACTAAGTCTCGTTCGCTTCATATACTTTATTATTCCACCTTAACGATAATGCTCAACCCATGATGAGCACAAATTCAAATTTGTTCTTTTTATGTCAAAAGACAAGCTTTTCAGTATCCCCCCAAAACTCTCATGACAGAAATTTGGAAGGCGAAAAGATAGTAAAATTTCTTTGTGCAAAAGGTTTCCAGCCCTGAGTTGAAAAACCAAAAATTTAGGAGAAAATACCATCATTTTATCCACAGCCAGACCATTATTCCTTAAAAAAAGGGCCATAGAAAGCTGTATGCTCCCTTCATTCTACAAAAGAATTACCTTTAACCTTGAAAATGTGGTGAGACAGATCATATGGTCTGTCTTATAATAGGGAATTCGGTGAAAATCCGAAGCAGTCTCCGCTGCTGTAATCTCCGTTGATCCAATGCCGGAAAAAACCACTGTCTTTAATTGGACGGGAAGGGCCGGAAAAGAGAAAGCCAGAAGACCTGCCATGTTTTTGGTGATAACCGATGCTCGAATTATCGGTTGTCTAAGTTGCGTAAACACCTTCGGGGTAAAGGTTTGGCAACATCAGGTTTTTCTGCTCTCGTTCCGGTTGTTGAACTGCCGGTATTGAGCAATCTTATCTGCTGTCGATCCTCACCTCGAATAATAGAAGCAGATGATTGTTCGTAAGACCACCATCTTATTGTGTGCTTTTCTTGCTGCCGGTGTGACCCGGGCGCAAAATGATACCAGTATTCTGATGGCTCCGGTAGAGGTAGTGGCTCCTGCACCCAGGCAAAACCCGATTGGATCGCCACACAAGCAGTGGAAATCCTCGGACCTGACAGCTATCCCTTCCCGAACGGTAGGTGAACTTATGCAGCGTAATGGAACCTTCATCAAATCCTATGGCTTGGGAAGTATTGCCACTTCCAGCCTGAGGGGAGGAAGTTCCAGTCACACGGCTGTGCTGTGGAATGGCTTACCCATTAATAACCCCATGTTGGGATTGTCGGATCTGTCTCTCTTGCCAACGACCATGATGGATCAGATAGACCTGTACAGTGGAGGGCATAGCAGCAACTGGGGATCCGGATCAGTAGCCGGAACCATCAACCTCAGCAATCAGGCCAGTTTCGGAAGACAAACTTCCCTCAGGTCACAAACCACCGTGGGAAGCTTTGGGGATTTTCAGCAGCAACTGAAGTTGGACCTGGGCTCCAAAAAATTTCACAGTACAACTAACCTATTCTATCACCAGGCCGCCAACGACTTCCCCTATACTGCTGCAGCCGGACAGGAAGAAATCAGACAGTCCAACAATGCCCTGGATAACACGGGAGTCATCCAGTCACTATACTGGAAGCCCTCTGCCAAACACCAACTCTCATTGCATGGTTGGTACCAAAGGACTCGTCGTGAAATTCCTCCCCAAATCAATCAGACTACAAGCCTGGCAAATCAGTTTGATGAGTCAATCAGGGTCCTGGGAAGCCATCAATGGCGTACTGTCTCAGGTCTTACCACAACCAAAGTAGCCTGGTTTCACGACCGACAAACCTACCGGGACCCGGCCATAATGCTCTCCAATAACAACACGTTTGACAGATACCTGATCGACCTGCAACACGAGTTCTATTTGAAACGTGGCAGTATTCAGGTTGGCACCTCTCAATCACTTTCCCGGGCGCAATCGGGCAACTATGCCGGGCCCGAAAACGACTATCGGGGAGCCCTTTTTATCAACTACCGAGTGCGCCACAAGAGATGGATCTGGCAGGCAGACCTGCGACAGGCCTGGACAGCTAACCGGCTGATACCCATTTCACCATCGTTTGCTTTTACACTCAACATCCTTGACAACCTTGGCCTGGAGGGCAAAGTGAGTCGCGACTACCGGTTGCCCGCTCTAAATGATCTGTACTGGCGACCCGGTGGCAACCCCGATTTGCTTCCCGAAAGAGGATGGAGTGAAGAACTGGGAGTGAAATGGCTGAAACAGTGGTTGCCCTGGGAAATGGAATATCGAATCACAGGATTCAATCGCAACATCAAGGACTGGATACTGTGGAGTCCCGTCGAAAACCAGCCTTTCTGGCAAAGTCAAAACCTGACGAAAGTCTGGAGCCGCGGGGTTGAACAAAGGTTGCGGGTTGCCATCAAACAAAAAAATTGGACCAGCACCATTAATTTGGGATATGACTGGATCAAATCCACCAACCAGGTCCCAATAGAGATACCAAATCTCGATAAAGGAGAACAGCTTTGGTATGTTCCTAAACATCAGTGGAATGCCACCTTATCCATGAACCTGGCAAAATGGCACTTTTCCTATTTCCACCAACAAACTGGCCGTTATGCCGGTCAAAATGATGAATTACCCGGCTACAACCAGGCCCATATTTCAGCAGGATGGACCCACAACTTATTTGGTCTCCAGGGGACTCTGCAGGGACATGTACTCAACGCATGGGATAGTGATATCATCATAGTTGAAAATCGTCCCATGCCCGGTCGACATTATCGTATTAGCTATATCATTCTTTTTAACCAATCAAATTGATTATGAAACAAACATTTACTTGCATCATCTTCTTCTTACTTGGCCAATATTCACTTCAGGGTCAGAAAGTCGTTGACTTCGAAAATCTAAATCCAGGTATAGACACCTTTGACAATGGCGTCAATGCCGATGGTGGATTTGCTGACGGTGGCATCTGGCTCCCAAACGACTACGACAGTGAATTTGACATTTGGTCAGGCTGGGCCATCTCCAGCAAGACTGATACAGTCACAGCCGGATTTCTCAATCAATATAGCGCCGTAGTAGGTACTGGTGCCGACAGTTCCCAAACCTATGCCGTTTCTTATGCTTTTGATCCTGTGACCATACACATCCAGGACAGCATCGCACCGGCTGTGGTCAGTGAAATCCATGTCACGAACAATACATACACCTATCTCAGCATGAGAGACGGTGATGCCTTCTCCAAAAAATTTGGCGGAGTCACCGGGGATGATCCCGATTTTCTCCTGCTACAGATTGTCGGCTTCGCAGATGGTACTGCCGGGGATACTGTCCTTTTCTATCTGGCAGACTACCGGTCAAACAATAATGAAGATGATTATCTGATCACTGACTGGACCTCTGTGGATCTCACTGCTCTGGGAGAGGTAGACAGCTTGCAGTTTTCCCTGTCATCCAGTGATGTTGGTGATTTTGGGATGAACACTCCTGCCTACTTCAGCCTGGATAAGATCACGTTGGAAACCAGCATAACCGCAGTGGCCGACCAGCAACACATTCAGTTTGCAGTTTATCCAAATCCCTCCACGGATGAAGTGCAGCTGATCCTGCCATCTCCATCAACCGACAATGAGGTTTTTCTGTATGATATAAGTGGAAGATTGATCATGAGGCAAACCAACCTTCAGGACGCACTGAAACTTGGTGACCTTACACCGGGTTCCTATATCATTCAAGCACGGACTCCCGAAGGAATCGGTACCCGGAAATTGATCAAACAATAACTTTTAACCTGGAATTGTGCATTAGAATGGCCCTGTGTGTGCCCTTACCGAGGTTCCACATACAGGGCATCGCATACCAACTTGCTCAAGGCATAGGTGTTAATACCAGTCTCAACGGACATACTGCCATCAAAAGATTCACTATCGAGAACAGTCAGCTCGATGCCCAGTCGCAGGTTTCGCTTGTTGAGATAGTCCAGAAGCTCATCAGAAGAATGTGCCAATGCGACAAGCGTAACCTGGTCACCGGGACTGCATTGACTCAATTTGTCGTATGTTTCATACTGCACATTTCCCGACTTGTCCGGGATAGGTGATCCATGGGGATCATGTGACGGGAATCCAAGAATTTCATCCATCCTTTCAAAGAACAAGGGTGATTTGATGTGTTCTATCTGCTCCGCAATCTCATGTACCTGTTCCCAGCCAAAACCCATCTTTTCTACCAGATACATCTCGGTCAGTCTGTGCTTACGAAGAATCAGTCCTGCCGCCTTTTTACCTCTTGCTGTCAGCGATAAGGGTTTGTACTTTTCGTATTTGACGAGGCCTTCAGTATGCAATTTCTTGACCATACTATGTGCAGTAGGTTTACTTACTTCCAGGTACTTGCTTAGGTCAGAAACACTCACCTCTCCCGAATCACCTGCCAGCGAAAAGAGAGCCTTCAGATAGTTTTCTACTGTTTGTGATGCCATTGTGAAGCCAAGATAAATTAAATCACAAAAATAAATTTGTTAGTCTTGTCTAACTTTAATATATTAGTAGTCAAACACATTGATTTGACTATCAAAGCCCTATTACTGCTATCGTTTTCCCTGGCTTGTTCATACCTGACTGCGCAAACAGGATCAGTAACCGGTGTCATCACATCAGAGGGAACCCCACTTAGTTTTGTCAACGTCGGACTGGAAGGGACCTCACTGGGAACGTTCACTGATACCACGGGGATGTTTGCGATTCAGAATGTTCCATTAGGTTCATATACTGTCACGACATCGCTGATAGGATATGATCCTCAGGTCAGAAAAGTAAATCTTACTGGTGAGTCACCTCAGGCCATCATACAGATTGAATTAACCGAAAGGGCCACAGTATTGGGGGAGGTAGTAGTGTCAGCTACCATGAAGGAAGTAGACAAACTAGATAGCCCGGTGCCGGTGGAGGTGTATAGCAAGAGATTCTTCGAAAGGAACCCCACCCCTTCAGTATTTGAGTCCATGCAGAATGTAAATGGCGTGAGGCCCCAGTTGAACTGTAACGTGTGTAATACCGGTGATATCCACATTAACGGTCTGGAAGGTCCCTATACCATGGTACTGATTGATGGCATGCCCATCGTCAGTGGTTTGTCTACTGTCTATGGCCTTACGGGCATTCCCCAGTCGCTGATTGAAAGAGTGGAGGTAGTCAAGGGTCCGGCTTCCACCCTATATGGTTCAGAAGCAGTAGGAGGTCTGATCAATGTGATCACCAAAAAGCCATCCAGCACTCCCACTCTTTCTGCTGATGCATTTATGACTTCGTGGAGGGAAATAAATGCTGATATAGGAATAAAATTCAACAATGGAAAGAACGCTCAATCACTACTGGGTATCAACTACTTTCACTATGATCACCCGATTGATCATAACGCTGATGGCTTTACCGATATCCCGATGCAGAAGCGGATCTCCGTCTTTAACAAATGGAGTTTTCAAAGACCCAAAGCACGAGTGTTTTCAATTGCAGGAAGGTATCTATATGAAGATCGCTGGGGTGGACAGATGAATTGGACACCGGAATACCGGGGTGGCGATCAGGTCTATGGTGAGAGCATTTATACCAGCCGTTGGGAAGCCTTCGGGGTCTATCAGCTGCCATTGAAAGAAATGGTCAATTTCCAGTTTAGTGCTAATGGTCATAGTCAAAATAGTGTCTATGGTGAGACTGTCTACATTGGCGATCAATACATCGGATTTGGTCAACTGACCTGGAACAAACTTGTTGGCAAGAGACACGATTTTCTAATGGGAGCGGCCTATCGTTATACTTATTACGATGACAACACTACTGCCACTGAACAAGGTGATCGAAATGAACCCTCACAGATTCATTTGCCCGGACTATTTGTTCAGGATGAAGTCACCTTCAACGACCAAAACAAGCTGCTGTTGGGGTTGCGATACGATTACAACAGCCATCATGGCAACATCTTCAGTCCCCGCTTAAATTATAAATGGAACACGCTGGACCGTAATACCACATTGCGGTTCAGTGTCGGCAATGGATACAGGGTGGCCAATATATTTACCGAAGATCACGCTGCCCTTACCGGGGCCAGGCAGGTGGAATTTGATGGTGAACTACTCCCGGAAAGATCCTGGAACACGAATTTAAACCTGGTACAAAAATGGTACACATCCGGACAATCATTCTTTAGCCTGGATGCCAGTGTGTTTTACACCTATTTTCACAATCGGATTGTCCCTGATTATGAAACAGACCCCAACAAAATTATCTATAGCAACCTCGATGGGTCGGCAGTATCGAAAGGAATCTCGCTCAACCTGGATGCACTTCTAAGTAACGGACTAAATATTCTGGCAGGAGTCACTTTGATGGACGTAACCATTGATGAAAACGGTGAGACCAGAAGGCAGCTCCTTACCGAGCAGGTAGCGGGAGTCTGGAACATTTCCTACCCTTTTGGAAATTCAGGAATAGTCATCGATTACACCGGTAATCTGTACGGCCCTATGAGGCTGCCTCTGCTGGGACCGCTGGATCAGCGACCGGAATACTCACCCTGGTGGAGCCTGCAAAACATCCAGGTAAGTAAGAAATTTAGTGGGGGCTGGGAGGTATATGTCGGAGTGAAAAATCTGTTGAATTTTACTCCTCCGGACAACAGTATTGCCCGCGCATTTGACCCCTTCGACAAACAAGTGCAGTTTGGGCCGGACGGCCAGGTCGTACCAACATCTGACAATCCGCAGGCATTGACCTTCGATCCAACCTATGTTTATGCCCCCAACCAGGGAATCAGGGGCTTTGTCGGATTTCGGTATATTGTTCCATGACGATGAAACTCCATCTCATCATATTCATTTGCATCCTGACCGGATTTCTGGCTGGCCCTGTGATGTCTCAGGATGCAGTGCAGTGGACCAGTCTTGACTCCCTTCCTAAACTGGTTGAAAAAGAACCTCGCCCCATACTCATTTTCATCCATACTGACTGGTGCAAAGTATGCGCCATGCAGGAAAAAACTACATTCCATGATGAGCAGGTAATAAAGAAACTGAATCAGGCTTTCTACGCGGTTAAATTGAATGCAGAAACCAAAGAAGACCTTCAATTTGCCAATCGTACTTACCACTACAAGAGCACCGGCAACGACACCGGGATACATGAACTGGCAGAAATACTGGCTATCAGAATGGGTATGGTCTCCTACCCTACCACCGTCATCCTGTCTCCACAATTTGAACTGAGGGAAAAGCTGATTGGTCTCCAGTCTGCCCAGGACATTCTGGATGTAACTCTGGAATGAAGTAAATCCGGTAATTTCAGAAACAACCCACCGTGGCAATGCACCGTGCCACCCCTCTGGGGCTCATTTCTTACTAGCTTGTTAATGCTACAAAGATTAGGCTCCTCTGGAGCCAGTTCTATCACAGGCCCGGAGGGCCGACACCTTTGTAGCAAGAAGGTTTCCTATAGAGGAAGCGCCGTAGGTGCGACATCTTTATTGTGACACTTCAAGATCACTCGGTCATAAGTCAAAATGTCTCTGGGGCACCACGCCTCACATGGCCGTATTTATTACTCTTGCTTAGCTACTAAGTACTGCTATAAGGTGAGGTTCCTATGGAGCCCGTGGTCTACCAGGCCCGGAGGGCCGACATCTTTGTAGCAAGAAGGTTTCCAATAGATGAAGCGCCGTAGGTGTGACATCTTTATCTGGGCTCTTCAAGATCATTCGGTCATAAGTCAAAAAGCACCGAGCACCTGGCACCGGGTACTGGGCACCTGGTACCTATCACTGGAACAATACCTATTTTTGTTCATTATGTTTTCAAGTCTTGCTATGATAAAACCTACTGTACTGATCTTACTTGTTGGCCTGCTGGCATCAAGTTGTGGGCAAAAAGATCAGGGACCAAAAACTATGGATGATATTGCTGAGGATTATGTAAAACTGGTTCTGAAAATCGGGCAATACGATAGCGATTTTGTAGATGCTTACTACGGCCCGCAGGAATGGAAACCCGAAGGTTCTCCGGAAGGAGGAATACTAGTGGATACTTTTGTGGAGCGGACAAAGTCTCTGGCTGAAGCTCTTACTGACATTGACTTGTCACAGCTGACCAGTATGGAGAAGCGACGACATCATATGTTGTCCAAACAATTGATCTCGGTGGAGACCAAGGTGCGCATGATGGGAGGAGAAAGCTTTGAGTTTGATGAAGAAGCCCGCTTACTCTATGATGCTGAGCCACCAACTTATGACGCTCCTTATTTTGACAACTTGCTGGCCGATCTGGAAAACGAAATACCGGGAATCGGGAGTTTGCAAGCGCGGTACCGGGATTTTGAGCAGCAGTTTGTCATTCCCGTTGACAAGCTGGACACTGTATTTCAGACTGCCATTGACGAAGCACGCAGAAAAACCCTGGAACATATGGATCTGCCGGCTGAAGAGACTTTTCAGATAGAATATGTGACCGGTAAATCGTGGTCGGGATATAATTATTACAAGGGAAACAGCTTTAGTCTAATTCAAATCAATACCGATCTTCCCATATACATTGACCGGGCCATTGACCTGGCCTGTCATGAGGGATATCCGGGGCACCACGTCTTTAATGCCTTGCTGGAGAAGCAACTGGTTAATGAAAAAGGATGGAGAGAATATTCCGTCTATCCGTTGTTTAGTCCACAGTCGCTGATAGCCGAAGGCAGCGCCAACTACGGCATTGATGTGGCTTTCCCCGGTGATCAACGCTGGCAGTACGAACGCGATGTGCTGTACCCGCTGGCGGGTATCGATCCGTCTTTGGCTGAAAAGTATTACCGGGTACAGGAGTTGCGGGCCAAACTCGATTATGCCGGCAATGAAGCGGCCAGGGGATACCTGAATGGAACTCTATCAGCCGAAGATGCGGCTCAATGGTTGGAAAAATATCTCCTCTATGCACCGGAAAGAGCTCAACAAAGGGTTCGCTTTTTTGACCAATACCGCAGCTATGTGATTAACTACAATCTCGGAAAAGACCTGGTAGCAGATTATGTAGAGAGGCAGGGCGGTACTGTCGACAATCCGGAAACAAGATGGGAAGTCTTTGAGGGACTGCTGTCTGCTCCTTATACGGCTTCGGATTTGAAGTGAAACCCTTGTTGACTTACTTTGATAAATAAAGTTACACATCTGCAACTTAAAATGAACGAGCAAACCGGGAAACGCATATATCTGGAGTTTGATGCTCCCGAGAATGATCGCAATCTACATCAAAAATCAAATCGTGTCACACTATTCGGTAACTTTCTTAATAGGATCCTTCCGAAAGCGAATCCGCATTTTGAAGAACTATATGGTACAGTAACAAGATGGATAATAGAGATTGATCAGGATAGGAATTATACAATGCGTGAAATAGGTTTTGACGAAGCGGAATTGCCGGTGGTAATAGCACCTTACAAGGACAACTATGGGTATTGGACTGACAATGTTCTGGAAATAGATGATTATTTGAGGTTTAATGGAAACACTATTAGCAAGAGTGATTTTGAAACTGAATGGAAAAATGCACTTGACCGTATAAATGACCAAGATTTCCTCTGAATCGGAGAGATGTGCCCATCAAGTAATGGAATCACCCTATTCGAAAAGTTACTCATTACCGTAGAATCTTCCAGAGACTGGACTTTGGCATTCAAATGATTTTTTCATTTCCACCCCCGCCCTCCCCGAAACCCCTGATAATCTGACACTTACATCAGATATTTTATTAGACAAGTGACACAGTCAATTGAAATAGACAAACTGTCCCCCTACGAGGGGGAAGGGGGTGGAATCCGATCAATTAACCTAGCTGTGACTACTATTTCTGCCTTCTCTTCCTTTTCGGTACAGGTTCAAAGCCATTATTATTGATCCATTCAACCAATGTATTTGAGACTACATTAATATCGTTCAGAACAAGCCAGCCACTAAATCTCAAAACGGTAAATCCTATCTCTTGCAATCGCTCGTCTCGTTTTCTGTCATACGCAGCTGTCTCCTCAAATTCATGGGTATAGCCATCCACTTCAACTACCAACATGAGTTCAAAACAAACAAAGTCCACAATGTAGTTCAAAATGGGCCTCTCCCTTCTAAATTGATACCCCATCATTTGCTTGTCTCCCAGAACATACTTCCAAAGACAAGCGGCCGATTTGGTCATATTTCTCCTATTCTCTCGCGCCAGGTGCTGCAGGTCCTTGTTGAAATAATAATTATTGGCCTTGCTTGCTTTTTCCATAGCTTTAAAATACAACCCATTTACCGCCCCCGTATTCAATTCACTCTTCAAGAGACTGGACCTTCCGGTATTCAAATGATTTTTTCATTTCCACCCCCGAAACCCCCTCAAGGGGGACACTATTATATCTACCTGATAATCTGACACTTACATCAGATATTTTATTTGACAAGTGACACAGTCAATTGAAATAGACAAACTGTCCCCCTACGAGGGGGAAGGGGGTGGAATCCGATCAATTAACCTAGCTGTGACTACTATTTCTGCCTTCTTATCCTCGATTACATGTCGCTTCCGCGGCAGGATAACAAGAATTGAGAAAGTGGGGCTTTAGCCCCTGCTCATACTCCCCCACACTTTAGTAATTATCCCATCCTTTGCATACCTTGTAGATCACTGCCAACAGCCAAGGAGATTGACCCGGGAAAAGGCCTCCAGGCTGCAGGTATAATCTATTTTTTATGAAAAGATCGGTCAGAATCGTACCTCCGGAAGCGTTTGGTGACCTCAAGCTTACGCCTCCCAAAGAAAAGGCGGCCGGGATACCGGCTATCACCTCTTCTTTGCGACATGTACAGGAAGAAATGGGTGTCATCGCAGGATTGAGAGCATTGAACCGGATGAACCAAAAAGGTGGATTTGATTGTCCCGGTTGTGCCTGGCCGGACCCTGATGGTAAGAGATCCGCTCTCGGCGAATACTGTGAAAACGGGGCCAAAGCCATATCGGAAGAAGCCACGAATAAAAGAGTGACACCGGCTTTTTTCGCAAAACGTACCGTAGAGGAGTTAAGCGAACAAACCGATTATTGGATCGGAAAACAAGGTCGGATCACCCACCCTATGTACCTGGCAGCGGACAGTTCCAGGTATGTACCCATCAGTTGGGATGAGGCTTTTGAAAAAATTGCAACGAAAATAAAGAGCCTGAACACTCCGGATGAAGCCTGTTTTTATACTTCCGGCAGAACCAGCAATGAGGCTGCTTTCCTTTACCAGCTTTTTGCCCGGCAGGTAGGCACCAACAACCTCCCCGACTGCTCCAACATGTGTCACGAATCCAGTGGCAAAGGGCTAGCAGAGACCGTCGGAATTGGCAAGGGCTCTGTCACCCTGCAGGATTTGCACCAGGCGGAACTGATCATCGTCATGGGACAAAATCCCGGGACCAATCATCCCAGGATGTTGACGGCTCTCGCAAAGTGTAAAGAAAATGGGGGCACGGTGGTCAGTGTCAATCCTATCCCTGAAGCGGGCACCAATACCTTTGTTGATCCACAGAGCCCTCTATCCATGCTCAAAGGTGGAGCACAAATCACTGACCTGTTTCTCCAGGTCAGGATCAACGGGGATGTCGCATTGCTAAAGGCGGCCATGTTTTTACTGCTGGAAAAAGAGCGTGCCAACCCGGGGAGTGTATTTGACCAGGAATTCATCAAACAAAATACCACCGGCTACCAGGCATTCATAGACAACCTTGGTAACACGAATTTCTCTGAGGCAGTGGCTGCAAGTGGAGTTCCCGAAAAACAAATACGAGAATTTGCCGGGTTACTGGCTGAAAAGAAAAAGATCATTATCTGCTGGGCAATGGGCCTTACTCAGCATGAAAACGGGGTTGACAACATTAGGGAAATCGTCAATCTGTTATTATTAAAAGGTAGTATTGGCAGACCTGGATCCGGTACCTGCCCGGTCAGAGGACATAGCAATGTGCAGGGTGATCGTACCATGGGCATCTGGGAAGCTCCACCCGAAGCCTTCCTCGACAGTATTGACAAAAACTTTTCCATCACCGCACCGCGAAATCACGGCTATGATGTGGTAGACTCCATAAAAGCTATGGATGAGGGTAAGATTAAGCTGTTTGTGGCCATGGGTGGCAACTTTATCTCCGCCACGCCTGATAGTGAATTCACCGGAAAGGCCATGCAAAACTGTGACCTGACAGTCCAGATATCCACCAAACTAAACCGATCACACCTGGTGACGGGCAAAGAGGCCCTTATCCTGCCTTGTATTTCTCGATCTGAGAAAGACCAGCAAGCATCAGGAGATCAAATAGTGTCGGTGGAAAACTCTATGGGAATAGTGCACTCAAGTAAAGGCAGTCTGACTCCTGCCTCAGAACATTTGATGAGTGAACCGGCGATCGTAGCTCGCCTGGCAGAGGTGCTTTTTGGTAACTCACCCGTCAATTGGGGTGAGATGACCAAAAACTACGATACCATCAGAAACCATATCGAAGCCACGATTCCCGGTTTTGACGACTATAATCGCCGTGTAAGACAACCAGCCGGATTCTACCTGCCCAATGGAGCACGCAAAGGAAAATTTAACACCAAATCCGGCAAGGCTGTCTTTACCATCAATAAGATCCCTGATAATAAGATTGCAGATGGACATTTCATTTTAATGACCATCAGGACACATGATCAATTCAACACCACCATATATGGCATGGACGATCGCTATCGTGGTATCCTAAATGAAAGACGAGTCTTGCTCATGAATAAGGATGACATCAGGGAGCAACAGCTCAAACCCCTGGACATCGTCCATCTTACCAGCATATACAAAGGAGTTGAAAGACATGCCCACAACTTCAAGCTTGTTGAATATGATATCGCCAAAGGCTGCGTAGCTACCTATTTCCCGGAAGCAAATGTGCTGGTACCTATTGATAGTGTAGCGAAAAAAAGCAATACACCTGCCTCCAAATTTGTTGTCGTCAGGGTTGAGAAGCGATAGTAATTAACCTATCAGAATGTGCATTCAAAGCTTCCGGTGTATGCATCTGGAGAGTGCCATCAGTGCTTGTATCAAATCCAATTGATCAGATTTTACAGCTTTCTGTCACCTGAAATAGTAGGCCAATCCTATTTTCAAAACCTATTGTATACAATTATTGGGTTATTTTGTATACATTTGTGATCATACCTGGAGGTTAACATATGATGGCCAAAAAGAAAAAGGACAATGATCATGTCTACGACATTGTGAAAGAGCAAATTCTCTCTTTGAAAATTAAGCCCGGAGCTTCGATCACTGAAAATGCGTTGGCAAGCGAACTCGGAGTAAGTCGTACGCCGGTAAGGGAAGCCCTCAATCGACTGGAAAGCGATGGTCTGATTGTCACCAACAATCGACGAAAACGAGTTTATGTATTGACCATCAGAGAAGTCAGAGAAATATTTGATGTGAAAATATGCCTTGAAAGTGCTGTTGCACGATGGGCTACCGAAAAGGGCAAGCCACAGAATTTTGCTAATCTGGAAAGGATCCTGGGAGAGATGAAAACCATTTCAAATCAGAAGTCCGATGACGAGGGTAAGGAACAGGAAACACTGAATCGATGGTTGGAGAAAGACCGTGAATTACACAGGACGCTCTTTGAGATGGCCGGAAACCAAAAAGCAGAGCAACTAATAACCACACTTAACGAACAATGGCATCAGCTCCGTGTATCCATGTATATGTTGGAGGGTCGAATGGAACGAGCTTATCGCGAACACGAAGATTTTGTCAAGGCCATCCTGGAGAAAGATGCTGTCTCTGCAGAAGCTGCTATGAGGTTGCATTTAAATAATCTCAAAAGGGAGTTGGTGAAAATCCTCAACCTCTTTCATTATCCGGCATAAGTAAGTGTCGGAGATCTCCTTAAACCGGGATTATGCATTGGGATTACGTAATGAGAGTCAAAATAGGCAATAAAGACGGGCGCTCCAAGGACTTTTTGACTCGCAAACATGGTGGCCATCATGGTGAGAATCAAAAAGTGCTTATGTGCCCGTATTTGCAGCATATTTGGCTCGTAATAGGAATTCTAATGAATATTCCCGGTTAAACCACACCTTAATGAAAATATCTGAAGAAAAGCGCACGGAACTGGAGGACAGGGCTTTTGAGATCCGCAGACTATCGCTGGAAATGATTACCTGGAGTCAATGGGGTCACATTGGAGGGTCATTTTCGATGGCCGAACTACTCGCGGTGCTTTACTGGCACGAGATGAAACTGAACCCTGGCGAACCTCTGATGGAAAACCGGGATCGTCTGATCCTCTCTAAGGCTCATGGATCTCCTGCCCTGTATGCTGCATTAGCATCAAGAAGATACTACCCGGTTGACAAGATCTATCAATACTGTGAGTTAGGTGGACTGGAAGGTCATACACACATTGACAGTGCCCCGGGTATCGAAGCGAGTGGAGGACCATTGGGCATGGGATTGTCTGTAGCGGTCGGAATGGCTTTGGGATTGCGCAAGAAGGAAAATCCCAGATCCAGGGTCTACTGTCTCTTAGGCGATGGAGAGTGTAATGAAGGAAATATCTGGGAAGCAGCTATGGCAGCTTCACATTATCACCTGGACAATGTGATCGCGATTGTGGATTACAATAAAGCTATGGCCAAGGGACTCATCTGGGAAATGATGGGAGTAGAACCGTTTGCTGACAAATGGGCATCGTTTGGTTGGAATGTTCAGGAAATCGATGGTCATGATATCGATGAGATTACAAGTACTTTATACCGGGCAAGATGGGTGCTGGCCAATGGCAAGCCTAATGTTATTATCGCACACACGGTAAAGGGAAAGGGAATCGAACAAGCAGAATTTAACTACAAATGGCATACCCATGCACCTGATCCGGACACAGCAGATGAAATGATGCGGGAATTATGTCGCAACTATGGCAGACCAGAGCAAGGATACTCACGTCATGATATGGAGGTAAAAAAAGAAACTTTCTATGGGGGAGAATAAACAAACCATGATAGAAATGCGGGATGCCTATAGTCAGGCTCTCCTCGAGTTAGGTGAGGCCTATCCCAGGATGATCTACCTTGACGCAGACCTGCATACCAGTACCAAGGCAACGGTATTTAAGAAGAGATGGTCCGATCGGTTTATTCAATGTGGCATTGCGGAGCAAAACATGTTTGGCACTGCAGCCGGACTTGCTTTCGAAGGTTTCATCCCTTTGCCTCGACTTTTGCGGTTTTTGCATCGAGAAGGGCACTGGATCAAATTGCCATATCCATTTGCTTTCCCCGTCTCAACGTCAAGATCCCCGGATCTTATGTGGGAATTCCAACAAGTCGGGCAGGGGGATCGCATAATTGTATTGAAGATCTTGCTGTTATGCGGGTTCTGCCCAATATGTATGTAGCCGATCCAGGTACGAACGAAGACCTTCGACAAATTATGCATGCCAGTATGCAACGGATTGGTCCTACCTATTTCAGAGTAACCCGCTATACTGTCCCTGAAGTTTTCGACTCGTCACATCAATTTGAATGGGGAAAGGGCCAATTGATCAGGTCAGGTTCTGATATCACCCTTTTCAGTACCGGGGTCATGCTTTCCAAAATGATGATAGCTGCAGAAATCCTCAAGAAAGATGGCATTGATGCAGAATTAATTCACCTGGCTTCGATCAAACCTATTGACCGCAAGATGATCATTGGATCGGTGCAGAAAACAGGATGTGCAGTCACTGCTGAAAACGCCTCTTATTATGGAGGTTTTGGAGATGCTGTTCTGGAGGTGATCGCCGAAGAAAACCCCGTACCGGTAAGAAAAATCGGTGTACCTGATAAATTTATAGAAAGTGGGGGCATTGAAGAACTCTTTCATTACTATGGAATGCAGCCGGAGCACATAGCCAAAGCTGGAAAGGACATCATAAGGAAGCGCGATGAACTTCATTCATAATATGATTCGAATAATCAGTATCAAAACAAGCCATTACATCAATGATTAAAGTAAATATAGATATAGACCCAATAAGATTATTCAGTGATTTTATGGTATTAACGGGCGTTCCTACCCTATCCAACGAAGAGGGTCCGGATCCGGAGCTCAACGGTAAGAGATTGGGAGTGGTCAACGGGTCTTCGTGGACTTCACTGTGGTCAACCTGGTTTGGAAAAAGTATCCTGCCCGGTGTCAAAATCATCAATGTCGGAAACGAAGCGGTACAACTTAATTTCATGGAAGCTCACCACTAGGGAAAACCCTGTCCTCCTCAGAGCAATATTGATCTGATGGCAAGTTATGCTGAAGACCTATTCAATCTGTATCAGGTGGATGCCGTTCTCCTGACCTGTAGCACCATGAACCGAGCCTTTGGCCAGGTTAGGGAACACATGAAACAATTCAAAGTACCCGTCGTCCAGATTGATGAAGCTATGATGGAAGAAGCAGTAAAAACGAATGGCCGAATCCTGGTGATTGCAACTCACGGACCGACCGTAAAAAGCACCCAGGATTTGCTC
>JAUILF010000069.1 GCA_030433135.1 Bacteroidia bacterium | reverse complement strand
CTATTAAGTAGACGTAGTGATCGTACAGAGGTTGCGCGGAGTTTAAAGAAAAAACTACATAAGCGTAATCAGCCTGTACTTCAGGGTTGTTATCATCCTGCGAATCGATAATAAACTGACCATTCAGATCTCGTTCTGATTCATAGTCCTTGAAAGTACGTTTATCATCTCTTTTCATCCGTACTTCCCAGGCGTCATCATAGGCCTTGATCTCATTGACGTTGATGCTGGGGTAGCGAAGACTGCGAAAATCCACTGTCCGAAATTGTTTTCCAGCTGGAAAGACCAACTTGTCCAGGTATTCGAATGATAGTAATTCGGTCTGTATCCTAAACGGTTCTATATCGGTGATAGCATTGTCCCAGCGACCATTTTGCAGAATGGCTGCCCTTATTTCAATTTGTGGGTTGGCTATCCGGACATCCTTGTGATTAACTTTGAAGTCGATCTCGTGGTGGGTTTGGATCTTACCCACGTCCGCTGGTCTGTCGAGAAATCCGGAGATTTTGACGATTGGATCCACCACCATGAACCGCCGGGTAAGCAAGGGTTCACCAGTATCCTGATCAACTACATGGAGTAAGTAGTTGCCGGATTTTGTCCAACGCATGTCCTGGTTGGGTAGGCCGAGTTTGTAGTGCACATAAGATGTACGCGTGTTGACCGAAAAAGCATAATCACGAATTTCCTCACCATTGAATCCTTGTAGATATTCCATTTCCTGCAGGTCAGATGGCGACCAGTCGCGATCACAGTGCTGAATGTAATACTGGAGGTAGCGGGTGCCGGAATTCAGTTCATCAAATTCAAGGATAAGCGCACCTCCCTGCAGGTTTACGATAGGAAATGCCGCCTGGAGTCCCGGTACGCCAAATTGAATGGACTTGACCGAAGACATGTAGGTCTTGTCGTAATTGACCAGATCCTGGGCATTTAGACCGATGACAAAGAACAGCAGTCCCAGAAAAACTGACGTAAGCTTTTTGTAGATACAGGCACTATGGTACGGTGCTGTCATAATGGTTATTTCAGTGTGGTTTACTGGTCCAGGGATTATTTCTTAACCTGAATCGCCAGTTCCAGGCTGCACATTCTTCCGCGTAATCAACGCCTACACGTGGACTTTTTATTATGTCTTTGTCATGGACATTGAATCCGCTATCTTCAATCCAGACCTTGCGACAGGTAGTAAGGTCATAACCATTGTGTTTTGTGGTCAACCCCAGGGCCTTGGTCAAAATACCGGGTCCGGCTGTCAATCGTATGGATGTGGCTTTAATGTTTCGGCGTTCAGCCATCACATCCAGACCGGTAAGTGGTTCAACTGCTCTGATAAGTACCGCATGGGCTGTATTCACCGGACCGGTAACTACATTAAAGAGATGATGGATGCCGTAACAAAGGTAGATATAGGCATGTCCCGCAGGGCCGAACATGGTTTCTGTCCGTTTGGTGCGTTTGTTGCCATAGGCATGCGATGCTTTATCCTCCGGAGCCCGGTAGGCTTCGGTTTCCACAATCCTGCCCGTGGTATTCTGATCATCAAATGATGTACATAGTGTTTTACCTATCAATGTCCGTGCGATATGCAGTACATCTTCAGTTTGGTAAAAGCTCCCGGGCAGTACAGGCATGATCCATTTTCTAAAATCTGCGAGGAGAATAATTAGGTGACTCTTTGGTGATCATGATGTTATGAGGATGACTTTCGGTAATTCCCGCACTGGAAATCCTCACAAACCTTGCATTCTGCAGGTCTTCGATCTGGCCTGCACCACAGTATCCCATCCCTGCTCGTAATCCACCCAGGTACTGTACCATGACTTCTGCTACAGTGCCTTTATAAGGTACCCGACCCTCGATGCCTTCCGGCACCAATTTTTTGATGTCATCTTCTACATCCTGGAAATATCGATCCTTGGACCCTTTTTGCATCGCACCCAGGGACCCCATACCTCGATAGATTTTGAATTTTCTTCCTTCGTAAATGATAGTTTCTCCCGGTGCTTCTTCCACTCCGGCAAACAAGGAGCCGGCCATGATGGTGCTTGCACCGGCGGCTAAGGCCTTGACAATGTCACCTGTAAATCGGATTCCACCGTCTCCCACAATGGGTATGTCAGTACCCTTCAATCCCAGGTGTGCTCCATAGATTGCAGATAGTTGTGGCATCCCAACTCCTGCCACTACCCGGGTAGTACAAATACTTCCCGGTCCCACACCCACTTTCACACCGTCAACACCGGCATCTGCAAGGGCTTTGGCTCCATCGGCTGTGGCTACGTTGCCACCGATCAACTGTACATCCGGAAAGTTCTTGCGTACCTCCCGAATCATTTTAAGAACATCAATATGATGCCCATGGGCGGTATCGATACAAATCACATCGACAGACACCTCCTTTAATGCTGCTACCCTGTCCATCGTATCTGTAGTTACGCCAACGGCGGCACCTACTACCAATCGTCCGTAACCATCCTTGCATGCATTGGGATAGTCCTTGAGTTTCATGATGTCTTTGTATGTGATCAGCCCAATGACTCGCTGCTGTTCGTCCACGACCGGCAACTTTTCAATTTTATGGGTCTGTAAGATATGGGTGGCCTTATCAAGCGTGGTACCTGCAGGTACCGTGATCAGGTTTTCCTTAGTCATCAGGTCGACGACGGATTTGCTACCATCGGTTTCAAATCTCAAATCCCTGTTCGTCAGGATCCCCACTAGTACTTTATCTCCGGTTACAATGGGAATACCGCCTATCTTGTATCGTGCCATCAGATTCATGGCATCCCCCACAGAGGCTTCTACCTCCAGGGTGACCGGATCGATGATCATCCCGCTTTCAGACCTTTTTACGCCTCTGACCTGATCTGCCTGGGCTTCGATGGTCATGTTTTTGTGAATGATCCCTATGCCTCCTTCCCGTGCCATGGCAATAGCCAGGTCTCGCTCAGTTACTGTATCCATAGCAGCCGAAGCGATCGGAACATTGAGAGACAATTCACGGGTAAATCGGGTCTCTGTGGACACCTCACGTGGTAATACTTCTGACTCGGCAGGAATCAAAAGTACATCGTCAAAGGTTAGTCCGGTATCGAGAAATTTATCTGAAGAAGAAAAGTGTAATTCCATCCGCAAAAATAGTCTTTTCTAAAAAAGTGACAATGAAATAATATATTTTTCAACCCAATTGTTGACATTCGACCCATGCTTTCTGTACTATCCGACACTTATTTCATGGACCAGGCGATCAAAGAAGCCCAAAGGGCTATGGAGCAGGATGAGATTCCGGTAGGGGCGGTCATTGTCTGTGAAGGCACCATCATAGCCAGATCAAGTAATGAAACGGAGAAACTGAGTGATCCCACCGCTCACGCCGAGTTGCTGGCCATCACAGCAGCCACCAGTCATCTTGGTTCCAAGTTTTTGACTCAATGTACCATGTTTGTTACCCTGGAACCGTGCATTATGTGTGCCGGGGCCCTGTATTGGTCCAGGATTGGCCGTCTTGTTTATGGAGCGAGCGATGATAAACGCGGATTTATGAACGTTGGAAAATCTCTCCTGCACCCCCAGACCAAGCTGGAGTATGGTGTTCGCAATGAAGAATGTAGTATGTTACTGCGCAGGTTCTTTGCCATGAAACGATAGGTTCAGTACGCAGTCTGCAGTACTCAGCCCTCAGTACTCAGTCTTCAGTACCCAGTCCTCAGCCAGCAGTACGCAGTCCTCAGCCAGCAGTACCCAGTCCTCAGCCAGCAGTACCCAGTCCTCAGCCAGCAGTACCCAGTCCTCAGCCTGTACTGTCCTGATATAGGTTGACAAAAAACGTCAACTGAAAATGAAAAATAAGCCAAAAGAGAAAGGACAGCAGTACACAGTCGTAGAAAAACCCAGTGCCCAGTGCCTAACACCCAATGCCTTTTCCTGCCCGCGGTGGCTCGACACTGTTTAGAGGTTTAAGGCCAACGCTGCAGGTCTCAGCGCGGTTTAGATGTTTAGATGTTGAGTTCACTATTGCTGGACCACAGCCAAACCACTGGTAAACAATCAGAAACCACCAGAAACCAAGAGAAACAACATAGAAACAATAACTATCAGCTCTGCTCACCCCTGGCCCCTGAAGGGGACCATGTTGAACAACCGTCAAATCGCCAAACCACTGGTAAACAATGTTAAACCATCAGAAAACCCGGCAACCAGCGACCAGCGACCGGCGACCGATTTAAGTGTTCCTTAAATCTTGGGTTAAGGTCATTTTAAACAGATTGTGTGCTGTTGATTTTTAGTTTAGTTTCATAGAAACGAAATACAAACCAAATGAGACATCTTCCCTACCTGGTCCTGGTCCTTTCATTTGCCCTCGGTGCCTGTAGTCCGTCGTATAAGCCTTTTACATCTGATCTGCAGCGATCTCAGGGATGGACAGAGGGTGATCTGAAGAGGATTCAGTTTTATACTTCACGGGATATCATTTTACATCGGGAGTTATCGCGTGGTGAGACCGTCATTGATGGAGGCAAAATTGTGATGAAGGAGGGCAGAAGGGTGGAGGAAGTAGTCATCAGGGAAGGGACTCCCGGCGTATTGCAATTTATGCCCAAACCCGACCGGATGGCGATTAGTTTTGATCGCGGAAACGACCGGTATCTGATGTTTGGCACCAATCCCCGGTCGGATGGAGAATACATGCTGCTGGGATCTTCCTGGGATAAGTATTCGGGCACGGTTACCTATAGAGGGAAAACCTACAACACCTCTTCCCAAAGTGCTTTTGCAGGACTCTTGGTGGATCTGGAACACATCGATGAGGTGTCGCTGGCTCGTCATACCGCTCCCGGTCGAACCGTGAAGTAAGTACTAATCGTTGATCCCTTTTAGCAGGGGAACAAAGCGAAAATGATCAAATTTTTCTGTTTTGAATTTCTTCTCTGAGATCCGTGTGATGCGGTGCATGACCTGAGAGTCCTCTCCCACCGGTATGACCATCATCCCTCCAATATCCAGTTGGTCCTTGAGAGACTGAGGAATGCTGGTTGCAGCAGCGGTTACTATGATTTTTTGAAAGGGAGCAAACCTGGGCAATCCCTGCATGCCATCCTGAAGAAACTGCCTGATCTGTCCGTATCCCATGTCTTTCAGTAATCGTGAGGTCCTCTTGTATAAGGCCGTCTGCCTTTCTACAGTATAGACCTTTACTCCAATCTCCGCCAGGATAACTGCCTGGTAGCCGGATCCGGTGCCAATTTCCAGAACCTTATCTCTGGGCTCCAGTTCCAGCAATTCAGTTTGGTAGGCTACGGTATATGGTTGTGAGATGGTTTGTTTATTGCCAATCGGGAAAGCTGCATCCTTATAGGCCCAGTCTGCAAAAGCCCGATCCAGGAAGTAATGCCTCGGAACCACTCCCACCGCTTTGAGTATGCGTTCGTCTGAAATCCCTTTCTTGCGCAGGGTCTCAACCAGTTTTTTTCGCAGACCTTTATGGCGGTACGAATCAATTAGTTCTTGCAAAGTGGTACTGATGTTGAATGGGGTAAATATAGAACTAATAGTTAATTTAACACTCTTGAACGAAATTCATAGACATGAAAATGTCTTGATTCCCTGTGCTAAAATGCCTTGTGCAGGATCTGGTCCAAGTGAAATAGGAGTTAACATTATATCCAGGCTTCTTACAGCCCTACGTCAAAACATTTTTATAATCCGGGGCAAAAAAATAATCAATCCCACCACAAGACTACCCAATGAGGCTATTAATACAGCCCCGGCAGCTATGTCCTTGATCAGTTTGATTTGTGGATGATGGTCGGTGGTGATCAGATTGCACATTCTTTCCAGGCAGGTATTGATCATTTCGGCTATCCAGACCAGGGCAATGGAAAGGGTAATCAGCATCCATTCAACCGGGCTGACGGAAAGCACCCAGGCAGTACAGAGGGCCAACATGGTTGCAATCAAATGAAACCAGGCATGTCTTTCGGTAACCAGAAAAAAGTAAACTCCCCTGAAGGCGGCACTAAAGCTCTGGCGTTCTTTGCGCAGTTGATTGTGCATCTTTTTTAAACTGATATTCTCCCATGATCCCCACCTTGTTGGAATGATCATCATAGACATTAAAAAAACTAAGACATTCAAAATGCTCGGTGTAGAAAAGGTGGTCTGTGGGAGGGTTGATGGTGGGCGACATGGATTTTCGGCTATCGGCCAGATCGGCTTGTGCCCGAAAATCCTGAAGCTCGTCCGAAAACTGATCGAGATTGTAATTGCCCGCAGTTAGCACCGGAAACGGAGATTTTCTCACTGTAGTTGCCAACACACCAAGTTGGGTTCTTAAATCTTCAAAGGAACTACGAAACAGGGGAGGTGTCGAGTTTGAACTCAGCACCTGCAACGTTTTGAACTCATCTACCTCTATGGTACTGCTCAAATGAGGGATATCATGGCAGTAGATGGTATCACAATCCAGGATAGGATATTTCGAAAAGATAGCACTGCCAAAGGGATCAATCCGGGTGACAATGGTATGATAAGGATAGGCACTATTCAGCTCCTGCTGTAGCAACTGTTCCCAATTTGGGGTAAGTTCGATCACGCTGATCAGGTCAGGGTTGCGATCAAGCATAGTAGCCACAGTTGACTCCCAGTCGGAAGCAAGGTCGGTAGTACTTGCGTGCAGGATAGTGACACTGCGCTCAGAAGTTTTAATCGGAGGTGCCAGGCTAATGTTAGCCACATATTTGAAATGCAGGCACAAAGCTGCTGCACAGCCCAACGAAGTAAATAGAAGGCGCTGTTGGTTAAGCATCAGGAATAACAGGCCACCTCCCACAAATAATAGCATGATTTGAGTAGCATGGCTCGAAATGCGTTTCAGTACCACCACATCGGGCACATTAAAAATACAGATCATTGCCAGGCATAACATACCTCCAACCATCATTGCATTTATCAGGGGGTGACGGAGGGTTTTATGGAGCATATTCAAATATACGTTCGATTACTCAAATTTTCCTGCCAGAATACAGGTTTCTTGCCAGTGATTTCGCTCTCCATGGTCACCAAATAGTTCAAAAAGCAATACATAGGTTCCGAATCCTGATTTGGCGCCACTGTCATCACTGCCATCCCACGTAATGTGACCTTCGTTGGAAAGTGAATAATTGTCGACCAGGGTTTTCACCTTTCTCCCTGCTACGTCAAAAATGAGAATGTTGAGTAGGTTTCCCTGACCAATCATCTGGTATTGGATATCCAGAAAATCCTCATATCCATCACCGTCCGGTGAAAAGGTGGTTGAAATCAAGGCAAATTGTTCTCTTGGATCTGCCTCTGATCGTTGCTGGCTGTTGGGAGCGGTAGGAGTTGCATACCCGGCTGCCCGGGAAGCACTATGCCAATTGTGCTCCTCGGAGTCACCGTGGTCCACGGCACTCAATCTTTCGAGACTGACACCGTCCAGCGATTTCAGGAAGGGAGAATGGAATTCCTCATCATAGTTGATGTCATCAATAACCACATTTTCCGATACAGAGGAATAGAGGAGCGATACATTACCCCGGTCATCATCCAATGCAGGCAGGTTGCTTTCTATCAGATGATGAGGATGTGCAACATTATATTGCTGTGAGAGATCAGCTGCATCTTCGGTGATCACCAGATGATCTCCGGGCTGGATGACCTTATCTGACACAATGGGTTCAATATCCGTTCCTGAACCGTAAAAATTGGCCAGCAGAAAGCGATCCAGATCAAATGATTTATCCGAAACATTTAGTAACTCCACAAAATCCTTACCGCCCGGGTTTGGATTAAACAGTATTTCGTTGACTACCACATCTCCGGGTTCCGGGGTGCCTGGGACCCGAATTTCCAACCCCAGAGTGTCTAATACATTCCCATAACAGTCAGTCAGACCTGTCATGTCCAGCTCATAGGTTGTATTCGATTCAAGCCCAGGGTCCACAGTCAAAATGATACTTTCAAGATTGGGACCAGTGCCGGTTACTTCTGTGACGGTGATATGGTGAAATGGAAAGGTGAAATCAGCTATGTCCGGTAAATGGTCCAGGCTTCGGTTGGTGATCAACTGCAATTGACTTTCGCTGATAACACGTGTTTCCAGGATTTTAAATGCCTGAAACTGATCCGGGGTTTTTTCCAGTGAATTTTCACTACCCGGAGTCCCACCCCGAAGGTCCTGTGAAGCAGCCCAGTTGTCGGCTAGCAGACAGGGGTTGTCAGGGTTGATCATTTCCAGGGACCAACCTCCGTCGTTCTTATCAGGGTCTCTGTACCATGAATCGTCGTAGGTGATCCGGTGAAGGACCTCACCATCCATGGTCCGTACTTCCAGACTACTACCTGTATTGCGTAAGGTCCGAAACCCATTAGTGGCAACTACTTTACCATAGGGGAGAAATTCCTCCTGGTCATCGTCATCACAGACGATGACGTATTCACCCGGGTGGATTACAGAATCGGGTAGCCCTATTTCATTTCCCTGATTGGAGAGAATGACCTTGGCAAGTGACAGAGGGTCCGTCCCGGGAGAAAGGTATAGTTCGAGATATTCTGCATCCGGCAAACCCAGGGATGGGGTAGGATCATCATACACTTCAGTGATTAGCAGTTCATGGCGTTTTAGTGCCAATGCAACGGAGTAGATGAAGGTTTTGACAAACTGGTGAACATTTCCATCGTTGTTGCTGAAAGAAATTTGTAATTCATAGGTTACTTCCGGAGAAAATGACCGTGCAAAGTCGAGGACAACTGATGACTCTGCCTCTCCAAAGCGGACAGACTCCGGGTGGCCAATGCCAGGACCCAGGTGGTAGCTGTTGGTGTTTAATGCTAAATCCCTATCCAGGTCCTGATCAAATATTATTTGCAATTCATGATCAGAAACGACTTCGAGTTCCAGCAGTTGGAGTGTTGATTCCGTGGCCGGGAAAGTATCAATCCTAAGATCATCAAAGCGAAAAGCCTCTTTTCTGGTTTGCGTGTACTGGCATTCAATGGCAAAGTAGGTGCTGTCTGTTATCAGATCTGGAGATAAAGCATAAGTGAATTCCAGGGTCTTTGCCTTTGCGTCAGTGGCCTGACTGAACAAGGTGAGTGCACCATGGTCCGTGAGCGAAAGATCAATAATCATCGAGGGATTCTCAGAAAAAACAGATACTCCTGAAGCCAGTAGGTGTTCCTCGCCACCTGTCACACCATATAAGTGCCATCGATCTTCGTTTCCGTTTTCTCCCAGCTGGATAAAATATCCAGTGGCAGTCTCCGGTGCGGGCTTGTCCATGGCAAGGAAAATCCTGGTTTTATTGTTGTTTGACGGGTTGAAATCGTTAGATAATTTTACGGTCCAGTGAAACGGATTAAAGTCGAGGGGAATGTGCAGGAGACTTTTACCTGCATCCGGGGCTGATAGCTGGAGTTCATGATCGTGATTGATGAAAAAAGATAATCTGTCTCCCTGCCAAATCGGGCTTAAATCTTCGCTTGAAAAGTCATCGAAAAACTGGCCAAAGGCCGGCGTTGATAACATAAGCAGGACGGAAAGGGGGTACCATCTGACCATAGTAATGGAAATGTAGGGACTGAATGGATATTTGGATTTATCTTTGCACCTCTAAAATTTAAAACAATTTGTCGTTAAAATGAAATTAGCAGTTGTTGGTGTAACCGGATTGGTCGGTAGCGTGATGCGCGATGTGCTGACCGAGAGAAACTTTGAAATTGATGAATTCCTGCCCGTAGCCTCGGCTAAGTCGGTAGGTAAGAAAGTCACATTCAAGGATAAGGAGTACACCGTTATTGGCCTGGAAGATGCCGTGGCTGCCCGTCCAGATGTAGCTATTTTCTCTGCGGGAGGATCAGTATCCCTGGAATGGGCTCCAAGGTTTGCTGCAGTGGGCACAACCGTGATTGATAATTCATCTGCCTGGAGGATGGATCCCGATAAGAGACTGGTGGTGCCGGAAGTCAATGGAGTCGAGCTGACTGATGAGGATAAAATTATTGCTAATCCTAACTGTAGTACTATTCAGATGGTATTAGCTCTTTCGCCATTGCACAAGGCTTTTGGTATCAAAAGGTTGGTGATTTCGACCTATCAGAGTTATACCGGCACCGGTGTGGTTGCCGTGGAGCAATACAATGCTGAGAAGGAGGGTAGAACAGCGGAAAACCCCGCATATCCTCACCCCATTTTTGAAAACTGTCTGCCACATTGTGATGTGTTTCTCGAGAATGACTATACCAAGGAGGAGATGAAATTGGTTAACGAGACCCGAAAAATCCTGGGAGATCCGGATATCAGAATAACTGCAACAGCAGTGCGGGTACCGGTTAATGGAGGCCACTCTGAAGCGGTCAATATTGAATTTGAAAACCCTTTTAATATAGAAGAGGTCAAGACATTGCTGGAGGATACTCCGGGTATCGTTGTTATGGATAACCTTAGTGACAATGTATATCCGACCCCGTTGATGGCCAAGAACAAGAACGAAGTTTTTGTCGGCCGAATTCGCCGGGATGAGTCCGTTGAAAATGGATTAAACCTCTGGATAGTAGCCGATAATTTGCGAAAAGGTGCAGCTACCAATGCCATACAGATAGCTGAGTTGATAACTCAAAAGGCATTGGTCTGACTTGTTTGTTTTATCGGTTTAAAGTACCTTATCAGCTGCGCCCGAGTGAAAAGGCGACAGATGAAATCCTACATGTATGAGAACACGACTGGTTTTTTGGGGTACCAACCCCAGCGAAGAGAAAGTTCTGCTTGGACTTGAATTGGATGAAGACAATAGTAATGTAGATACCTACATTTTTGCGGAAACAGCTATTAATGAGGATTTTGCCCAACAAATGCATAATAGCTGGAGGGTCGGAAAGGACTTGCTCTTTCCCGAAAGTCACGAGAAAAAGACAGTGCCATTGAGCATCACAAGTTCGATGTTGCCGGAGGGCTATAAAGTGGATCGTGATGATATCCTGAAGAGAGCCCAGACCGAATGGAATTTCGTAATCCTATCGGCGAAAATGCACAAGGCCTATCAATCAGAACTGGAGGAATTTAAAGCTCGTCTGGAAAATCTGGACAAGTTTGACAATGCATTATGGGAAGAACTGAAAGGTTTCTGGTCGAAAGTGCAGGAGCAGGTACAGGAAAGAAATCTTTTTCGCGAACACGCCAATTCACTCAGGCAGCATACCAATGAGTTGTTTGCAGAGTTAAAGAAAATGCGTAGGCAACTCGATGAGGAATTTCACGAGATGTCTGAAAAGCATCGGCAGAATTTTAAGGAGATACTGGATAAGATTGAAAAGAAAGTCGATGACGGCATGAGTTTACAGCCGTTGTTCAATGAATTGAAAGATGTGCAGAAGAAGTTTCGGGACACCAAATTTACTCGAGACCACCGATCCAGGGTGTGGAAACAGCTTGACGGCCTGTTCAAGCGCGTAAAGAAAGAAAAGTTTGGTAAAGATGCGGTAGGCAAGGGTAATCCACTGGAGCGGGTAAAACGAAGATATGACGGTTTGATCAAGGCGATTGAACGCATGGAAAAGTCCATTGGAAGAGATCAGAAAGATCTGGATTTTCAAAAGCATCGTATTGAAAATACAGACGGTTCACTGGAGGCACAATTGCGGGAGGCTAAGACCAAAATGATCGAAGAAAGGGTGCGTTCCAAGAGGGAAAAGCTGGATGACATGATCAAAACCCGTACCCAATTGGAGAAAAAAATGCAGACCCTGGAAGCCCGCGAGGAAGAACGCAAAAAGCGGGAGGCCGTGAAGCAGGCGAAAGAGGAGATCAAGGAAAAAATTGCCGAAGATATTCGCAAAGCCGAAAAGGAATGGTCAAAGGATGACAGTTTGCAGAAAGCATCTGAATTGATAAAGGATGGTGAAGAAAAAGTGGAGTCAGTCAGGGAAACGGTCCAGGATGGGTTGGAAGATATTATTGATACTATAAAAGCTGTAGCTTTTGTCGTCGAAAGTAAAGTCGACGATGCGGTAGAACAGTGGAAAGCATCTGAAGAGGAGTAGTTTGTTCAGTCGGCAGTAGCCAGTCCTCAGTCCTCAGTAGTTCAGTCGGCAGTAGGCAGTCCTCAGTCCGGCCCGCGGTGGCTCAGTACGGGTTGAGATGTTGAGTCGTTGAGATGTTTAGTTGTTACCACAGGTCGCAGTTTTTGAATTACCACTAAGGCTACTAAGAATCCCTCTGAAGAAGGTCACGAAGAGGAATGATGCCCGAAACTCTGACGGGAATATAATTCAGTGAAAAATCAAGGCCCAACTGCCTAACGCCCAGAGCCTAAAGCCTCCTCAGGTCGGCAGTACCCAGTACTCAGTTCCCAGTTGTAGAAAACCCAATTGCCCATTGCCCAAAGCCTTTTTCTACCCCGAAGGCACGACACGTTTCACGCAAAGATCACAAAGGCTAATCGGTTCTCATTATTCCAGCATGAGTCCACGCAGAGAACGCCAAGAGTCTCTCCCGAACCACACTAACAGTCTTCCAGTACTCAGTAGCCAGTAGGCAGTCCTCAGTCCGGCCCGCGGTGGCCTGGCTGGTTGAGAAGTTTAGTATGCTTATAAAGCCAATAAGCCAATGAGCTAACAAGCCAATGAGCTAACAAGCCAATAAGCTAACAAGCCAATAAGCTAACAAGCCAATCAGCCTATCCCTGTATAGCTTTAACTCCCGGCAAAACTTTACCTTCCAGGTATTCCAGCATGGCGCCACCACCGGTAGAGACAAAACTGACATTATCTGCCAGTCCCATTTGGGTGACAGCAGCCACGGAGTCTCCACCACCAACCAGTGAAAATGCTCCCTGATCAGTAGCTGAAGCCACTGCTGTAGCAACAGATCGGGTGCCATTGGCAAAAGCATCCATTTCGAAGACTCCCATCGGGCCATTCCAGAGGATGCATTTCGCTCCCATAATGGCTTTGCTAAATGTACTGACAGCTTCAGGACCAATGTCGAGGCCCATCCAGCCATCGGGGATCTGATCACTGGCACTGACTTGAGTGTTGGCGTCTGCGGCAAAATTATCGGCAATAACAGAGTCCTCGGGCAGGAGTAATTGTATGCCTTTGTCTTCAGCTTTTTTAATCAACTCAAGGGCCAGGTCCAGCTTGTCTTCTTCCACGAGTGAGTTTCCTACAGATCCACCCCGGGCTTTCATAAAGGTGTAGGCCATTCCTCCACCAATGATCAGGATGTTAACGCTGTCCAGAAGTTTTTCCAGCAACAAAATCTTGTCTGATACTTTAGCACCACCAACAATGGCCGCCAAAGGTCTGGCAGGATCGTGTAGTACTTTGTTGGCATTTTCAATTTCACTTTCAATCAGGAAACCGAAGGCTTTTTTGTCGTCGTCAAAATAATTGGCCACGATGGTAGTAGAGGCATGAGCACGATGAGCGGTACCAAAAGCGTCATTGACATATACATCAGCCAGGTCAGCCAGAGATTGAGCAAATGCTTCATCACCGGCTTCTTCACCTTTTTCAAAGCGCGTGTTCTGCAGCAGTAGTACTTCTCCCTCTTGCAAAGCCTCACTCTTCTTTTTCGAATCAGGTCCCCCGCTATCCGATGCAAATTGTACCGGTACACCCAGTAGCGTGGAGAGGTGATCCACGACATACTCCAGGCTGAATTTTTTCACATCAATGGAACCATCGGCCAATCGCTTTTTCTGAGGTCTGCCCAGGTGTGACATCAGGATCACAGATCCTCCCTGCTCAAGAATATACTGGATGGTGGGAAGGGCCCCACGGATACGGGTATCGTCGGTAATTTCATGGTCACTGTTCAGTGGTACATTAAAGTCAACCCTCACTAAAACTTTCTTTCCCTTCAGGTCCAATTTCTTGATGCGTGCGTCTGCCATTCGGTATTATTTTTCGAAAGGTTCAAAAATAGAAATAAAAGTCAGTTCTCAGTCCCCAGTCGGCAGTTCTCAGTCCCCAGTCCCCAGTCCCCAGTCGGCAGTCCTCAGTCCTCAGTCGGCAGTACCCAGTCCGCAGAGACATTGGAGGCAAACCATGCCAAACCACGCCAAACCACGCCAAACCACGCCAAACCATGCCAAACAATCAGAAACAACCAAAAGGCTTGTTGGCAAGTTAGCTAATTGGCCAGTTGGCTTTTCGTTCCGGTGCAATCTAGTTGCCACCGATGAATTATTTTTTACCTGGTACCTGGTACCCGGTACCCGGAACCTGGCACCATTCTTATGAACCATTGCCAAACCACGCCAAACAACCGTCAAACCATGCCAAACCACCAGAAACCATCAGAAACCATCAGAAACCACATAGAAACCACATAGAAACCACAAATTTGCCACCTTAGCAGTATAGTTATGAAAAACCGACCCTTATGAGAATAGCCCTGATAGCACACGATGGAAAGAAAGCCGAGCTCGTATCCTTTGTTCTGCAGCATAAAGACCTTTTTGGTGATGCCGATTTATTTACAACCGCCACAACCGGCAAACACATGGAGCAAGCCGGTCTGGAAGTAAACCGGGTACTGAGCGGACCGATGGGCGGTGATGCCCAGATAGCATCTATGGTAGCCACCAATCAGTTGGATGTCGTGATTTTCTTCCGTGATCCGCTGGGTAAGCACCCTCACGAACCCGATGTCCAGATGTTAATGCGGATTTGTGACGTACATAATGTACCTCTGGCAACTAATTTTGGTGCAGCCATGTTGATTCTGAAAGGGCTAAAGTGCGATGGTTAACCCAATACATGTTAGGTTAAATGACAAAAAAGGATTTTCAGAAGATTGCTGATACTTTTCCACGCCAGCCGGGAGTATACCAATACCTGGACAAGGATGGGAAAACCCTGTATGTGGGGAAGGCCAAAGACCTGCGCAATCGACTGTCTTCCTATTTTAACAGCCAGAAACATCAAATGAACAAGACCAGGGTGATGCTGAAGCATGCACGCCGGATCGAGGTGACCGTGGTAAATACCGAGAGTGATGCCTTCCTTCTCGAAAACACCCTGATCAAGCGGTTTCAGCCCCGGTACAATGTAGACCTGAAAGATGGTAAATCCTATACCTACCTCTGTATCAAAAACGAACGGTTTCCACGGGTGTTTTTCACCCGCAAACTTATCCGGGATGGTTCCCAGTATTTTGGGCCATATACATCCAAATGGAGAGCCAAAATATTACTTGACCTGATTAAAGATCTTTTCCCGCTTCGGACCTGCAACTATCATTTGTCTGAGGACAATATCAAAGAAGACAAGTTTAAGGTTTGCCTGGAGTATCACATCAAAAACTGCTATGGCCCCTGCGTCGGACTTGAAGAGGAGGAGGAATACCTGCGACGAATAGACCAGGTAAAGAACATTCTCAAAGGGAACTTTAAGCCGGTAAAGGATCATCTGTTTGCCCAGATGAATAAAGCAGCCGAAGAACTGGACTTTGAGCGGGCTCAAAAATGGAAGGACAAAATGGTGGCTTTTGAAAACTATCAGTCCAAATCAACCGTGGCCAGTATTCGATTGCGGGATATTGATGTTTTTTCCCTGGATGTGACGGACGATGAAGGCCTGGTGCACTACATGAAGATTGCTAACGGAGCCGTCATCAATACCTATGTGGCAGAGCTTGCACTTAAAATTGCGGAAGAGCCTGAAGATCTGTTAGCTTATGCGATACCCAGAATCAGGGACAAATTCTCGAGTAACGCTCCGGAAGTGGTAGTGCCGATGGAGGTGGAACTGGGCGACGAAAGCCTTTCGGTGGTTGTTCCGCAGCGGGGTGATAAAAAGAAATTGTTGGAATTGTCTGAGAAAAATGTAGTGCTCTACAAGATGCAGAAGAAAAAAGTAGAGCTCAACCGGCAGGGCAAGCAAACACATGCCGAAAGGATTACCAGGACGCTGGCAGAGGATCTGCAGATGGATGAATTACCCTATCATATTGAGTGTTTTGATAATTCGAATATCCAGGGGAGTCATCCGGTAGCGTCTTGTGTGGTATTTCGCAATGCCAAGCCGGCCAAACGGGATTACCGGCATTACAATATCAAGACGGTGGAGGGACCCAATGACTTTGCCTCCATGGAAGAAGTAGTATTTCGGCGGTACAGACGACTCCTGGAAGAGGGTGAATCCTTACCCCAGCTTATTATTATTGATGGTGGAAAAGGACAACTCAGTGCAGCGGTAAAAAGCCTCAAAGTTCTCGGACTGGAAGAAAAGATCACCATCATTGGAATTGCCAAGCGACTGGAAGAAATCTATTTTCCCGGTGACTCTATACCATTATATATTAATAAGAAATCTGAATCTCTCAAACTGATTCAGCAATTGAGAAATGAAGCCCATAGATTCGCCATTACTTTTCATCGGCAGAAGCGTTCGCAGCATTTTACCCGAACAGAACTGGTAGACATAAAGGGCATTGGTAAAAAGATGTCGGAAAAACTCCTTTCTCATTTTGGTTCCGTCAAACGGGTAAAAGAAGCTAGTAAAGAGGATCTGGAAAAGTTGGTCGGTAAATCGAGGGCCACCCTCATTGTGGAGCATTTTTCTTCTCCGGCGGAATGAGATTACAGCTTACAACTATTCTCCGGGAGCTGTCATCTGGAAGAATGGGTATATCCTTATATTTTCGCAGTATGAATGACAATCAGGTTCTTCTCTTGTTACTGTTTGTAGTGGTTAGTTTTCTTAGCTGTGGGACCAGTGAAACAGATCCCATAGATCCGGGATGGACTTACTATGTAGACCCAATGATTGGAACTGCCGGAAATGGCCAGACTTTTCCCGGTGTTGCCGTTCCTTTCGGAGCTGTGCAGCTTGGTCCGGACAATGGGAAGGAGGAGCAGGGAAATTTTGGCTATCGCTATGAGGATTCTGTGATTGTAGGATTTTCTCACACGCATTTTAATGGGAGGGGAATGGGAGAACTCCATGATCTATTGCTTTCTCCGCAGCTGGGTAGTCTTGATTTGAGTCAGGGGGATCATGATAGTTATGCGGTTTCATTCAGTCATGCTAACGAAGAGGCAAGAGCAGGTCACTACCAGGTACTTCTGGACAATGGCATCAAAGTGGAATTGTCAGCTACAAGCCACACCGGACTGCATCGGTATACTTTTCCCGAAGATGCTGAAAAGCATCTTGTCTTGGATTTGGGTTACGAGATCGAACCCGATAAAACCAGGGCATCCGGATTTAGGAAGGAGAGTGATCACCTGTTTAGTGGTTACCGTTTTTCCAGTGGTTGGGCTGAAGACCAACGTATTTTCTTTGCGGTCGAATTTTCGCAAAAACCGGAGTCTTATGCAGTGTATGACAGTACACACGCTTTGTCGGGTGATTCATTGGACGCAAAAAGATTGCGCATGGACTGGGGATTTAAAAGAGGTTCTGAACCTGTGATGGTGAAAGTTGGAGTATCAACGGCTGACAGACAGGGAGCAATAGCGGCACTTGGAGAAATAGAAAGTTGGGATTTTCAACTGGTCGTCAATGAAGCGGTGCAATCCTGGAATAATTACCTGGGACTGATTGAAGTAAAATCGGATGACGAGTCTGCTCTGCGTAACTTTTACACGGCACTTTATCATACGGCATTTGCTCCGGTGGTCTATGAGGATGTCCATAATCGGTACCATTCTGCCAAAGCCGGTATTGTGGCAGCCGATTCAATCCATCGATATGATCATTTTCCGCTATGGTATAGCCACAGATCGATTCATCCGCTTTTGACCATTGTAAAACCCGGGATGATCAATGATGTGATCCGTTCATTCCTGGCCCACTATGAAGAACACGGGCACTTACCGGGTTGGATGCTGCAGGGAAATGACCTGTCTCCGGAGTCAAGTCATCTGACCTTGCCCGTCATGCTGGACGCTTATATGAAGGGATTCCGTGACTATGATGTGGAGTTAGCTTACCAGGCCATGAAACAATCCATGACCCGTGATACCGGTATTTTGGCTTACTATGATGAGTATGGGTTTCTGCCGGCTGATTTAGCGGCACAAAGTGTAATGAAGACCATGGAACTGGCATATAGTGATTGGTGTATGTCTCAGATGGCATTCCTGCTTGGTCATGAGGACGACTACCAGTTCTTCCTTTCCCGGGCAAAGAGTTTTGAAAATGTCTTTGATCCGGAGTCTAGACTGGTGCGACCCCGTAATTCTGATGGTCGTTGGGTGACACCTTTTGATCCCGATTTGGCAGATGATTCTACCGGATTATTTGCATCTGGAAATGCCTGGCAGAAGAGTTGGGGTGTGCCTCATGACATTGCAAGGATTAAGGAGTTGCAGGGTGGGAACGAAGCATTTGTACAGATTCTGGACTCGATTTTTGAGGACCCTGGAATGGGCATGCATGATCATGCGGTAGTCTCCAGTCAGCACATGCCTTATTTATATAATTATGCAGGAATACCCTGGAAAACCCAGGAACGGATAAGACATATGACCGAAACGCTCTACAGTGATCAACCAGCCGGGTTAAGTGGAGTGGAGGGTTTTGGGCAGATGTCCTCATGGCTGGTTATGAGCGCCATGGGGTTTTATCCTGTCAATCCTGCCGAAGGAATTTACGTGCTGGGAAGTCCCATGTTTGAGCGGGTGGAAATTCACCTGGAAGATGGTCAGTCCTTTATCATCAGGGGACATTATATTACTGAGGAAAACAAATATGTGCAATCCGCCACCTTGCATGAAGAACCCTTGACCCGTTCCTATATCCGCCATTTTGAGATCCTGCAGGGGGGTGAGTTACATTTTGAAATGGGGCCCCTACCTAACTATTTGCACTGGAGTGATTCCCTGGCTTATCCGCCCTCAATGAGTCTCCCGATTGATATTTAGATGCCTGCCCGCTGTAGCTCTACACGGTTTAAGGGCACTCCCGCGAGGCTTTCCACGGGTTGAGATGTACCATTTCAATTCCGTGAAATCAGTGTAATCCGCGTGCATCTGTGATTCTGACAGAGGGGGCACAGGATACCCAAAGCCCAAAACCCTTTACCAAAAATCCGTGATTCCGACAGTGGGACCACCCGCTGAGGCTATGTACGGTCTATCGGCATTTCTTAATAAAATCTAAACAAAAAGTTAATAGATGATTGTCAAGGCAATATTTACGATCTGTTTTTAGGATGATTAATTATTCGTTCGTAGTCGTTCTTGTCAGAATAAAAATGTGAATGCTACGGATTTACCATTAATAAAGTGGAATAACTGAGCTACTACAGTCAGGTATTAGCAAACCTCTGTTTCATGCAATCGATTGTTTGATTTTGACAATTTTGGTTTGATTTTGACAATTCAGTAACAGAGGGAGGGCGATCTTGAGCAAATTATTTTGGGTAAAAGGCTTCATTTCCAAATGATATTTCAAAGTATATGGTTATTTGATTTTTTTTAACGGATTCTTAACGACATATGGTAAGAATATCATAGTTTCACAGACACTTTTTGAGGGAAACTTAAATTTTTTAACAAAAACGTAGAATGATGATAGGCTACTGCCGTTTATTTACGCGAGTACTTTCCGTCATTTGTCTGGTTTTCTCAGTTACCTTGGTTTCGGCACAGTCCCGGACCATTGAGGGAACGATTACAGACGTAGACGGGGAGCCTCTGATCGGGGCTACTATACTAATTAAAGGTACAACCATCGGATCAGTCACTGATTTTGATGGAAACTATTCATTGGAAGCCAACACCGGAGATGTGTTGGTGGTTTCATTTACAGGATATACGACACAGGAAGTAACTTTGGGTGAAGAAGCTACTCTGAACATTACCATGGAGGAAGGAGTATTGATAGATGAGATCGTGGTAACTGGTTACGCTGTGGAAACCAAGAGACAAACGACCGGAGCTGTGTCAACAGTGAAAGCCAAAGAACTTGCTGCCATACCTTCCGGTAATATTGAGCAGCAATTGCAGGGGCGGGTTTCCGGGGTTACCGTCTTAACCAATGGACAACCTGGTACAACCTCTCAAATCAGGGTCCGGGGCTTTGGAGCTTTCGGAGGTAATCAACCTTTGTATGTTGTTGATGGAGTTCCAGTGGAGTCAACTGATTTTATTAACCCTGATGATATAGAATCCACAACCGTTTTGAAGGATGCTGCTGCAGCTTCGATTTATGGTGCCCGAGCTGCTAATGGTGTTGTTGTTTACACAACCAAGCAGGGTTCGAGAGAAAGGAGGAGAATGCAGGTGACTTATAATGGTTTAATTGGATTTACCGATCCCAATGTTAGTGGATCTCCGGAAATGCTGAATCCTCAGGAAATGGCCGATTGGAGTCATATTGCCTATCGCAATAACGCGGCTGCCACCGGAACAGAGCCACAATACACTCATCCACAATACGGTAGTCAGCCCCAGGCTACTTTGCCGGATTATCTGCACGCCAATGGAGAAAATGGTGTCAGGGGAAGTATTGACTTGGCGGCCATTCAGGCAGCATATGAAGCAGATCCTGATAACGTATTCCTGATCAAGCCCAACCTGGAAGGTACTAACTGGTACGATGCGATTACCCGGACTGCTCCACTGAACCGTCATAGTCTTGGATTTAGTGGTGGCACTGAAAATGGCCGTTATTACATCGGTTTGGGTATGCAGCAACAGTCAGGTATTCTTATCGAAAATGAGTTTGTGCGCTATTCTTTCCGGGCCAATTCCGAGTGGGATCTCACCGATTGGTTGGCTATAGGCCAAAACCTGCAGTTTACTTACAGATCTGTTGTTGGTCAGCAGGGTGGGCAAGGTGGAGCTGGAATCGCTGACGATGAGTCGCAAGTGCTTGCGGCATACCGTATGCCTACCGTAATTCCAGTGTATGATGAGTTTGGCAGTTTTGCCAGTACCAGGGCGGCTGGATTTAACAATGGTCGAAATCCGGTTCGTATCCTAAAGAACAACAATGGATCTGATAAGGACTTTAATGCTAATGCCTTCGGTAACCTCTATTTGTTATTAAAACCAGTTGAAGGGTTGACCTTGAGGACAAGCATAGGAGGACAGTATAACAATTATTATGGGGTGGGATATGGTTTCCGATATCTGGGTGACTCAGAACCACAAGCCAGTGATAACTTTAATGAGTATTCTGGTTATAGGTTCCAATGGGTATTTACTA
>JAUILF010000068.1 GCA_030433135.1 Bacteroidia bacterium | reverse complement strand
CATGACTTTCGTGATGCACAATCACCATCTGCATGGATTCATATAAGGCGGTAACTCTGGCAAGCGCATCCGGATCAGAACTCTCACTATCCACGATGACCGTACATTTGCCGGTAAACAAGTCTTCCAATGCTGCTTCCGGGCCTGAATATTCTGTACCTGCCATAGGGTGCGTTCCTACAAACCTTCCTCTTCGCTGATGGTGTTTGATACTATCCATGATCTGGGCCTTTGTAGAGCCCACATCCATTACTACCTGTTTATCATTCACCTGATCTAAGACCTCATGTGCGAGAGAGGTAATATAATCAACAGGTGTTGACAAAATGATGATATCAGCCTCGCCGATCCCCTGGTCCAGTTCTACACCCTTATCAATGATCCCCAGGTCCAACGCCTTTTCCAAGTGAGACTCCGACCTGTCGACTCCCAGAACTTCCGTAGCAAAGCCATTCGCCCGCAACGCTTTAGCCAACGAGCCCCCAATCAAACCGATTCCGACTACACATACTTTCATCTCCTCAAATTCTCACATTTAACAATGGCTGATTTAAATGTTTCGGCATCACTGCAAAGTGACACGCGTACATATTGCGACCCGTTCGACCCGAAAATATTTCCGGGAGCAATAAAAACACGAGCCTGGTCCAGAATCTCATCCGCCAGCTCAATGCCATCCCGATATGTCTCCGGAATTCTGGCCCACAGAAACATACCGGCCTGAGCCGGGTCTATACTACATCCCAGCTTACCGAGCAACTCAAAGGCATACTTTCTTCTTTCCCCGTAAGTGTTATTTACCGCATCATACCAGTCCTGTCTCAGATTCAAAGCTCTCACCGCTGCCAGTTGCAAGGGCCGGAACATACCTGAATCCATGTTACTCTTAAAGCGGATCACCTCGGAAATCCGGTCTGACGAAGCAGCCAGGAATCCCACGCGCCAGCCAGCCATATTAAAGGTCTTACTCAAGGAGTGCAACTCAAGCACCACATCCTTTGCTCCCGGAACCGACAAGATACTAGCCGGATTCTCATTGAGGATAAAAGCGTAGGGATTATCGTGGCAGATCAATATTTCGTTTCGACGGGCGAAGTCCACCAGGTCTGCAAAGCCCTTCTCCGGGGGTAAAGCCCCGGTAGGCATATGCGGATAGTTCACCCACATCAACCTCACCTTTGACAGGTCTGATTTTTCCAGACTATCCAGATCAGGCCACCATCCATTTTCCGCTTCCAGGTCATAAGTCCGAACGGTTGCTCCGGTCAACGTGGATGCTGACAGATAGGTGGGATATCCCGGATTGGGCACCAGAACCTCGACACCCTCTTCCAAATAGGTCATGGAAATATGCATGATACCTTCCTTGGAACCAATCAGTGGCAACACCTCTGAAGCAGGATCAATATCCACTTCGAACTTTTTCTGCATCCAGGCTGAGAAAGCATTTCTCAGCTCTGGGATCCCCATATAGGATTGGTATCCATGCACACCTTCTATACCGGCCTCCCTGCATAGCTCTTCGATTACTTCAGGGGCAGGCATTTTATCCGGACTACCGATGGCCAGGTTCAGAACTTCAACTCCCTGAGACCGGAGAGCCGCAATTTCTCGCAATTTGCGCGAGAAGTAGTATTCCTCCACCTTATTTACCCTGGATGCTACCTCAATTTTCATGATGATCTCCCTGTAAGTATCTACCTAATATTTTCAAACCCTTGGTTGTCTCTGTCAACCCCTGTATGATGGCACCAAATTGTTCCTGATCTTCCAGCATAAAATCAACAAAAAAGAGGTACTCCCAGGGCCTGCCCGGAATAGGTGCCGATTGAATCTTGGTCAGGTTAGCCCCCAGATCACTCAACACCTTCAGGGCTTTGTACAGACTGCCAATCTCGTGACTTACGGCAAATGAGACGGATACTTTGTTGAACACATGGTCACTTGGTGCATTCATGAAGTGATCCAGGACGATAAACCGTGTGTAATTACGCTTGTTGGTCTCTACCCCTCTTTTCAGGATCTGCAAATCATACATTTTGGCTGCCAGATCACTGGCAAGTGCACCCACATGAGACAATTTCTTTTCACTAATTTCACGAGCACTTTCAGCCGTATCCTTACTTTCCACCAGTTTGATATGGGGATGGAATCTAAAGAACTCCTTGCATTGGGCTATGGCCATGTGATGAGAATGTACTTCACTTAGATCCTGGATTTTTACTCCCGGCATAGCCAGCAAATTGTGTTTTATCCTGAGGTAAATTTCCCCACTGATAGTGAGGCTGGACCGGTTGAGCAAATTGTAGTTGTACAACAAACTGCCGGCTATGGAATTTTCGATAGCCATCAGACCGGCATCAGCACCAGCATTGTTCTCCACCAGGGAAACCACTTCATCGAAAGTGTCGGCCGGAACGATCTCAATGTCTTCATCGTAATACAGTCGAGAAGCGATCTCGTGAAAAGCTCCCGGATATCCTTGTATGGCTACTTTCTTCATAAATCTGTACAAAAAAAAAGGGTCCTTCAGAGGACCCTTTTCTATATTTTATTTCACAATAAGCCGGATCCCCTTTATGGACGCGCATAAAAGAAGAAAAAGTAAAAACGGCTGTTAGTATATGTCTTCATTGATATAAAACTACGCAAATGTAAAAGATTCGCGCAAAGTTGTGCATAAAACGCAAAAAAAATTACGATTTATTCATACTATGGTAAAAATCCTGCTCAAAAATCAGGCCACCTCTAACACCGAGTGGTCTTTTCCTTCCAGCATGGTTTCACCCATAAGATGTAAATCCACTGCCCTTGCAGCTTCCCGGCCTTCGGAAATAGCCCACACTACCAGGCTCTGGCCCCTTCGCATATCGCCTGCCGCAAAGACATTATCCACCGTGGTCCGATAATTTTCGGTCTTCACGTTACCTCGTTCATCATACTCAACACCAAGACTGTCCAGGAGCCCGGCATGTTGAGGATGCAGATAACCAATAGCCAGAAGGGCCAGATCACAAGGAATCTTACGCTCAGTACCCTCTATTTCCTGGAATGAGTATCGTCCGGTATTGAGATCACGTTCCCATTCGATATTCACAAGAGTAAGCTCCCTGACATGGCCATCTTCATCACCGTGGAATGACTTTGTCAGCAGAGCCCAATGCCTGTCTGCACCTTCCTCATGCGAAGAGGAGGTCCTCAGCATCATGGGCCATAGCGGCCAAGGTGTTTCTTCAGATCTGCTTTCGGGCGGTTTGGAAAGCAGTTCAATCTGCGTAATGGATTTGGCTCTGTGCCGGTTTGATGTACCTACACAGTCCGAACCGGTATCCCCACCTCCGATCACTACCACATTTTTATCCGTGGCCATAATCTCCTCATTGGGATTGATGGTATCACCAGCCACCCTCTTGTTGTTTTGTTCTAAAAACTCCATCGCAAAATGGACCCCTTTCAAATCACGTCCGGGGATCTTGAGATCTCGCGGTATTGTCGAACCTCCACATAACACCACAGCATCAAACTGCGCCTTCAGTTCTTCAGCGGAAATATCCTCACCCACGTTGACACCCGTTTCAAATTGTATTCCTTCTGCTTCCATGACCGACAACCGACGGTCAATGACATTTTTCTCCAGCTTAAAATCAGGAATACCATAGCGCAACAGGCCTCCAATCCGGGTATTGCGTTCAAAAACGGTAACCTGGTGCCCGGCTTTATTAAGTTGAGCTGCAGCCGCCAAACCGGATGGACCGGAACCCACAACTGCTACTTTCTTACCGGTACGATTAGTGGGCGGGTTGGGTTTGACCAGTCCTCTCTCAAAAGCCATCTCAATGATGCTTTTCTCAATGTGCTCTATGGTAATAGCAGGCTGGTTAATACCCAGTACACAGGCTGCTTCGCAAGGTGCAGGACAAATCCTGCCGGTAAATTCCGGGAAATTATTGGTCGACTTCAAAATGTGATATGCCCGAAACCAATCTTCCTTGTACACGGCGTCATTAAAATCGGGAATGATATTGCCCAGTGGACAGCCATTATGGCAAAAAGGTATGCCACAATCCATGCACCTGGAGGCTTGATCAACCGTCTTCTGCTTAGGAAAAGGAAGGTAAATCTCCTTATAGTCATTAATACGCTCCTCCGGAGGTCTTGACTCGGGAAGCTCACGTGTATATTTTAAAAATCCTTTTGGATCACCCATGCAACTGCTATTTAACTCGCTTTAACTTGTGTTTCGGTTTCTTTCATCATTTTAAGGAGAACCGCTTTATAATCCTTGGGCATCACTTTTACAAAATGGTGCTGATGTTCCTCCCAGTCGGTAAGGATGCCTATGGCCAGTTTACTGCTGGTAAATCTAAAGTGGTTTCGGATCAGATTTCTTACTTCATCCAGATCGGAATCAGTAGGCTCTTCCAGTTCCACCATGGACATATTGCAGGTCTCATGGAACACCCCGTCGGGGTCATAGATATAGGCAATGCCACCACTCATTCCAGCTGCAAAGTTTTTGCCCCAGGAACCCAGGTTGACCACCATACCACCGGTCATATATTCACAACCATGATCACCCACTCCCTCAACAACGGCTTTGGCTCCGGAATTACGAACTGCAAACCGCTCACCAGCCATTCCGTGTATGTAAGCCTCTCCTGAGGTTGCGCCATACAAGGCCACGTTTCCGATAATGATATTTTCCTGCGGTTCGAATTTTGCATCGCGATCAGGAGTCACAATAATGCGGCCTCCGGACAGACCTTTACCGAAATAGTCATTTGATTCACCCTCAAGGGTAAACTGGGCTCCGGGAGCTAGAAAAGCTCCAAAACTTTGCCCGGCTGATCCCCTGAAACGAAACTCAATCGTTCCTTCCGGAAGGCCATCACCTTTATACTTACGGGAAATCTCATTGGAGAGCATGGCACCCACCGCACGATCCGTATTTTTGATATCGAAGACTCCGGAAATAGGTTTACCATCAGCCAGAGTATGTTTGGCATGTTCTATCAATTTTCTATCCACTACTTCCTCAATGCCATGATCCTGTTCAATGCGCTTAAATTGACCAACTTCCTCTCCCACAGGCTCCTTATACAGAATAGGACTTAAATCCAGGTTCCTGTACTTCCAGTGGTCAATATCCTTTTTCATCTTCAGCATCTCTACCTTGCCTACCATGTCGGTTACTTTGCGGAAACCGAGTTCTGCCATGATCTCACGCAGCTCCTGTGCCAGAAAGGTGAAGAAGTTAATGACATGCTGAGGATCACCGGCAAATCGCTTACGCAACTCCGGATCCTGGGTGGCAATACCTACCGGGCAGGTATTGAGATGGCATTTTCGCATCATTATACAACCTTCCACCACCAGGGCTGCCGTAGCCACTCCCCATTCTTCAGCCCCGAGGAGCGTTGCTATGGCGAGATCCCTGCCTGTGCGTATCTGACCATCCGTCTGAAGCACAACCCGGTCACGTAACTGGTTCTTGACCAGCGTCTGATGTGACTCAGCCAGTCCCAGTTCCCAGGGCAAACCCGCATGCTTAATAGATGTAATGGGAGAAGCTCCTGTTCCACCATCGTGTCCGGCAATAAGTATCGCATCGGCATGTGCCTTGGCCACCCCGGAAGCAATAATACCGACACCGGCTTTGGATACCAACTTGACATTAATACGAGATCTGCGATTCGCATTCTTCAGGTCAAAGATCAGTTGAGCAAGGTCCTCAATCGAATAAATGTCGTGGTGCGGAGGGGGTGATATTAATCCCACTCCGGGAGTTGAGTGACGTACCTTGGCTATCCAATCATTGACTTTATGGCCGGGTAATTGCCCACCTTCTCCGGGCTTGGCACCTTGTGCCATTTTGATCTGCAGCTCATCAGCATTACTCAAATAGTAACTGGTAACTCCGAAGCGACCGGAAGCCACCTGCTTTATGGCTGACCTTTCAAGGTCGCCATTATCCTTGGGCGTAAACCGGACTTCATCTTCTCCACCTTCACCACTGTTGCTCCGACCACCGATACGATTCATAGCAATAGCCAGTGTTGTATGTGCTTCATGGCTGATCGAACCGAATGACATCGCTCCTGTGGCAAATCTTTTCAGAATGTTTTCAATAGGTTCCACCTCTTCAAGTGGAATACTATGTCCCTTTCTGAATGCCAGCAACCCTCTCAATGTCAGTGCCTCCTCCGATTGCTGATCAATCAGATTGGAGTATTTCTTAAATATGGAATAGTCTCCCTTTCGAGTGGAATGTTGAAGTAAATGGATGGTCTGAGGGTTGAACAAATGCTTTTCTCCTCTCAACTTCCACTGATAGGCCCCACCTTCATCCAGATCATCAAAATGTTGGGTGTTTTCGGGGTATGCCAGGTCATGACGTTGAAGAATTTCCCTTGCAAGATCATCGAAATCCATACCTGCAATACGTGAAATTGAACCTCGAAAACACTTGTCTACCACATCTCTGTTCAGACCGAGGATCTCAAAGATCTGAGCTCCCTGGTATGACTGCAAAGTGGAAATACCAATCTTGGACATGATCTTCAGTAAGCCCTTACCAATGACCTTGGTGTATAATTTTTGTACATCCTGTACGGTCAGTGTATTGCTGATCAGATCCTTTCTCTTCAGGTCAGCCAGGGTAGCAAAACTCAGATAAGGGTTGATAGCATTGACACCGTAACCAAGCAGAGTGGCATAGTGATGGGTTTCGCGCACATCTCCGGCCTCCACTACAATAGATGTCAAAGACCTCAATCCTACCTTGATCAGATGGTGATGTACCGCACCAGCTGCCATTAAGGATGGTATCGGTGCGTGCTCGGCATTGGCAGCACGATCAGAAAGAATCAGGATATTTCGACCGTTTTGTACCAAATCCTCGGCGGCGGCACATATCTGATCCAGTGCTGCCAGCAGTCTTCCTGACTGCCTGTCAGCGGGAAACAGTATATCGATTATGCCTGATTGATGGTCAGGGTGGTTTATATGTTTCAATTTACTAAGCTCGTCATCCGTCAAAACGGGATGATCCAAATGAATAAACTTGGCGTGATCTTCATTGGGCTCCAGTATATTGTCAGCACGACGCAGGTAAGTAAACAGACTCATCACATCCCTTTCCCTGATGGGATCAATGGGAGGATTGGTAACCTGTGCAAAGAGCTGCTTAAAGTAATTGGCCATATGCTGGGTGTGATGGGACAACACAGCCAATGGAACATCATTCCCCATGGAACCGATAGGATCCTTTCCCTCTTCGATCATGGGACCCAGAATTACTTTCAGGTCATCCTTGGTAAACCCATGCAGTTGCTGGTGTCGCAACAATGTGCTATCATCCAATCCATTGCCACTGGCAATTTGTGGAGGCAATTCAGAAAGACGAATCCTGTTTTTCTCCAGCCACTCACCATATGGTGCATTCTGACATATTTTTTCCTTCAACTCGTCGTCACCGATTACCCTTCCTTCTTCCAGGTCAGCGATCAACATTTTACCAGGTTGAAGCCTTCCTTTATAAATAACCGTGGAGGGATCAACCGGCAGAACACCAGCTTCACTGGCTACAATGAGGGTATTATCCTCCGTGAGCATGTAGCGCGAAGGCCTCAATCCATTACGGTCCAGTGTAGCACCTACCAAAATACCATCCGTAAAACAAATGGAAGCAGGTCCGTCCCAGGGCTCCATCAAATTACTGTGATATTCGTAGAAATCCCGCTTGAAGGCCAGCATTTTGTCGTCCATCTCCCATGCCTCCGGAATCATCATCATCAGCGAATGAGGCATTGATCGGCCACTAAGACGCAGGAATTCCAACACATTGTCAAAGGCTCCGGAATCCGACTGATTAAATCCCACAATGGGCTTGAGTTTTTCCTGTTCAATTTCAGTGAAGTAGTCCGACTTCAGTAAAAACTCCTTGGATTTCCACCAATTGACATTTCCCTGAATGGTATTAATTTCTCCGTTGTGAGCCACATATCTAAATGGCTGGGCCAACTTCCATTTGGGTACAGTATTGGTGGAAAACCGACTGTGAATGACTGCTATGGCAGACTTACACAAGTCATCGGCAAGATCCGGGTAATAACTTCTCAGTTGCCCGGTAGTAAGTTGTCCTTTATAGACAATGGTTTTATATGAAAAAGAACAGAGATAAAAGTCGTCTATTGTCTGAGGAAAAGTCTTGTGAATGTTGTGGACAGCAAATTTTCGCAACACATGAAGTCTTCTTTCAAGATCCATGTTCTTGATATCTTCCTTAGGTTTGACAAAGACCTGTTCAATCCTTGGCTCCACAGCTACTGCTGACTTGCCCAAACCTTCATTATCGGTAGGAACTTTCCTATAACCCAACAGCTCAAAACCCTGCTCATCGATGTAATCGTTAAAGCTGATCCTGCACTGAGACATTAAGTTTTTATCCCTGGGAAAAAACACCATCCCCACACCATAAGCACCAAACTCCGGCAATTCAAAGCCCAGGTTGTTGCACTTTTTTACGAAGAAATCATGCGGTATCTGAATGAGAATTCCTGCACCATCACCGGTATTGGGCTCACACCCACAAGCGCCTCTGTGTTCCATATTATGTAACATGGTCAGGGCATTATCAATGAGTGCATTACTCTTAACCCCGTTCAGATTGGCGATGAATCCGGTACCACATGAGTCTTTTTCCATCGAAGGAGTGTAAAGCCCCTTTTCCTTTTCTGGATTTACTACCATTACGAAAAATTTAAGCGAACCACAAAATTAATAAAAACCAGCACAATGATTACCCTGAAATCCTCAAAGGTGTGCAATAGTAAACGTCAACCATTATCGAAATGTGAGCCTGGAAGACCATGCAAATGCCCATCTCGTGCTGTTCAGCTATAGAGAAATATCCCAATACTAGAATCCGGCCATTCTCCAGGTGACTCTCTGTGAGGACTTTCTATTTGTGCCTTTCCTCCAGCACTTTAAGTACATCACTGACGTCTACTTCTTTTTCGGCCAAAAGTACCAACAGGTGATAAAGCAAGTCGGCCGTTTCCCCGAGGAATTTCTCCCTGTCATCATTCTTGGACTCAATGACAACCTCCACCGCCTCTTCACCCACTTTCTGCGCGATCTTGTCCAGCCCCCTATTAAACAAATGCGAAGTATAACTCTTTTCGGAAGGGTTATTCTTTCGTTCTGCAATGACTGCTTCTAATTGACCAAGGAACGACAAAGCATGGAAATTATCACCAAAACAAGTCCTGGTCCCCTTATGACAGGTCGGACCTACCGGACTCGCCAAAATCAGTAACGTATCCCGATCGCAGTCAACTTCTACACTCTTTAACCACAAAAAGTGCCCGGAAGTTTCGCCTTTGGTCCAAAGTCTGCCTTTTGAGCGACTATAAAAGGTCACTTTCTCATTTTCAAGGGTCTGTAACAAGGCTTGTTCATTCATGTAGCCCAGCATCAGTACAGCACCGGATTGGTGGTCCTGAACAATGGCAGGTAGCAGACCATCGCCCTTTGCAAAGTCCAGATGGGACACATCACCAGCTTTTAAAGACATACGCATTTATTTATCTCACAGGAATATCGCGGGCTCTAAGGTAATTTTTCAAGTCGGGAATTGAAATTTCATGAAAATGGAAGATGCTGGCAGCCAATCCGGCATCGGCTTTCCCGGATGTAAATACTTCCGCAAAATGCTCCATGGTGCCGGCTCCCCCTGAGGCAATGATGGGAATGTCCAACATGTCGGACAATCTGCTCAAAGCTTCAATCGCAAAACCCTGTTTGGTCCCATCATGATCCATCGAAGTAAAGAGGATTTCACCCGCTCCCCGCTCCTGCACTTCCCGGGCCCAGGAAAACAATTCGCGATCCGTGGGAACAGAACCACCAGCCACATGTACAATCCACTCCCCCTGGTCATACCTGGCGTCAATAGCAGCCACAATGCACTGACTCCCAAATCGGTACGAAAGTTCTTCTAACAATGCAGGTCTTTTTACGGCAGAGCTATTAACCGATACTTTATCGGCTCCATTTTGCAACAACACATCAACATCACCAACGCTGCTAATACCCCCTCCGATGGTAAAAGGAATATTGAGATGATGAGCCACCTTATCGGCCAGGTCGGCAAGGGTCTTTCGTTTTTCTTTGGTGGCTGTGATATCGAGGAAGACAAGTTCATCCGCTCCCTGTTCACTATACAGTTTCCCCAATTCTACGGGATCTCCGGCATCTCTCAATTCCACAAAGTTGACACCTTTCACAGTACGGCCATCCTTTACATCCAGGCACGGCACAATTCGTTTAGCCAACATGATTAAATGCTTGTAGTTCCTTTAATGATATTCGGTTTTCATAGATCGCTTTGCCAATGATAGCTGCATAGCAACCGATCGATCTTAGTAGCTCCAGATCCTTCATACTGCTGACTCCCCCGCTTGCAACCAATTGGATACCCGGAAATTCATGAAGTATGTCTTTATATAGATCAAGTGAGGGACCTTGCAACATTCCATCTTTGGATACATCCGTGCAGACCACAGTCTTTACTCCCTCCTTCAAGTGCAGAGCAAGAAATTCCTGCCAGGAATATCCGCTGGTTTCCATCCATCCCCGTGTAGCAACCCGACCTTCCTTGAGATCAGCGCCCAGAATGATCCTGTCAACACCAAAATGGTCCAGCCAGTCATGGAAAAGTTCGGGTTTTTCAGCAGCGATACTGCCTACCGTAGCCTGTACTGCTCCATTGTCAAAAACGACGTCCAGATCTTCCTTCCGCTTAATTCCCCCTCCAAAGTCGATGATCAGATTAGTGGCAGTGGTGATCTTCTTGAGTACAGGCCAATTGATCACTTTGCTGGCCTTTGCTCCATCCAGATCCACCAGATGCAACCTGGAGAGACCGGCATCTTCAAATTTTCTGGCAACCTCCACAGGATCCGAATGATACTCCGTCTTCAGGTCATAGGAGCCCTGTTCCAGTCGAACACATTTTCCATCAATGATATCAATAGCGGGAATCAGATGCATGATCAAAGGCTTAAAAACTTCTTGAGAATAGAGGCTCCAACAGGTCCCGATTTTTCGGGATGAAACTGGGTAGCATAAAAATTGTCGCGATGCATGGCTGCGGAAAAAGGGCTTATGTAGTTGCAGGTAGCCGAGGTATAGGGCGTTTTCTCAACGCAGTAACTATGTACAAAATAGACGTGCTTTTCCTCTATCTCTGCGGCAAACATAGCCTGGTCAAGATCGTATATGGTATTCCAACCCATGTGAGGCACCTTTTGTCCCTTGTCAGGTCGAAACCTTTTGACCTTTGCATCAAAGATGCCCATGCACTCCGTGTCATTTTCTTCGGACCATGCACACATCAGTTGCATACCCAGGCAAATACCTAACACCGGTTGAGTTAGTGCCGGAATTAGCTGATCCAGTCCCCTGGACCGTAAAAAATACATGGTGGTGTTGGCTTCACCTACACCCGGAAAAATCACCTTTCCCGCCTGTCTTATCCTGTCCGGATCGCCAGTAAACTCTGCGTCCACACCAAAACGTTGCAGCGCATAAAAAACGGATCTGGTATTTCCGGCATTGTAATCGATAACTACTACACTCATTACAATACGCCTTTAGTTGTGGGTAAATCAAATTGATCCATATCACGCTTTACCGCACGTTTTATCGCACGGGCAAAAGCCTTGAAAACAGATTCAATCATGTGATGTTCATTACTGCCACTTACCTTGATGTTTAAGTTACACTGTGCACTATCTGACAAAGACTTAAAGAAGTGGTAAAACATTTCGGTTGGCATATCTCCCACTTTTTCCCTCTTAAAATCGGCATCCCACACCAACCAGGGTCTGCCCCCAAAATCTACTGTTACCATCGCTTCACTCTCATCCATAGGTAAGGCAAACCCATAGCGTTCAATTCCCCTTTTGTTGCCAAGTGCCAGGCGCAAAGCTTCGCCCAGAGCCAAGGCAGTGTCTTCAATCGTATGGTGTTCATCCACATGTAAATCTCCATCCACCTTGACCGTCAAATTGATACCGCCATGCTTCCCAATCTGGTCCAGCATGTGGTCAAAAAATGACAATCCGGTATTGATATCCGTCTCACCCGGACCATCCAGGTTAAGGGCTACGCTAATGTCTGTCTCTTTGGTTTTCCTCTCTACAGTAGACCACCTATCCAAACGCTTCAGATATTGATAAATCTCTGTCCAATTATGGGTCCGGAGGCTAATGACTTTTTCGAGATTCAGGTTGTCACCAAGATGATCCTCGGTAGTGTCTGCTGACTTACCGATGAAAATACCGTGACATCCAATATTGTCGGCAAAGATCATGTCCGTGATTCTGTCACCAATGACAAAAGATCCGGCGAGGTCAAAATCTCCAAGCATATAATGTTTCACCCGGCCAATACCCGGCTTTCGGTCCGGTGAATTGTCAGCGGGAAAACTTTCATCTATGATAATTTCCCGCCATTTAATCCCTACACTCTGCATTACACCAAGCATCAGGTCATGAGGACCCCGGAAACTTTCCTCAGGAAAAGCCGGTGTACCAAGGCCGTCCTGGTTGGTAACCATAACCAATTCATAGTCCAACTCAGCGGCAATACTGGCCAGACAAGTGATGGCGTCAGGCAAAAACTCCAGTTTCTCAAAACTATCAACCTGATAATCTACTGGCGGCTCTTTGATAATGGTACCATCACGATCAATAAACAGGACTTTCTTCATGTCAACTCTTTTAAGGTTTGAATCACCTGGTCATTCTCTTCGGCGGTTCCAACAGTTATTCGGAGACACTGCTCACATAAATGAGTACCGGACCTGTCCCTCACCACAATACCTTTTGAGCGTAGAGCGGTAAATATCTCATCGTGTTTTTCAAATTTGACCAGTAGAAAATTTGCCTCCGATGGAAAAACCTGAAGTACTCCGGCATGTCCCTCAAGATCAAGCCGTAATTTTTCCCTTTCATCAAGAAGGGTAGCCACCTGCCGGTCTTTTTCTGCCACACCATCATTTAGAGTCTCCCAGGCTTTCTCCTGGGTTAGCTGATTGATATTATAAGGGGGTTTCACCGCATTCATCAGTCTGATTACCTCTGGTTGGGCAAAAGCCATTCCCAGGCGGATCCCTGCCAGGCCCCAGGCTTTGGAAAAGGTCTGGAGTACAATAAGGTTAGGGTAGTCTGATAATCGTTTTGTCCAGCTCGGCTCCGAACTAAAGTCAATGTAAGCTTCATCCACTACCACCATTCCCTTAAAACCTTCCAGAACCTTGATTACTTCATCCCGTTCCATCAGGTTCCCCGTAGGATTATTGGGTGAACACAGAAAAAGTATTTTGGTAAGAGCAGAGCTTTCCTGCAGTATTTGACTGGCATCTGGTTGGAAATCATCATTCAGGCTGACACTTTTCACCTTGACGTCACAAATGTCGGCTGACACTTTATACATACCATAGGTAGGAGGCAGGATCATTACCTCATCAATGCCAGGTCTGCAAAAAATTCTTATCAGCATATCAATAGCCTCATCGCTCCCGTTTCCCAGGAAAATTTGGCCGGCAGGAACCTGTTTCAACTCAGAGATACGGCTCTTCAATTGTTTTTGCAGGGGATCAGGGTATCTGTTCAGGCCGGTATCAAATGGATTTTCGTTGGCATCCAGGTATATGTCTGCCACACCTTCAAATTCATGACGTGCAGAACTATAGGGTTGCAAATTCCAAATGTTGTCGCGAACCAACTCCTTCAAATTCATGTCTTCAGGTTTTTGAGACGGACACTTACCGCGCGTTTGTGCCCCTCCAGTTGCTCTGCCGCAGCCATGGTTTCTACCATAGGCCCTATTGCCAGAATTCCCTCTTTGGATAGTTCCTGTACGGTAATCTTCTTAACAAAGGAGTCAAGGGAAACTCCGCTATAGGCCCGTGCATAGCCATTGGTTGGTAGAGTATGGTTGGTTCCGCTGGCATAATCACCCACCGACTCAGGACTATAGTGTCCCAAAAAGACTGAACCCGCACTTACTACTTCTTTCAGGCAATCGCGGGGATTATCAACAGAAAGTATCAGGTGCTCAGGTGCATAGAGGTTAGAGAACGAAAGGGCATCAGATAGTTGATCAAAGGATATGAGCAAACTATTTGAAAGCGCCTGACGGGCAACATCGGATCGGGGCAGGTCCTCCAGTTGATCATCCAAAGCCTGTTGAACTTTTACGATCAGGTCCTGTGCTGTGGTGAGAAGAACCACCTGGCTGTCAGGACCATGCTCAGCCTGCGATATCAGGTCAGCTGCGACAAAAGTGGGATTTGCTGTTTCATCTGCAATCACCAACACCTCTGAGGGACCTGCAGGCATATCGATAGCTACACCCGTTTGTTGAACCTGGAGTTTTGCTTCGGTGACGAACCGATTACCCGGTCCGAAGATCTTTTGAACGGCCGGGACAGAATCCGTTCCAAAGGCCATGGCGGCAATGGCCTGAGCCCCACCAGATTTGATAATATTGGTAACCCCTGACAATTGAGCGGCAAACAATATGGCCGGGTGAACCTCTCCATTTTTATCCGGAGGAGTGCACAACACAATATTTTGACACCCAGCAATACGAGCAGGAATGGCAAGCATCAAGACCGTGGAAAACAGGGGAGCAGTACCACCGGGAATATACAGTCCGATACTCTCAATGGGACGACTTTGTCGCCAACATGAGACCCCGGGCATGGTTTCTACGATGGATTCTTCTACTGACTGGCTCTCATGAAATACCTCTATATTTTTTGCCGCAGACCGAATCGCTTCTTTTAAGGATTCATCCAGCAACTTATCTGCAGCATCCATTTCAACGCGGGACACCGATAGGTCAGCTAAATGCACACCGTCAAATTCTTTATTGAACCGGAATAGCGCCCGATCACCCTCTTTCTTCACGGTCCTGATAATACCGGAAACGATGTCCTGGACCTCGTTGTGGTCAAGTGTGGGCCTTTGGCTAAGTTGACCCCAGGTTGACTGATCCGGATTTTTCCTGATCTTCATGATTAAGGATTAAATCACCATTTTTTCAATAGGTACAATCAAAATACCCTCGGCACCCAGAGCCTTTAACTTGTCGATAATGGCCCAAAAATCGCTTTCATCCAGTACCGAATGAATGGAACTCCACCCCTGCTCTGCCAGTGGTAATACTGTGGGGCTCTTCATCCCCGGCAGTATTTCAATAATCTGGGCGATGTTTTCATTGGGAGCATTAAGCAATACATATTTGAACCCCCTTGCCCTGAGCACGGCATCAATTCGAAATAGCAGCTGATCCAGAATTTGCTTTTTCGTAGCATCGAGGCTCTTATTACCAACCATGACTGCTTCGGATTTGAGCACAGTCTCTACCTCTTTAAGACCATTACTCAGCAATGTGCTGCCTGTACTTACAATATCCATCACCGCATCAGCCAGACCGATTCCCGGTGCAATTTCGACCGATCCGGAAATGGAGTGAATATCGGCTTCTAATCCCTTCTGCTCTAGAAAATCGGTCAATATTCCCGGATACGAAGTGGCAATTCGCTTATCCTGAAAAAACTCCACCCCATGGTACTCCTGGTTGCGGGGTATAGCCAATGACATTCTGCATTTTGAAAAACCCAGCTTTTTGATGATCGAGACGTTTCTCTTACTTTCCAAATAGACATTTTCCCCAATAATACCAACGTCCGCTACACCATCTTCCACGTACTGAGGAATATCATCATCCCTGAGAAACAACACTTCCGCGGGAAAATTTTGTGCCGGTGTAACCAACCGCCCTTTCCCTTTGCTAAATTTCACGTTGCAGTCTTTGAGCAAATCCAGGGATCCTTCACTCAGTCTACCTGATTTTTGTATCGCTATTTTTAACATAGATTATTCTCGTTTTTAACAAAAGCAAAGCGGCTTACCACCATGCATGTGATAAGCCGCCATGTATTTTAGAATATTACACAATCATCTCATCACTTGCCGGGCAAGAGTACTCGATGATGATGATGTATAATAGTTAGACTCATTAGATATTATTTCACCACACAAACATATAAAATTTATCTCTTTAGATGCCAATAATTGCCATCCATTAATCATATCCTTCCAATAATTTCAAACTCTCTAAATATCCAGCATATCAAATGCCCGGACATTTCACCTTGGTCCTTCGGCGTTGTGGACGGATAAAATCAATAAAATACATAATGGACAATTCCGGTCCTCCCAGACCATCACTGGCTTTCTGCAGTGGTGAAATATTCAGGTCATACGAGAAGGAAAAAACCGTGCGCCGAAAGTCATATCTCAAGGAGGCAATAAGAGCATCCTTATGAAACTCCCCGTCATTGATCGACCAACGGTACCATAGACCGGCATAGAATGCATATTCAGGTCTCAGGTATTCCCTGGTTTCCCGGGTGATCTTGAGAAAGGTACCCAGGTTGAATTCTTTATGAGGGGCCTGATCAAAATAAATGAAGCTCGGTTTCAGTGTCAGGTACTCATTAAATCTGAAGTTGGCACCACCGTGTACAATCTTCCTGGGTTCCAGTGAGGTACCGTCGACACCATGATGATCATCATTCTGACTCAAGGATACCAATGCCTGGTTAAGGTGAAAAATAGATCCTCCCAGGTAGAAATAGTTATCTCTGCGCAAGGGAACAAACCAGGCCAATCCGGCTGACAGGTCATAGTAGGTGTTCTGTCCGGCAAAGGCTGCATCCTGGAGAAAGGGATCCTGATCAAAAATCTCCAGGGCAGACAGGTCCAACCGGTTTTGTACAAACCCATTGGATATCCCAAAGGATATAAAATGGTCACCCAATTTGTTCAGTGCCTTTAAATAAGACAGGGTAAAATTGGCAGACTGGGTACTGAAATTCAGATCTCCAGCCTTGTCAGACATAACCTGAATGCCTGCCCCGACATCATCCTGCAATCCAAATCCCTGGTTCAACTTCATATCGGCAGAGCCGAGGAAAGTTTGAAATCCATTGGTAAAGTTCTGCCACTGACTCCGGTAGTTGGCAACAAAGCGCAGATCACCGGTAAACAAGCCCGTCATGGCCGGATTAATATAAGTCGGTGAGGCATGAATGTGCGATAAATGTATGTCTTGTGCTTTGGCCTGGTAAGCCAGGCTAAAGAGGAGGACTACTACAAACACGGCTTTCGCGATGTAGGTAGTAGCCTCTTCCAGTTCTATAAAGACCCGCTTTAGCGGATATTCCATAGGGGGAATTTCCTCAGTGTGGGGGGCACACTTTTGTTTTATATATCTCATGGTCAACTAATTATAAAAGTGCGATCAAATACAATTTTTTATATGTTATCTAAATAGGTTTAAGTCATTGTCTTTTCGTTAGGGAGTTATCGAATTACGGTTACGTTTCCACTAAGGATGAAGTCATCTTCACTTACACATACACCGTGGATCAGATACATGAACACACCCGGGTTAACAGGTTCACCGTTGAATGTACCATCCCATTTATCTTCTATACCTCCGGACTCAAATACCAGCTCACCCCAGCGGTTAAACACTTGTACCAGAGTCACTTCGGACACACCTGTATTCTGAATCTCAAACTCATCGTTGTATCCATCGTTGTTAGGTGTCATAGCATTAGAAGCTACAATCTTGCCAACTTCACATGGGTCTACCACGGTAATCGTCACTACTTGCTCCTCACCACATCCAAGTTCATTGACTGCGCTAGCCCTGTACCGGTATTCACCCGGAGCCGACGGTTGCTGAGTGATCCTCGGACAATCCGTACAGATAAGATCTCCCGTATCGTCATTATACCAGTCAATTGGAATGGTGAAGACCTCATTTGTAGCCGAAATGGTTACAGATTGACCCAGGTTGATGGTTTCATCTTCTGATACCGTGAGTCCGGCATATGGAACCACCTCCACTGTAACTTCAATCTCCACTATTTCACCACCACAACCCACTGCCGAAACAGTATATACGGTGGTTTCATCCGGAGTGGCTATGGGATTCACACAGGTGTCACAGGATAGCCCGGCTGAAGGAGTCCAGAGTAGTTGTGGATCTTCTGTTCCCGTTACCTCTACATTCAACTCGATGCTCTCACCAGCACAAATTGCAACATCATCAGACATTACCTCTACTATGGGTAGCACGGTCACTTCATAAGTAACGGTACTGTCACAACCATATGAACTGGTAAATACCAGATTAAAGGTGGTGTCTGAGCCATACTGAACTCCGTGTATATCGGCAACTTCCCCTACACAGAGGTTATACATCACAGTACTGAAAGCCAGGGGTTGTACCTCCAGATCAAGGATGTCCAGACTATCACATCCGGCTGCAGAGACCAGCGTGTCAATGTAGATACCGGTCGAGTCATACTGAACTCCATTAAACTCATAAGTCTCTCCTTCACAGATCCTTATGGTGTCGGTATGGATTGATGTCGGTATAACGGTCAGATCCAGGTGCACGACACTGTCGCATCCCGTGATAATAGATGTGAGCGTCACATCATACAGACCAGTCACATTAAAGCTGGTATCGCCAACATAGAAGAAGTCTCCTTCACAGATGGTATCCGTTATTCCAGTGTGTAATGTTGGAATGACCTCCAGATCCAGTTCAATGATGCTATCACATCCGAACACTGTCGATAGGGTATCATAGTAGATACCTTCAGTAGTCAACTCAGCACCCAGGAAGTCAAATACATCACCTTCACAGATGGTCTCGGATATAGAAGTTCTTTCTATCGGAGCCACATAGATATGTATATACATTACACTGTCACAACCACCAACAGCCGTCGTCGTATCGATATAATCTCCTGCGGTGTCGTAGTCTTTTCCGTTAATGGTAGTGAAATCCATTTCACAGATAGTGTCTGTAATATCCACCTCTATGACATCAACTACTCTTAAGTCAACAGATACTACACTATCACAACCAGCTGCATTGACAAGTGTATCGCGATAGACTCCAGTCGCAGCTAATACCTTACCATTAAATCGATACTGCTGGTCAGTACAGATCTGTTTCACATAACTCTTTCTTGTTACCCTCAAGACCTCCAGGTTCAGGGTGAGGATAGAATCACAACCGATGGAACTGGTAAGCGTATCAACATAGATGCCAGCAGAATCAAGGATGACTCCATTGAAATCATAGGTATCACTATCACAAATCGTAGCATTAATACTACCGAATCTGATTTCCCTGACTTCAATGGAAATACCCAGGATGCTATCACAACCATTAATAGTCTGTAAAGTATCAGTGTAGCTACCTGCCGAACGGTAAGTTATTCCCGCCACAGTAACACTGTCCCCTTCACAGATTGAGTATTCGAGAGCCGTATTATATACAGGATGAACTGTCAGATCAAGAGTGATAATGCTATCACACCCTGAGGCACTCACCAGTGTGTCTACGAATACTCCCGTAGAATCGAGAGATATACCGTGGAAGTCATACACCTCACCTTCACAAATCTCGCTTGCAATATCAGTGTACTTGATTTCATGAACTGTTAATCTCAGGAATACCACACTATCACAGCCGATTGAGCTTACCAGGGTATCAATATAATCTCCTGTTGTAGTTAGAAGCTCACCATGGAAATCGAAAACCTCACCATCACAGATTTCGGCAGCGATATCCTCCCGCAGGATCGGCAGGACCGTCAGATTAAGAATCCTGATACTGTCGCAACCTTGTATGGTTGAAAGCGTATCAACATAGATGCCTTCAGTAGTCAACATCGTACCATTGAAATCATAGCTGTTTCCTTCACAGATCACCGCATCAACTGTCTCAGTGTACACAGGATGTACGATCAGATCCAGAGTCACTACACTATCACAGCCGTGGATGGTAGCCAATGTGTCTACATATATACCCGTTGTATCCAACAGACTACCATGGAAGTCATAAGTATTTCCTTCGCAAATCTCTCCACTAATCGCCGTAGCCGCTACCGGATGTACTGTCAACTCTAGGGTCACAATGCTATCACATCCATTGGTTCCCGGCACTGTATCTACATAGGTTCCTGCAGATGTTAACAAGTCACCGTTGAAGTCATATTCATCTCCTTCACAAATCTCTGCCAGGACTGTTTCCGTATTCACCGGCAACACTGTAAGATCCATAGTTATGATACTGTCGCAGCCGATGGAACTGATTGTCGTATCCATATAAATACCGGTTGTGGTCAACATCATACCGTTGAAATCGTACACCTCACCATCGCAGATCACTGCGGTAAGGTCAGTGGTTAGAATTTCAAGTACGGTCAGATTCAAAGTAATCACACTGTCACAGCCATTGACCGTAGTTAATACATCTGTGTAGGTGCCAGCATCTGTGATCATTGTTCCGTGTAAGTCATATGCTGTACCATCACAAATCTGGGCATCGATCACTTCATCATAGACAGGATGTACGATCAGATCCAGGGTCACCACGCTGTCACAGCCGTGGATGGTAGCCAATGTGTCTACATATACACCGGCAGTATCCAGCAATGTACCATGGAAATCATAGGTGTCTCCTTCGCAAATCTCTCCACTAATGGCAGTAGCCGCAACCGGATTTACGGTCAGTTCAAGCGTCACTATACTATCACAACCATTGGTACCTGTTACAGTATCTACATAGGTTCCTGTAGATGTTAACAAGTCACCGTTGAAGTCATATTCATCTCCTTCACAAATCTCTGCCAGGACTGTTTCCGTATTCACCGGCAGTACCGTGAGATCCATAGTAATGATACTGTCGCAGCCGATAGAACTAATGGTAGTATCCATGTAAATACCGGTTGTGGTCAACATCATACCATTGAAATCGTATACATCGCCATCGCAGATTTCTGCGGTGAGATCCGTGGTCAAAATCTCGAGCACAGTAAGGTTCAAAGTGATCACACTGTCACAGCCATTGGCAGTACTTAATACATCGGTGTAGGTACCTGCATCTGTGATCATTGTTCCGTGGAAGTCATAGGCTGTACCATCACAAATCTGGGCATCTATCACTTCGTCATAGACCGGATGTACGATCAGATCGAGGGTCACTACACTATCACAGCCGTGGATGGTAGCCAGGGTGTCGACATAGATTCCGGTGGTATC
>JAUILF010000484.1 GCA_030433135.1 Bacteroidia bacterium | reverse complement strand
TACTTCTTCTATTCATTTTCAAAAGGGTATAAAATCTAACTATAACTACAATTTTACGTATATATGCTGTAAACTAATATCTGGGCTCGCATGTGGCAAGGCCGGATATCAGCTGTTAAATACTACTGGAAAAAAATTGGTGGTGGGATCTGATCGAACACATCATTTTTAGTTTGATTTTGTATCAAACTTATCCGCAAGTTATATCATTTCTGAAGTTGGATCCTATAGCACATACCTTTCCAAGGACGTTATATAACCATCCATTTAACCTCGAACATCGAGATCCAATCAGAGTAATCTATATGGGAAGAAGTCTATACAGGTTTCAGTTCTAGTTTTAAGTTTCGTTGAGCCGGGTTATAGTTATAAATGCCCACCAAATGAGGATAAGTGTGTCTTCGTCTCTTTCCGAAAAAAACAGAAAAAGGTGTCGCGAGTCGGTTACATTTCTTGAATTCAGTGTGTCATAGCGTTCAAACGGGTCATTGCGGAGTTGACTCATAGTCAAAATTATCATTACCTGTTTCTAACAGGTAATCAGCATGGTATCTACAAAATCAACTGAGGATCTGTCGACTTCCTACAAATCTTCACTAACAATATACACTTTTACCATAAATCAACAAACAATATCCGTCGGTAGATTCATCCACGAAACAGTTTATTGATTTAATTAGACAATCTAAATGCACAGCACATCTGCCCTAAAATCACCATTTCGACACATGGTATATTCCTATATTTTCAAACCCATCATTTTGAAGCAATTACTAAAAAATAACCCGGAATATCTCAACCGCTTTGCTCTATTTAACTCCCCAGGAAAATAAAACCTTAGAGCATGTGCGTATCAAGTTGTGACCCTATCTTTGCATGAACAGGAATGAATGAGAACATTTTCAGTGATAAATCATAAAATTGAACTAGGGAAGTGGGAAAGTATAGTAAAATCTTTTCTTCCGCTAGTTGCCAACCAGTGGGTCGTGCAAGGAGGAAAAGATGGCTAAGGTCAAGCAGAAGAGCCCCGTATTGTTGATAACACAGACATTAATCGGCAGACAACCTTAACGCGAGGTACAGGCAATACAGGAGGACAGAAAAGGAAATTCCTTGGTTTTGAACATCTTACCTCGGTCCTTTCTGAAACCAGGTAACTACACTCCCTTGACAATCCACTGTACACCTAGTTGTCGATCTATCCAGCACTATACTTCACCAATTGACCAGGACTAGCCACAGGAAAATTGTGCTTAGTTATATCCCCCATCCGTAACCATTGGAATCGTCAAACATCAGTGTTCATGTTCCAAACTTTATACCAGTTACCGACTAGACTTGATTGAATACTCATGTTGTTTTTATCGTCCTTCTTCTGCAATCAAATTAATGATTACATCATTGCTCTCAAATAACCCTTCCTTGAACTGCAGACCCAGGCCGGGCAATTGAGGCGGCATTGCAGTACCCTTGAAAACTTGTGGAACATTATCAAAGAAATATGGGTAGCGAGATTTCCAGTTCGGATATACACTCTCCACAAAAAAAAGATTGGTGATCACCGCCGCTAAATGTAAAGAGGCATACCAAAGGATCGGACCTCCGGCTGTATGCATCATTGTGGGAATATAGTGCGTGTTGGCCATGTCCGAAATCTTTTTGCCCTCCGTGATACCGCCACACCACGTCAGGTCATAAATGGCAATATTCGCTGCCTTTGACTCAAACATTTCCCGGAAATCAAATCGAGTTGCCAATCGTTCACTTAATACGAGAGGAATCGAGGTGTGTTGTGATAGCGCTGTATAGAAATTTAGATTATCCGGAAGGAGAATATCTTCTAAAAAAAGAATATCATATGGTTCCAGAGCCTTAGCAATCCGGATCGCACTGGGTAGGTTCCAAACACTGTGAAACTCACACCCAATCTCAAGCTGGTTGTTTGTCAGCAGAACCGCCCAATAATTGAAAAACAGGCATGCCGGCAGCTTGGCCAAGGATATCCCACTGGGCTAGATTGATCGCCGAAAGGGCCTGCATTTCCGTGCCCCCGGAAACATGATAGGCATTCTGGCGGTATATGGCCTCCCAGTATTTTTTTCAATTTCCAAAGGATTAGTGCCTAAAAGCTTTCCCGCCCAGCTATGCCACTGTAAATCCTTGACTGCACCCTCGCTAGCCTCTTCCATAGAGCCCAACCGCTCCCTAATGGCTCCTATTTGATTTGGAAGGCTCAAGAAACCAAGTGAACCCATAGCAGCATGGCCGATGAATTGACGTCGATGCATAAAATGTAATTTTTACTAGCGTTTGAAATTATACATCTGATCGGTCAAATGGTAAAAGAGAATATGCCTACTACGACCAGAAACCTGAAAGCTTTTCCGGCTCCGCATCTCTCTTCCCCTTAACAAACGCAGACTCCCGCTGCGATCCTTACCTCCATAACTATTTGAGGATCCCCAAGTGGAGCAGCCTGCTTCCCGTCTGTGCAACCGGATTCGTGCTCTTGCCTATAACGACACCATCCTCATAGGCCCGATGCTGCTTGATCAGGTCACCGTATATGTTCCGAACGGTAGCAATCACCTGTCCCTTTTTAACCAACTCTGTAACCTGCGGATGCACCTCCAAAAATCCACCCTCATCGGTATATTGCCAGTAAGAGTGGGAGCAAACGTATGGCTCCCCCTCAGGATCCTCAACCTCTCCATCCATCATATTCAAATAACTGAGTGTGTTGAAAATGCCGGTCAAGCCAGATCGGATCAGCCCCTTTTGAAATCGACTCGGATCCCCCACTTCGAGTGTAATCGCTTTCTTGCCTTGTGTACCCAGATAACCTCTCAGCGTACTATCTGGTGCCGGGCTATCCACAATGATCTGCGCATTCTGCAGTCGTGCAAGTTGTGCATTTTCTTTGTCTTGCATATTTGCCCGTATATAGTAGGAATTGATCCTCCCAAAACTGGCCGTATGCAAGTCAACCAGGTAATCTACCACGTTCAGAATACGTGTGACCAGGCGATATGCATACATATCGCTGGTGTTGCCACGCTCCTTTCCAGGCATTATACGATTGAGGTCTTCACCATCATTGAATTTGCGCTGCATCATTTGCAAGCCAGGCACGTTTACAACAGGGATCCCAATCAGTGTCCCCCTTATATTTTCGCTCGCCACCTCTTTAAACACACGTTGCACCACAGGAATACCATTAAGTTCGTTTCCGTGAACAGCCGCTGTCACCGCTAACGTTGGGCCATCCTCATGCCCCTTAGCAACCATGACTGGAACATAAATCGGCATGCCCAGCCCATCGTTTACAAGCGGAATGGCAAATCGCTTCCGAGCACCTGGCTCTATCGTGCTCAGGTCAAGTTCATCGATCACCTCAATTGATCCATCCATATTCCAAGTCATATTATTGTTGTTCAAAAAAGTTAAGTAATTCATCCGCAACTTGTTCCGTGACAGGCAGTCTGCTCTGGATCTCCATCGGACCCACTCCACCCACACTGAGCGTATTTATTTCTGACAAAACGCGTTGTCCATTGTCATTAAGCAGTGTATCCATTCCAAATATTCCAATACCGAGTGGTGCCACGACATCATGAATGACCGCTGCCATTTCTTTTTCCCTATCATCTGCATAGGACCGTTCCGACACCCCACCCTGGCTCACATTGCAAAGCCATGAACCTGGTGCGGGCACCCGCAGTGCAGCCCCAAGAATCTTGCCGTTTACCACAACGATTCTCTTGTCCCCTGCGCTTACATTTTTCAAAAACTTCATGGCAAGAAAACCATCTCCCGACAAT
>JAUILF010000483.1 GCA_030433135.1 Bacteroidia bacterium | reverse complement strand
ACTGGTGTGAAAATGGAAAGTCAACACAGAAACGCTGGTGGCACCAAAGTGGATATCTGGATAAATGTGTACAGACCATCGTGGTTCAGGATACCACGGCACCGGTTTGCCTGATTACCGGCCCGGTAGAAAACGGAGGAATTGTTTCAACCGCCAGTTGTGATTACGACCTGACAGTGGAAGTGACTACAGGAGATGCTTGTGGGGTTGAAAACTATAGCTGGACGCTGGAAAAAGAGGTAGATGATAACCTCGAAAACTACACGAATGGAGATGGCGATCTGGGTGTTGATAGCGTGAGTTCTTTCGAAATTACCGTAAACGACCTGACACCGGGAACATATGTCTTGAGTGTAACTACTATAGATGCCTGCAATAATGAAAGCACATGCCGCTATGAGGTTACCGTTAACTCTGGGAAGAAGCCTACACCGGTATGCATCAGCAGCATGACTGCTACTTTGACACCATGGGACAGTAATGGAGACGGACAGATAGATACGGCTTCTTCGGTCATCTGGGCTGAGGAGTTTAATAGTAGTAGTATAGCTGCCTGCAATGATGACAGCCTGGCCTACAGACTGGAGTTCGTGGATGGAGAAGGGGACACCACCTGGGTTGAAGATGCGGATTCCCTTAATTTGGATTGTGACGACCTGGGAGCACATTTTGTGCGGATGTGGGTCATTAGCTATCCTAGCGGTACGGCTGATTACTGCGATGTGGTAATGATCGTTCAGGGAGACTTCGTTGGTTGTGCTGATATCAGCAGTAGTGGAGAAAAAGGCGATGTGACCCAGTCAACCAGTACTGGAACTAGGGTGATGGACAGAGGAAGAGGATTGCAGTCCGAAGGTGAATCAGGTATAGATGTTCCAGCAGATGCAGGACTCAATGCTGCCAATCATGATGGCTACGCATTGGAGCAGAATCGCCCCAACCCGTTCCGGGAGGAAACGGTCATCGGCTTTGAATTGCCTGAGGCCATGGAAGCTACCATCAGCATCCACGATGTGACCGGCAGGGTATTAAGAGAAGTGAGTGGGCATTATGCCAGAGGGTACAATACCATCTTGTTGCATCAATCAGAATTAGGACTGAGTGGCGTCCTGTACTATCGATTGCAGGCAAGGTCATTTTCTAAGACCCGGAAAATGGTGATCCTCAGGTAAAGTAAATGCCAAAAAAATATGGAAGGCCCGATTTGCTAGATTGTGAATCGGGCCTTTGTTGTATACTCTTTTTTTGGGCTTTCATTGGATTAGGCCACTTTAGATGCCCATCACCCCATTTGTCTCATTTGTACAAACCGTATTGTCCTAAGATCTCAGCAGTAGCCCCTGTGGCCTTGATTTTTGCCTTGCAATGCTTATTTTCAGGTTTATGCTTTTTCATTGAGTCACTATGAAGCAGAGACTTTACTTTCCTAAAGACCTGGCCCTGCAAAAAGTGGTGCAATGCATCGGGTATGTAGAAATGACTGAAAGTGATAAACCCGATGGCTGGTTTGGAATCCTTCCCAATGCCTCTAGTAATATGACGCTGTCTCTGGATGACACCGGGGCTATATCTTACCATGATGGATCGGGGCCGGGGTTATTTTACACTTGCTGGAATGCTCCGGTAGCATTAAAAAAAGACCGAAACCTCCGTTTTATCAACGTTCAGCTCAAACCTTATGGACTCTATTATCTAAGAGGTTGTCCCGTGCATGAGCTGCAAAACACCTCCATGGATTTGGACCTGTTTTTTTCAAAGAGTGAGAGTGAAGAGTTGTTTGATCGCGTATTTGAAGCTACTACCTTGTTGGAAAAGTTCAGGCAGGTGGAACGATTCCTGGCGAGACATGTGAATATAGAGTTGTTCGAAGAGCGCATTTCTTCAGCTGTCTTCCTCCTGAAGAAAGAGAATAGTACAGACCTTAATTCGATCAGTGATACCATTTGCTTGTCACCGCGTAGATTCAGGGAACTTTTTAGCGAACGAGTAGGATTAAGTCCCGCCTTCTACAAGAAGATAATGCGTTTCCATCGAGCCTGTCGGCAAATCCAGGACGGCAAAATTTCATCGCTGACTGATGTTGCCTATGCAAACAACTATTACGACCAATCACATTTCATCAAGGACTTTAAATTCTTTGGAGGCATCACTCCATCCCAGTTTCTGAAGGCAAAGACCAAAAGTGCCGATTTTTACAATTATGATATGAACGATCTGGTGAAATTTGAGGCACGAACTTAGTTCCGATTAGAGATCATCAAGTTCTCTAAGGTTGAATCGGGTTCCCGTTTCTCGTAATTAACCAATCCTAAAATATCATGAGAATGAAAATCTTTCTAATCCTTTGCCTGGCACTGGCTTCCTCCCTCCTTAAAGCCCAGGATACGGAAGCTAGCCTCGAAATTACCAACCTGATGCTGGTGCCCAATGGTTTTGAAAACCAGCAAATACTGGATGAAATTATTGATTCGATTGAAGGGCACGAAGGCCATCTCAAAACACATCGCAGTGATGGTGTAATGAGTCCTATGGGGGCGCCAGAATTCCAGGAGGTGGTAGAAATCCATTGGGAAAGTATGGAAGCTATGATGGAATGGGCAGAGAATATGATGGAAGAAGTTCCGCAGGAGAGAAGAGGAAATCTGACAGGTGTACAAATTATATTCTACGAATACAGGTAACATACTCAATCTGATTTTGAGATTAAGATAATTGTAGACTGAAAGTGGAGGTCCGTTTACAGCTCCCTAATAAAATAAGGTAGTGTACGAGTCATTCTATTACAGCATTTCTCCTTCAGTAACCCCCACCACCTGGTAAATTCCCCCATTGCTCTTGGTGAAAATGTAAAGTTCGCCATCTCCGTCAATACCAATTCGCAGATCAACTCTCCGGTTACCGGTGACGGTTTCCAAATCAGTGGGTTGGCCATTGAGGGCTACATTCAAACGATATACCTGTGCCAATTCCCCCTGGCTCATCTCTTCGACCTCTGTATAAAACAAAGTTCCTCGCGAGATGTCTCCGAAGATATACTTGCCTTCGAGCTCGGGGATCGTTGATCCTGCATAGACAAATCCCCCGGAAACAGCGGTTCCTTCATCGTGGTCGTATTGGGCTACCGGATAGGTATAGCCAGTGTCATCTTCAGGTAAAGGATAGACCAATTCCGGGTTGGCATCCGGATCAAACAGGAAGGTACCTTCCCGGTAGGGCCAGCCGTAGTTGGCACCGGCCATACCAAGATTTACTTCCTCCACACTGTGCTGTCCGATATTGGTAATGAACATTTTCCCCGATCCCGTCAGATCCCAGCTGATACGATGAGGATTTCGGAAACCATGTGCCCAGATCTCACCCAGGGCATTCTGCGTACCAACGAAAGGATTATCCGGGGGGATACCATACTTTCCATTATCACTATTAGTTCCCCGGGGATCAAATCGGATCACCGAGCTCCAGATATGTTCAATATTGTCACACAAAAATGTATATCCCCTTAAAGCGGTACTGGCATCGCCTATTCCCAGATACAATAGACCATAATCAGTTGTGCCGGGTGTGGCCAAAGGATTAAAGGTAAGTTCCTGTGCTGTGTGCGCTCCTCCATACATATCGATGCGCATTAGCTCCCGGTGAGTACCAGAGAAGACTTGTGCCTCGGGGTCATCTGCTTTCCACTCCAGAATGACGGCCTGGACCGTCACCCGGATCGAATCAGGCATGGTGAAGTCAGCCGGCTTCGTTGCGGGTGTCTCATTATGGGAAGTATAGAATAATCCATTTTGCATGAATTCCGGATGAAAATCCCAGCTGCCAAACCCGGTTCC
>JAUILF010000067.1 GCA_030433135.1 Bacteroidia bacterium | reverse complement strand
AATCCCCCGTGCCAAACCGGCTGCAGCTGCCAGAGACCAACTTGCAGACCGCTGATCTATCATGTTTCCGAGGAGGTTTGCTACGGCCCTCCTGTCGGCACCATTACCAAACATGACTCCCATTTCCTGCATGATAACAGCTTTTACATCAGGTTCAACATTGGGTTCTTCCCGAAAGGTCTCAAGAAAAGCAGACATACGATTTCCAATACCCGACAAAACAGCTGCTCTCATCCATGGATTTGCACCATCCTCGGCTGCCAGTTTTGCCAGGGCCCTGGTAGCCCCTGCATCAGCAAAATTCCCCAGTTCCAGTGCCGCTAAAAACCGCACTCTGGGGGCCTGGTCTTCAGCCATCCTGGCCAGAACCTCTGAAGCTTCGACACCTGGCCCTGTATTTTTCAGAAAGTACATAGCTTGCTCTCTGACAGCAGGGGTGGGGTCCCCGGTAGCAATAGAAATGATTTCTTCCTCAGTTCCTCCAAAATCAGCTAATAACCACAGGGCCTTCACCCGGCTGGATGCATGAACAGAACTTCTGGCCACCTGCAGCAACAAAGAGTCAAAATCCCTAGGCTTCTTCTCTAACAGTAAGCGAAACGCCGTAGACCGAACCCACTCGGATTCCGAGTCCAACAAATTGACCAATGAGGTGGCATCTCCAAATTGGACCTGATTTGGTTTTACTGCACCTTCTCTTTCGATACGGTATATCCTTCCCATATCACGACCACTTTCAAAATCCAGTTCATCCCGCATAGATTCAGGAACGTAGGATGGGTGATCTATTACTTTTCTATGCATATCTACTACATACAGGCCGGGATAAGGTCCGTTGCCAACAAAAACCGGTCTAAACCACTCATTCTTACAGGCTAAAAACTCAACTCCATCCCTGGCAATCACTGAGGAAAAAGTAGGTCCCTCCCGAGTCATGATCTGACGTTGCACCATAGATTGAGCTGATTCACAAATAAATACATTGGTGTTATGATCCTCCCCCAGTCCATCGTCTGAAAAAACATAGGTTCCACTGGCAGCTGTGAAAGTACCCTGATGTGATCTTCCAATCAGGCTCGGAATATAATCTGCCGTGATAGCTGCACCACTGATCGGATAAACAACCGCTTCTGCCTGGACCTTTGACACGTTGTTGATGGTTTCATTAAAAAGCAAATGTGGATTTCGGTTCAGGTAATGCTGCTCCATAACGGCATGCATTACGGGGTGCCGGTTTGAACAACCAAAACGTCTTCCAAACGGATCAATGGTGATTCCAAACTGGCTTTTCCCCGTCACCGTTTCAAACTCGTAGGTCTCAGGGTGAAAGCGTCCATCACTACTGGTATATGCTACCGTGTCACGACCGGGATGTAAGGGACTAGAAATTTTTCCTCCATTAAGCCCCCCGGTTAAATACACCCATCCATCGAGACCAAGCGTAGGGTGGCTCATCCTGATCTGTGCCGTTTTAGTATCAAAGAAGCCGGTAAGTACCACCTCTTCAATATCTGCGACACCATTTCCGGTTGTATCCTTGAAGTAGTATATGTCTGGTGCACAGGTAACAAAAACACCACCTTTCCAGGGCAAGATGCCATTGGGATACGTGAGACCCGTGACAAAGTCCGTGCGCTTATCGTAAATCCCATCTCCATTCTGATCAGAAAGATGGGCAATCTGTCCTAACTTGGTATCAGGAGTACCTCCCTCAGCAGGATCAGGGTATCCTCTGCTTTCCACCACATACAGGTGTTCATGCTCATCAAAAGCATAGGCAACCGGATCCATGGTCAGAGGCTCTGAAACAATGAGAACAGCCTTCATGCCATCCTCCAATGCGAGAGTGTCATCTGTTGCGTCATCGGTACTGCAGCCAAAAAACATACCGGCAAATACTGACACTGCCAGGCAGATTTTCCTCATTCTCTATTTTTTCAGGGTGTTGTCTGGTCTCAACTCACTAAAGCAAAAGAAGGAATACGATTCATTCCCTTGCTTACAGCTGTAGCTTTGAACCCGGTCGTGGAAAATCATAGATTCCGTTAGCATCGGGCATAACCGGTGCCATGGACCAATCTTTAATATCTTCCTCGAAAAATGGCTCCGACTCCAGGGCATCCTCCATGGTTACTACCTGACCAGTATGTGCTGCTATCCTTCCCATTACAGCTACCAGTGACCCATAGGCTCCATACTCCGTGTCATTAATCGGTTTATCATCTATGATGGATGCAAAAAGCTGATCATGCTCTATCTGCAATGAATTTCCGGGATTTGCTTCCTCATCAAACTTCCAGATTTCCTTCCCTTTGTGATTTTTTATTCCATCATGTATATTGGCTGTACCCTTGGTACCTACAAACCAAACGCCATTCTTAGCAAGGGTTCCATTGATATTTCTCAGCTGGCTATCCATTTTCGTACCATCCGGATAGGTGTATTCGATGTAAAAATGATCAAACACATCACCACTGTCAGGACCATGGAGCCATGCCCTGCCACCCAGACCCTGGGCACTAACCGGATAGCTATCTTTCACCCAGTGCACTATGTCTGCATTGTGAATCTGTAATCCTCCGGGTGCACCTGCCCACAGCCAGGTGAAGTAATGGTAGTTCTTAATTTGAAATGCCAGTTCCGAATTTACTGACGATCTTGGAATCAGTTTATACCCGCCTTTCATATAATAGCAAGAACTACTTACGACATCTCCAATAGCCCCTTTCTTAATCCTTTCCACCATCTGATTATGAGCCGGGTCATACCTGTTTTGCAGACCGACCACAACCTTCAGGTTCTTCGTCTTGGCCACTTCATTTGCTTTGAGAATCCTCTTGATTCCAGGTCCATCACAAGCCAGTGGTTTTTCGAGAAAGACATGTTTTCCCTCTGCAACAGCGTACTCATAGTGCTCCGGTCTGAATGCCGGAGGGGTAGCGAAGAGAACCACATCAACATCCCTTACCACCTTTTGATAAGCATCAAACCCAACGTATAAGTTTTCACTTCCAACCTGGACCTGTCCTTTGATTTCATCAATATTCATGAGTTTTTGCAGACAGCCTTTGGTTTGCTCTTCAAAAACGTCACCCAAAGCTACCAACCTGTTCCCCGGGTTAGCCTTAAGTGCCTGGACTGCAGCCCCGGTACCACGGCCTCCACAGCCCACCAGCCCGACTTTCAACTCAGTTTCTGCCATCTTTGCATCCCTGGAAAAGTTCGGATGTATTAGAATACCACCGGCTATCGCGGATGAGTGCTTAATAAATGTTCTTCTGTTGCTCACAATTTTCGTTGTTTAAAGACGAGCCTGAGACAACGCCTTGATTAATAAAATACCTCTACATGTTTTCAAAGGTAACTAGTACAAATACCTGGAATCACATCAAATTATTTGAGATCCTGTATAAATATCGGAGTTTCATGATTATAAATCAGGGTATTATCCTCAAAATCCGTGATCTGAATCTCAGTCTTGTAGTAATAATTTGCCCGATTGGTGATTGAAGCACTAAATATGGAGTCCCCGGCAAAATTATCTCCTGACTCTCCTTTATCACCCAGCACTATTTCAAATCCTTCCGGCTTATCCCAATTGATATATCGTATTTGTGATGCTTCTTCATCTGGTATCATCCTCACTTTCACTAACTTAATTCCTGATGGGTCATAAGCAGCAACCACCATTTTTCTGTCGTTTCTAACCTCCATCCATTTGAAAACTGGTGCCGTTTCGTCCCGGCTTCCTTCGACTCTAATGGATGCTGTACCTCTCTTTATGATATGTTCAGGCAGATTTGGCACCCAATATTCCAGCCAAAAATCAAGTTCTTCTCCGTCCGGACAATCAGACGCAATGACGGGGGTTGTGAATTTTGTCGAAGCTCCAATATGCTCATAGTTTTGCCAGCTATCGGAAGTCTGAAGATAGATGCCATTAGGATTAACATATTGAGAGGATGTAAAGGCACTGGTTCGATAGAGCTTTCCCTGATTTTTGATCAGAATGACAATACTCTCGCCGGGATTGGGAATACCATCTCCATTACCCACACCAATCATTTCGGTCACCGAGTCTACGGCTTCACTAACCACCGTCAACATCTTGCCATCAGCTACGACCAGCTCTCCATTCAAATTGTCTTCATCATTTCTGACTTTCATATCAAAATGGTCTGTCCACTGATTTCCAGACTGATCCTCTATGGTGAGCAAAAACCTGACAATCTCAACAGTGTCACTGGTTACGCTCACCGTAAAAGCATTCTCCTGTTCCACCACTTCACCCGAACCAACCTTCGCCAGCGTGCTAAAGTTCTTGATAATGTCCACATGGTCCCTGGATGCGGACAGCTCCATATCAAGACCCTGCGCATCAGTCAAACCCTTATTGAGGAGTTTTACAGATAGCTCCACTTCCTTGTTGGCCTGTAGCCAGGGTATGTTAGTTGTTTGAGCAGATAGCAGCGCCATATTTGCTCTTTCATTGGCCTTGTTAATACCCACATGGTGTACGTTACCATCAAGAGCAATATGTATCCTTCCATCAGGACCAGCATGTACTGTATCTATGGTGGATACTCCGGTAAACTCGTTGTAGTCACTAATATAATAGGTGCTATGACTATCGTAGACAGGTGGCGTCTTTATATTCAGATTTACATCGGACATGAGTTCGCCCTTTGGCAAAAGATTCCTGACTGCACTCCGAAATCCACGCTCATTTACATTTTTTAGTACCGTGAATCCTGGTCTGTTTCTGTCGGAAGTCACCTCATATCCCCATATATCAAAGTTAGGATAGACGTCAATGTGATGCCAGTTTTCCGGATCCGGTAGTGGATTGGTAAAAGTCTGATAGAGAAATTCAAACATGTCTCCCATACCACAGGTTATATGCGAAGCCTCATAAATCTGGTACTCATAATTATCGATAACCTGCGGCCAAATCTTGTTCAGATCCTGATGATAGTACCGAAGTTTATCGCTTGAGCCCCAATGAAACCGCACATTCACCCCTTCATAATTATCATACATGTGATTATGGTTGTACTCCACAGGAAATTCATAAGGCCCGATCGTGAATTCCGGGGATCCACAGAAGTTACCGGCACCGGAAACCAGGTGAGGATACTTCCCACTGACCCAAAATGTCATAAATCCACCCATCGAAAGGCCCGATACTGCCCGGTGCCGCCGATCAGGAATAGTACGGTAACTCTTGTCAACATGCTTTACTAGTTCTTCAAAGTAGATGGGAAATTGCCTGAAACTTTTCACTGTGCCAATATTATATGGGGTAAGATCAAGAGCTTCGCTGGGAAACTGATTGGAACCATCAATTTTCACAATGATAACGTCTCTCTTTTTCACAAAGGCCTCCATATTATCACCACCATTATCATCACCCTCATCATAATGTGAGTATCCTACACCTATCTCACCAAAATAACGCTGGGCCCATCCATGAAAGAAATAGATCACCGGGTATCTCTCTTCAGAATTGGCTTTATAACCCGGAGGAAAGAAAACCCGGTACTTTCTGGTATCAGCCATGACATGACTGTAATGTGTCGTATCCAGAATGGTTACATTCTGTGAACCAGTGAGAGATACCTCCTGTCCGAAAAGACCAGGTACAACACCAGTGGTTAGATAGAGGCTGATGATCGCAGAGAGATAATTAATTCCAACCATTTTCCGGAATAGGTTTCTTTCCCAGTGTTTACTAACACCGTATCCAGGTGAGTACACATCAAAGGGGATTACATTCATTTTATTTCATGCTGGAAAACTGCTCCATAATTGCATTAACAATTAACACTGAGGCATCTTTTTGAACCTTGTTTGTGGTGAGCCATGTCTCGTACCCACCCAGCATATGTTGCTCAGGTGTCGGCAGGTATCCGTACCCTCCATTGGCCAACTCAATGGTAAAAGTTGATCCGAAGGGACTCTTTTCCTTTATTTCCAGACCAGTTTCCGCAAAAGTCTCAAAAGGGATGGCTGCAATACCGAGATCACCAATACGCAATGTCTGGACAACAATATCAATGTCATCCGGCCATTCCGTTTCCAGTTGGGTAATGCGATCGGCATAGATTTTCTCCAACGGATGATAAATAGGACCCTCAGAAGGATCATGAGCTTTAATTTTATCAACCCTGGCCAATAGTTCCGGGCTGGCACGTCTGATCTGAAGATTCAGCTCCGATTGCATGCCATTAACGGGAACCCAGGTTGAAAAATCAATATTCTTGTACTCAGCATAAACAGACTGAGCAACATCATGTGCCACAATTTTCATTTTCTCATAAGGAGGGTGACGCTGCCGACTACCTGAACCAAAATCAAGGTTATTAATATCACCTGATGTGCCATTGGAAAGTATGCCCACAAAAGGAGGGCTTTGCCTGTCAGCTTCGAGTAACTCCTGTATCCGATCAGCAAAAACGGCAAAATAGTCAGCAGAAATCTCACCGGGTGGTACTCCCCCTACATAGTGTAGCGAATAATTACCCAACACACAGATGGGTGTGCCATCCAAAGCCTCCACTGCTATGAAAGACACTTCAGGGTCTATGGGGCCTGCCGGATGATCGAGATTCTCATAACCCGGATTCATCTTCACGAGTTCCCTTTCACCCAGGGGACTCCAAACACTGTCCTGTAAAAACCATCGCCGGTTGAAGACATGCTGCGGTACATCAACACTACCCCAACCGATTTTTGCCGGTGCAAGATTATTGAATGCAACCTGAATTCCGTCAGCAATCCGTTTAGCAACGAAGCGTTGGTACTCAGACTTCTCAGCACCTTCCCCCTCATGAGCTGACCGGGCAGATACAGAAGAATGGGTGTGGGTCGCAGCGGTTAAAATATTTCTGGCATCCAAACCGACGGCTTCCTTCACTATCTCTTTTGCTTCGTCGAAAACGGATCGGCTGATGCTGACATTATCTACCAAAACAATGGCAATTCTATTGGTTCCATCATCAAGGGCCAGGGTACGTGCATTGATCTGATCGTGAATGTGTGTGGCCAGTGGAGACTTATAGTTACCAACAATAGGTAGCCCAAGAGGTGGTGTAATATTGCTGATCGAAGCTCCGGCCTGCAGTACTTGGTCCTGGGCCACCACTGTGGTCAGGCTGCACATCAGGATCAATATCACCAGCGTCAGAAGCCTGATGAAGCTCACAATTCTCCAATGGTAAGAGTGAAAAAACTGATCAGTGCCCTTTATACTCCGGTCATACAATTTGTCTTTGGGATGTGTAATATCCATGATGATTTTTGAGTAAGATAAGAATTGAAGTTCAGAAGAGACCGGGAATAGTCTTGTTAGAATCATAACATAGAACTACTTTGCAAAAAGGTGACAACTTAACCTTGTCAATGAGAATCGAAGGCCAATTTAGTCTACCTTAAACTGGAAAATTGGTTCATGAGTTCATTGACAATTAAGACCGAAGCATCTTTCTGTACCTGATTTGTGGTAAGCCATGTCTCATATCCACCAACTAAATGCTGCTCGGGTGTCGGCAAGTATCCATAGGCTCCATTAGCCAGCTCAATGGTGAAGGTTGACCCAAAGGGACTCTTTTCTTTGATTTCCAGGCCTGTCTCAGCAAAGGTTTCAAAGGGAATGGCTGCAATACCAAGATCTCCAATGCGAAAAGTCTGGATAATGATGTCAACCTGATTAGGCCAGTTCGTTTCCATGTTGGTAATTCGATCGGCATAAATCTTTTCCAGAGGATGATAAAGAGGGCCATCGGCCCCATCATGGGCCTTAATTTTTTCAACCCTGGCGAGCAGTTCGTCGCTGGCACGCCTAATCTGAAGCGTCAGTTCAGACTGCATTCCTGCTACTGGGACCCAGGTAGAGAATTCAATGTTCTCGTATTCTTCAAAAACGGCCTGAGCAACATCATATGCTACAATTTTCATCTTTTCATACGGAGGGTAGCGCTGCGATTGACCAGAACCAAAGTCAATATTGTTGATATCACCCGATGTTCCATTGGATAGAATGCCCACAAAAGCAGGAGTCAACCTGTCGGCTTCAAGTAACTCCTGTATGCGATCAGCAAACACAGCGAAATAATCAGCAGATATATCGGTCGATGGTACTCCACCTACGTAATGGAGTGAGTAGTTACCCAGTAAACAAATGGGTGTACCATCCAGAGTCTCTACCGCTATGAAAGATACTTCGGGATCGATGGGACCCGCCGGGTGATCGAGATTCTCATAACCTGGATTCATCTTGACGAGTTCTTTTTCACCCAGTGGACTCCACACACTATCCAACATAAACCACCGCCGGTTGAATACATGCTGGGGTACATCTACACTGCCCCAACCAATTTGAGCCGGAGCAAGATTATTGAATGCTACCTGAACTCCATCTGCTATTCGTTTTGCAACAAATCGTTGGTAATCTGATATCTCCGCACCTTCTCCCTCATGGGCTGTCCGTCCGGATATCGAAGAATGCGTATGAGTGGCGGCGGTCAGGATATTTTTTGCATCCAAACCAATATTTTCCATTGTCAGCTCTTTGGCCAGATCGAAGACCGCTCTGGTGATACCTTCATTATCGACAAGTACGATCGCTATCCTATTAGTACCATCGTCGAGTGCCAGGGTGCGCACATTTATCTGATCGTGAATGTGATCACCACGAGGTGAATTGTAATTGCCAATAATTGGCAAGCCAAGGGGCGGTGTAATATTACTGATAGATGCTCCGGCCTGAAGTACTTTTTCCTGGGCCCACAATGTGGTTTGGCTACAAAACAGTATGAGAATCACCAGGGGCAGAAGTTGGATATTTCTAAGGAACCTCAAATTATCGGGTTGAGTAATTCGATCAGAAACTCCTATTACAGGACCATTCGCTTTGGCTCTGGGGTATGTGATTTGCATAGTGATTTTCGAGCAAGATAAGAATCCAGAGGAGAATAACCCCAGGGGAAAAACTCAAGATTGTCTTGTTCATGATTAAATTCAAAAAACCAAATCACTCATCATACAGTCTCAATTGCTCAAGGATTGCAAGACCATACCAATCCATGGTATAGGTACAGATAAGACTATAATAATTTCGATATACAATTCCTGAAGCCCATGTGTCTCCTGCAATTCCTCCAGCAGCCAGGTTATCAGCTCCCGAATACCGGTTTTTCGTGCACCATTTCAAGGCTTTATGTGCTGCTTGCAAATGTTTCGGATTACCTGAGTATCTATAAAGTTGAAAAAGCAGCATACTCCACAATGATGTTCCCTTCTCACTAATTCCAACTTTTGGATAGTCCACATCCAGGCTAAATGGGAAAGCACCATTGTCCATTTGCTGTTCTATTACACTGGTAGCAAGTACAACTGCTTTATCTAGGTAGTAATCATTTTCCGGCATCATTCCATGTGCAGCAAGGAGTCCAATCATCACCCATCCGTTACCCCTTGTAGTTTGACCATTTTTCATCAACACCGGAGTGCCTTTTGGCTCACTTATCGGCCAGCAGTCATCTGTATGATCCGTTCTGTTTCGGTGCCAGGTTCGATACCACACCCCATCGGGACCTTCTAATACATTTATTAATCCATCCAGGTAATCCCTTCCAATTTCTTTGTGCTTTTCAATTTGAGTGTGTTTATACACCTCCGAAAAACCAATCACTCCAAAACCTGATTCATCCATGGTCCAGTTCTTCCACTGTTCTTCCTTGAAGACATAATCCTGTTCGACAATCGTGTCACCTTCCATTATTCTTGCAATCTGCTCAGATTGCAATATGGCAGCATCAAGAAACCTGCTATCACCAGTTACCTCATACAGTGGAATCCACCCGTACCCTGCTAAAAACTGGGCATCAGCAGGGCTGGCATAACCACTAAATCCCTCTTCATAGATCATTCTTGGGTCAAATCGGCAAATGGTTAATCCATACGCCGGACTGGATTTGTCCAATACCTGAAATCGCAATGATGCTTCACCAATCAACCTCGCTGATTCATGTAATCGCTCGTAACCAAAAACCTCGACAATCTTTGGTATTCTGGCTGCGTCAAGAAGCAGCTTTATGGCCGGTCCATATGTCCATATCCAGTCCGACCGTCGGTAAGTTGTCGCATCCAGATCGTAAAACAAGAAAAGCCCACCATAGGTCGGACTTAGCGGATTCACATTCTGACAATCAAGGATATATTGAATAGTACTGCAAAGGTTGCCCATCAAATCCTCCTCAGAAAGTGTACTATTTACAACTAGTTCATTTTTCTCCACCTCATTCGAAATGTCAATTTCTTTCAAGAGCGTTTTTTCCGTCCCTCTTAATCCAAATACCTTTACCTCTCCCGACCAACCGGGACTCAAAGTGTATACCTTACGTTCCGGGTCTGCATCTTCGATGTTACTACTAACTTCTATTTCTTTCCTCAAATAGAATTCCTTTACCATGGCTGTTTCGGATTCAATAAACAGATGGTTTTCCCAATGTTCCAGGTGGTTACTAAATACCAGCGTGTCTTCAATCAGTGCTGAATTACTCCAGAAGTTACTGTTCCAGCTATAGGTATCACCATCGGAAAAATGTTTGATAATGGCAATTGCCTCAATAGCATCGGACAACTGAAGATCTATTACAGGAAACCACATGTCCTTACCCGGCACCATGCCCGGGTTACGTCTTTCCATATTGTTTTCAGATATATCAGATAGTTTGGAAATCTGACTGTTTCGATCACTGTGAAATTCTATTATCACTCTCTCTATATCTTCCAACATGTCCCGGGATAATTCAAAAGTAAAATAATCCCGTTCTGGTTCCTGGCAAACAATGCTTACAATTCCGGAAAACAGAAAACATAATATTAGCAAATGCCCTTTTCGAAAACTCATTACTTAATAATTATCAACACTGGCAGGAATACAATCAAAGGTTAAATCAATTTTTATCAAAATTTGCCTTAACCTTTACATCATCAGTCATTTCAACTCTCCTCAACTTAATCTTTAAAATAGCGCCCTCGGCAGGCAGGGTGGAATGATACAGCGCATCACCATTCCAGATGCGTTTTCTAATCCACTTATCTCCCTCAAAATATCCCTCTTCCACAAGGATATATTCTGCCGACCTAAAACCAGATCCATAACCCGGGCGGAACATAAATTTGCAGTCAAATCCCATAAGAAGAAATTTATCATCCGACAATTGCCCAATCAGGGCTCGACCAGTTCGCTCCGATCTGTCTTTGTATGTGGGAAATCCAAATTTAAAAAGCACATCATAGTGCTCCATGCGAACCAGTTGTTCCGACATCCCCTCTTCTTCACCAATGGCAACGAGTCTACCTTCCCTTTGCAAACTGGCAATGGGATTAATAGCGCCGTTCAGCAGTTCATAATTTTTGGCAATGCCATCAAATCTGTCATCAAGGGATTCCCTATTTCTTTTGTCATGAGGGTCCACATGATAGGGATCAATACCATATGGAGCTACACCTATGGCATTGTAATTTCCGATGGCATAAAACTGAAAACGGGCGAAACTATTTCCATTACCCATTTCCGGAATAAAAAGAGCATTATCGGGTCGATCATAGGTGTCGCATAAACTCTTGAAAATTTCTGGATTGCCATGATAACAATCCAGAGCTAACAAATCCAGGTGAGACGCTGAAGCTTTCCATACATCGATCATATTGGAGGTGGGTCCACCACTAGGGTACTCACCTGGCCTCTGAAAAGCATTTTCCCTGATCCATACGTTAGCGTACATGGGCAAATTGTATATTTCCCTGCCTGCTCTGGCAATGTCATCAATATAAGTCGCGATGAAATAGGCATTAAAAGCCTCCGGCGCATTGACACCAAAGGCATCACTCCACGATCCGGATAACTTTAATTTGGATTGAAGAACATCAGGTATTGGGCCGTTAAATAATTTGTTCGCATCTGGAGAATAATCTCTATCCGTCCACATTGATCCGGGCTCGTTCTCAACCTGAACCATGATTACAGTCTGATCATCTGCGTCTACCTCCCTTATTCGCTCCATCACTTTCACAAATGCCTTTCTATCCGCCTCCCTATTAGCCTGTGACACTGCTGAAAGCACATAGATATCTTCACCATTTGCGTTTTTCATCCGCGGGTATTTGTCAGGATTCTCCAGTACCCAGGGTGGAGCATACTGTGAGCGTCCATTCTTATATGAGCCAAACCAAAGAAGTACAAGCCTTAAGCCTCTCTCTCTGGCAGATAGAATCAAATTATCTAACTCCTCAAAATTAAATACCCCCTCTTCGGGTTCTATATTCTGCCAATAAATGGGAGCCTCGATCGTATTGCATCCAAGTGTATCAGTCTGATCCCAAAATTGATCTGTTATTCCCGGCCATGCACTACTATTCCATAGTTGAGCACCGAGTATTATAAACGGCTTCCCATCTACATAAAATGTATAGGTTTCTCCTTCCTGCCGTAGTTCGGGAAGGCTGTTCTGACCAAGAACCTGATAATGCATTAAGAGCAATAAAACGGATTTTAATATTATTACTTTCATACTTGTGATTAATCGGTTATTGCAGAAAAGCACGGTACTGCTTAATACATTCCATTAAAATTACTACCCATATAAGACCCCCATCTTACCGGTTTTGAAGAAGCAAAACCCGATGGTAAAAACCTGATAAAAAGTCCAGCATTTCTTTCCCTGAAAAACAAATCAAAGGGATTATTTTCATGAACAATAATAACATCCAGCATACCATCTGTATCCAGATCTTCAATTAGGGGTGTGGATCCCAAATTAGCACCGTTAAAAACGGGAGAGAAATCTGTGATTTGGTCCCGGCTATAGTCGTAAAGCTTCAAAGTGTTTTTAACTATACCCGGTACACTTTCATTGATATGGAACAGGACATCATCCTGTCCATCACCGGTAATATCATACGCGACACCACTACTATAATGGAATGTGCCCAGGGTATCCAGTCTAAAAATCGTACCATTGAGACCGTTAATACACACCTGTATAGATTTGCTGAAATTTGGAAATTCACCAATTCCATAGTTTGTAAAAAAGTCCGGAACCTGATCCTGGTTAAAATCACCAACTGTGTGTGAGGAGTACACCTCCGTGCCCGGCAAAGTAAATTCCCATAATGTAGAAAATGCTTGCCCGTCTATTGCTATAGTTTTTCCCTCAACACTACTCACGACAATATCAGGTTGATGATCTCCGGTAATGTCAGCCAACACCGGAGGTGCAATAAAGCCTTTAGACTGTCCCGAAGAAAGTAGCAGCGACTGGCTTATATCGCCATTTAATATCGATGCTACATCGGTCAAATAAAAATTGCCCGCGATTGTTTCGCCACCGGTTCCAAAGAGAACTAATTCCTGATCATCTTTATTCATGACCACCACCGACATATAGGTTTCTTTTTGATCGGGCACCTCCGCCCGTGCAATCAAACTTCCATCTTTAGCTGAGATAAGCATCAGGTTTCCCGGCGGACGAATGGTATCACCTGGTAGTACCCTGGGGTCTCCACCTGCAGACACTACAAGGTCAGGCAAGTCATCACCATCCAAATCCCTGACAAATTGAGGAATGTAAAAATTAAATAATTGATCGACGTTCGTAGAAACCTCATATTGCCAAATCCTCTTGCCGCTAGATCCATCAAGTGCCATTAACGTGGCGGATCTACCTCCAACAATTACCTCGGGAACCTGATCATTATTGAGATCCCTAAATCTGACAGAATTAAATATCTGGTCTCTAGCACTTGCTGTCCATAAAATATCACCGTTCCTCCCATTGACGGCTATGATGGCTGAATCACAAGACTGGAATTCTGCTCGTCCTGCACCAATAACAATATCCTTTACTCCATCACCATCTAAATCAGCTACTCGTGGAGATGAAGATGATCCCATATTATCCAATAAAACACTCCATCCACGCTGGGTGTCCGTATATGACTCACGGCATCCCACAATTCCAAAAATCAAAAAGATATATATCAGGCCCCTATGATGGTAAAAGGTTGAAACCATCAACATTGTATCCTTATCACATCTACAGCCAAGCCATTCCTGCATCCCCACAGATTATTGAATTTCACTAAGATCTTCATAATAATTTTCTATTGTGACATTTCTGGCTGCTTCCGGTACCATCAAAAAATTGGCATATTGGGCCATGTAACCACCCTTTTGTTGTAGTTCAACTCTTCTTCGTACACCGTTATCAAAATAAATATTGGCGAAACGATCATCGTCTCCAAATTTACGATAACTGGCAGAGGGAAAATCGAAGACCTGCAACGCTCCATTATTCTGAGATGCAATAATCTTGATTGACTCATTTTGAATCAACGCAGACAAAGCCCTACCATCTCCGGACACAGAAAGTCCCGACTTTCTATCAACATTAAAAGTACCATCACCATTCCCGGTCAACACGATACCATTGATGGCATCATAAGGTCCTTCACTTACCGCAGTATGATGGTTATTTCCAATCAAAATTACATCCAAATAAGGATCGCTATTGACATCAAATGCCAGGCTCCCATACAATGGTGCCGATTGAGCCAACATAGGCAGAGGAACAAGTCCAAAACTTTCCTGGTCATTTCGTAGAAGGCAACTTTCCAGTGTACTGACGGTTAAACTATAAGCTTCTGACTCCATAGATTTGGGTATAATTTCTTCTTTTTCCGCAGAAGCATATGCACGATAAGTCTGGAACTTCTTTTTCAGACTAACTACGCGGCTAAGCAATACATCACGGTCATGAATTGGATATTCCTTCTCGCCTTGATAGCAAAAAATTATAGGATCTCGTAGTCCATTATGATCAATATCTGTTGAAACTATGGTCATCGGCCTATCATTACTGGCTTTGTACCTGCTATTTAAGCCCTGATTTCCAAGGATATAATCCATATCTCCATCATTGTCAAAATCACCAGGGAGAATACTGTTCCACCACCCGGTTTTATCTGACAGGTTGTATTGATCTGTGAAGTCAACAAGATCACCCTCAAAGTTTTTAAACACCTTTATCGGCATCCACTCGCCCACCACCAATAAGTCAGGCCAATCATCCTGGTCAATATCGGTCCATACCGCTGATTTCACCAATCCCGATTCTCCCAATCCAATGACCCGGCTTTTAATTACAAAGGTCCCACCTTCATTCTCCAGCAAATAACTGGGCGCAGATTGTGGATAGTTGTCAGGAATTACCCAACCACCCACAAATAGGTCAACATCACCATCTCTATCGAAATCAGCAGCTACCACTTCTGAAGTGCTGGTCTTGATACCTGGGATTACCCCGGAAGTCAGGGAAAAATTTCCCATACCGTCATTTTCATACAGTCGATCGAAATAATCCAATGATCCTGTAAAGCTTTCGCATCCACCACTGGCAACATACAGATCCAGGTCCTGATCACCATCAAAGTCTAGTAGAGCCATACCCATATCTTCAAATGGAAAAGGCTTGACGATTTCCCTCATGCTGAAACCACCATCTGTTTGCAAAAAGATGAATGTTGATTGTGCCTTTGACCCGCCAACGATCAAGTCGTCACGATCGTCGCCGTTTATATCGCCTGTCACTAAAGCCGGCCCACCACGCGAGAGACTATGCGGTAAAAGAGGGTTATGTTTTAGATCTATAAAATCATCCTCCACATGATGGAAAGATATTAACGAGTCAGAAAGCTGGAAGATGGGCTTCCCTAAATTATTTGAAAGTGGTCTCCCATTAATAGCCTCAAGTAAATCCTGGGACAACTTAAGAGCCTGATTTGCAGGGACTCCCAACAGGATTGAGCAGCTACCATCTGACCAGGTCACCACAAGGGAATCTACCATCTCGCTTGCTCCGAGTCCAAAATGAATATAGGGTTCGACAGAAGATTGATAACCCCGGTATGGGTTATAATATCCATATTGCTGCTGACCAGAACCATAGTATATCCTGATTTTTGCAGACTGCCCTTGCTGAAGTTCAATACGCAAGTAATGATTATATCCCTCTTTACTATTGGATGTATTCCGGTAAAGAAATACCGGATCATCAACATTATTGACTACCAAATCAAGATCACCGTCGTTATCAAGGTCAGCATAAGCCGCACCATTCGAAAGAGAGGGCTCATCCAACCCCCATTCTTCAGAAGTTTTTGTGAAGGCAAGATTCCCCTCGTTCCGGAATGCGTAGTTAGATATACGTTGTTCGGGCAGATCATTCACCATCTGCAAAAATTTCTCTCTCTGCATAGCATCCGCTGCTGCTTTTGTTTCTTTACTAACCTGATAGGGACTACTGAAATTAATGGTCAACTGGATATCCATATTTGACACTTCCTTCTTATAGCCATTGGTAATAAATATGTCCCTGTTGCCATCATTATCAAAATCAGCAATCAATGGTGCCCAGCTCCAATCTGTGGCTGAGAGTCCACACATTCTTCCTACTTCCGAAAACTGCCCATTTCCTTGATTTAATTGGAGAACATTTCTGGTGAGAGCAGGTACATATCCTGATTCTAATCTCTTGGACACCTTATCGTATCCAAAATTTCCCATTAAGGTTTTATGCCGGACCTGATCCTCAGGCAACATATCCAATACGAAAATATCCTCCAGGCCATCGTTATTGATATCAGCTACATCACATCCCATGGCGAAATAACTAGTGTGCTTTACATATTTACTCAGCTCATCCCGGAAGCCACCATCCCGGGTATTGACATACAGAGCATCATCATCCAGATAATCATTGGCAACATATATGTCGGGATAATTGTCCTGGTTAACATCCAATATTGAAATTCCCAGGCCATAACCTTCAATTCCGATTCCGGCAGCTGTCGTAATATCGCTAAAACTCCCATCACCATTATTTTTATAAAACTTATCTCGCCCGGGACCGGAACCATCTCTGATCTTTTCATATAACCGCTCTTTAGCCCATCTGATATTTCCAAAATTCATCACATACAAATCCTGATCACCGTCAAGATCGTAATCCAGAAATACTGACTGGGTAGAGAGCGATGTATCCGCAATCCCATACTTAGCGGCTACCTCGGTAAAGGTCAGGTCACCGTTATTTTCAAAAAACAGGTTTGCTGTCAAATCAACTCGTTGATTACCTCCCACTGACAGATACAAATCCTGGTAACCATCATTATTGATATCGACCACTGCTATACCCGTGATCCAACGGTCCGTGGTCACCCCTGCTTCCAAAGTAATATCCCTGAATTTCATGTTTCCCTGATTGAGGAAAAGCTTGCTGGAAACGGTATTGCCTCCCAGGAAAACATCCTGTAGTCCATCATTATTGACATCAATAATTCCTACGCCACCACCATTAAAGAAATATTCGTAATCGTATAGGTTTTGAGTCTCGTCAGCAATTAATGTATTAGTGAAGGATATTCCGCTCTCTTCTGGTGATACGAGTTCAAATAGTGGATCCTCAGATGAATCACAAGATCCCAGGATTAACATCACAACCGAGACTCCAATTACCATTGGAACTATCCTTTTTGCAATTGCCTCGATGTATAATTGTACCTGGGTCAATAAATTAGGGAGTCATAAACAAATTAATAATCTCTGGCCCATGAGAAACAGGTTCAAAATATCACCAAATTTCACCAATCTCACCCTATCGATAGGCAGGATTTTGTTCAAGATCAGGGTTCCTAACAATTTCTTCAACCGGAATCGGGAAATACAAATGGTCATCCGTAGGTGATCCGGTAATTTCTTTCAAGTACTCTTTATCCCAACGGAACAAATCGATCCATCTCATGACATCTTCAAATGCAAACTCCCTTCTCTTTTCATCCCTAATGGCTTGTCGTAACTCATCCTGACTAGTAAAGTCGTTTGCATTCAATGGAGGAATACCGGTAGTTCCCATGGGGACTCCCGGAAACCAATCATTTTGCCAACTGGCATCTTCTGCTCTTGCACGGAACATATTTAAGATCTCTACCACCTGATCGCGATTGGAATTAAAATCTATCTCATTCAGACATTCGGCACGGTTAAAAAGCAATTCGGAGAGTCGGACCAATACAAAATTGGTCTGCTCTATGCCTCCATCTTCAAACAATCTGGGTGGAAGATACTTATTTGGTTGATACCTTGGTGCCCACGGATGAGGCGTATAGGTCAGATCAAATCTTACATCTTTTCCCTGTGTTACACCAATTGTATCCGGCTTTTCATATTGATCAAGGGCAGATTCAGACCATTCGAAATCAAAACCAAAGAACCAACCATACAGCCCCGATCCAAAAAAACCAGGCGAGTAGTCATTTTGCTGCTCAAAAATAGATTCTGTGGAATTCATGGGTTCCTGAAAGATCGACCTCCACTGGCTGGCTATCGGATACAGATTACTGTTAATAATTTCATCAGATAGCGAAAGAGCTGTATTCCAGTCATTTTCCTGTAAAGCAAGTCTAGCCAAATATGCTTTAGCTGCCCACTTACTTGCACGACCTTTGACCTGGTTGGTCACCTGGTCATTGCTATAGCTTGAAATCACATCCGGCAGATCTGCAGCAGCAATTTCCAGGTCCGCTCTGATTTGGGCCAGCACCTCGGATTTCGAAGATTTGGGAATAATTGCTTCATCAATCGTTTCAGGAAAAAAGGTAATAAGAGGTACATCACCCCATCCCACATATAAATAGTAATATGATACAGCCCTGATAAAATGTCCTTCCGCGAGTATCTCCGTCCTACGTTCCGGGGTAGGATTAAACTGATCGGCATCCAGGTCGCCTACTTCATCCAGAAGGAAGTTCACATTAGATATCGTCTCATACAGTTTTCCCCATTGATTCAAGGGAGCCAACGAAGGAGTTAACAACTCACCTCGATTCTTAAATTGAGAAAATGCACCAGACGGCTGGAGAATATCATCGGTACTCATGATAATAGGAGTAACTATCATCGAATAACAATTCTCATTAAAAAATCGATTATATACTCCAGTCAAACCAATTTCTGCAGACGAAGCATCTTCATAGAAGGTTTCGGCATTGATTTGAGAAATAGGTTCTTCCTCCAGGAAATCCGAGCAAGAAAATTGAACACCTAAACTTAAGCCCAGAAATACAAGCAGAATATTTTTTGATGTAATATTTTTCATTGGGAAGTAGTTTAAAATGAAAGATTAATGCCCAGGACCAATGACTTTGCCTGAGGGTAAGTGCCATTATCATAACCCCGTCTAAGTCCACTGTTGGTCCCTCCATTGACCCCCGAGAAATGATCCACCTCAGGGTCAAATCCGGTGTATTTCGTCAGAGTCCAAAGGTTATTGGAGGACAGATAAATTCTGGCGCGGTTCAAACCCATCTTCTCAAGCATTGATGGACCGAGATTATATCCGATCGAAAGAGTCTTCAGCCTGAGATAAGATCCGTCCTCGAGCCATCCATCATGTGCAATATTATTGGAGTTTGAGGCCTGATCAAAATTGGTTCGTGGATATTTAGTCACATCCCCTTCTGCCTGCCAGCGATTGTCGAAGGCGGCCTGGGTTGCATTGGCACTAAGTATATTTCTACCAGAGTAGGTCATTAATTCCATATATCTCCTGGTAAGGTTGTAAATCTTGTTTCCCACCGAATATTGGAAAAACACCGTCATATCAAAATTCTTGAATGAAACATAGTTGTTGATACCCCCAAAAAAATCCGGGAAGGCACTCCCTGCTACCACCAGGTCATTATCATCTATGGCATCATCACCATTTTGATCAACAATCACCACATTTCCTGTAGCAGGGTCTACATTTTCCTCGCGTTCGTACAGGAAAAAGGACACTTCCTGGCCTTCTCTGGCTAAACTAAATCCGGTGTTGTTGTTTCCAACAATAACATCATCACTTTCGGCCAGCTGCAATATTTTGTTTTTGTTAGCGGCAATGTTGAAATTAGTATTCCAATAAAAATCAGCCTGATCAATATTGATAGTATTGATACTAAACTCAATACCACGGTTTTCCATCTTACCAATATTGTTGATGATAGACTCAAATCCAGTTTGCAATGGAAGGGGTACTGTAAACAATAACTTATCGGTTGTTTTCACGTAATAGTCGGCTGTAACACGAATGCGGTTGTCCAAAAAAGCAGCATCAATACCGATGTCAAACTGGGTGGTTTCTTCCCAACTAAGGCTAGATGAAGAAATACTTGCAAAAGTTGCGCCCGTCACATTATTGTAGTTATTACCACTTGCAGTACCCCCTCCCAGATTCAAGAGATTGTACGCTGCATAATTGCCAATAGACTGGTTTCCAGTAACTCCATAACTAGCTCTTACTTTAAGATCTGTAACTCCACTTAGGTCATCCATAAAGGGTTCCTCAGACAAGCGCCAGCCGATCGCACCGGAGGGAAAGAAACCGTATTGGTTGTCTTCACCAAATCGGGAAGATCCATCGTAGCGAGCGTTGACATTAAAGAAATATTTGTCTTTCAGGTTATAATTTATCCGGGCAAAATATGAGGCCAGGCTCCATGCTTGCTTATCAGACGTGACAACATCGAATGCGGTACCGCCATTAAATGTCGGAATCTTGTCTGACTCCAATCCGGACACCAACACAAAACTGGACTCAAATCTCGATCTTTGTAAGCTCGTTCCTAACAATGCGGTAAAGCTACCATCATCCCCGACTTCCGTTACATAATTCAAGTAATTATCAAAGGTCCACAATAGTTGATCAAAAGTCCTGCGGCTCGTCTGTCCTTCTCCATCTGATTGACCTTCCAACTGGTTTGGGTTCGGAGGATTAAACCACTCTTCATTTTCACTCCTCACATCAGCACTGAATCGACTGGTAAGTTTCAATCCTTCTGTAATTTGAAAATCTGCAAATATAGATGGCATGGTCCGACTGACATTGTTATTGATAGTAACATCTGTTGCCTGTCGAACAGGGTTGCCATATCCTGCCTGAAGACTATCCAGAGAATAGTATCCATTTTCTGCAAAAACCGGCTGAGTAGGGCTCTTAACCAATGCAGTACTCAAAGCCGGGGTCCCATATATATGATTGAAATTACTTGCATCGGCACTATTGGGACTTCCGTCATTCTTCACCCTGTCCTGGTTTGTAAATGAGGTAAAAAGATTCATCCCAACTTTCACAATCTCATTTAATTTGTGATCTATGTTAGCTCGCAGACTGTACCGTTTAAATTCAGTATTAATTATAGTACCCTCCT
>JAUILF010000482.1 GCA_030433135.1 Bacteroidia bacterium | reverse complement strand
TCAAAGAGAAAATGTGAAACCTCATTTTCTAGGACCTGAAACTGGGCAACAGCAGAAATGTCTTTCACATTTCGGTAGGCTCCAGGCATATTGAGTTCGTGGGTACTGAGTCCTGTTCCTGCTGCCGGTGAATATGGCTGAATGGTTAATCCTTTATAGAGAAAATCCTTGTTGTATAATTCCTTGAGAAGAAACCATACACTCTCCATATATTCTCTCTCGAAAGTGATATAAGGATGGTCCAGATCTACCCAGTAACCCATCTTCCGGGTTAAATCATCCCACTGACTTTTGTACTGCATAACCGTCTTGCGACATTGCTCATTGTACTCCTCTACGGTAATGCTTTTGCCGATATCTTCTTTGGTGATACCTAACTCCTTTTCCACGGCAAGTTCTACCGGAAGGCCATGAGTGTCCCATCCGCCTTTACGAAGTACTGACTTACCCAGCATGGTATGGTAGCGGCAAAACAGATCCTTGACAGTTCTGGCCATGACATGGTGAATACCCGGCTTGCCATTGGCCGAAGGAGGTCCTTCATAGAATACAAAAGCGTCCTTTCGGTCAGCATTTGTACTTTTTTTAAAGATATCTTGCCTGGTCCAGAAGTCCAGGATTTCGTGATCTATGGCAGGCAGATCCAGTTGCTTGTACGATCGGTAACTCATTAAAATCTCAATGTCTTTGGTTGATACCTGACCGGGCAGGTATAAAAATTGCCTGCAAAGATAGGGAGTTAGGCGAGAGTGCACATCATTGAGGAAATCTTCTCACGTAATTATTCTTTGGTAGTACTGATACGGGATTCCATCCAGTTTATTTGGAGTCCGGTGGTGAGGTTCAGAAAGCCTGGGCTGGTGGTGAAAAATAAAGATCAGAAGGTCACGAAAAAGCATCAGCCAGGGACAAAAAAAAGACCGGCTCTTTCCCCCTATGATAAGAACCGGTCCAGACCATGAGATAATTGACGTGTGCTTCTTTATTTCTTAACTATAATGTGTTAATTTTTCTATTTCAATCGTCTACATTATCACATTATGCATAATACGTGCCAAAATCATGATTTATGTAGAAAAAAATTAATAAATTTTCTGAGTTTTTTATAAAAAGTTGATATTCAACTAACTACCTATTATTAATTTTCTACATATCAAATGTACACCGTTTCCTCCTATTCTGCAAACAATCCTGCATTTTTTTTCATTTTTCTTGGTTTCGGTCAAAAACAGGGATAGATCAGGCAAAGGAGAGTTACGGGCTTGAGTGCAAAAATGACATTCCGGGCCCCCATCTAATGACGTAATTGAGCACTTTGATCAGTGATGTAACACTGATAAAGTTGGATCTACGCCATTTTGACAGCTTTCTATCGGGTGGCATATCCTTTGAGCTTTTGCTTTCTGGAAATAATCTGATAATAAAAATTTTAGACATATGACTATGGAAAAGGGATCGATTTCGGTGCAGTCGCAGAATATTTTTCCCATCATAAAGAAATTTCTGTACTCTGATCATGACATCTTTCTACGAGAGCTTATCTCAAATGCCATAGATGCCACTCAAAAACTAAAGACACTTTCCAATAAGGGAGTGATCAAAACGGAGTTGGGAGACCTGACAATTGATATAGCCATTGATGAAGAGGCTGGTACTTTGACCATAAGTGACCGGGGAATTGGAATGACGGATGAAGAGGTCAAAAAATATCTGAACCAGGTGGCCTTTTCCAGTGCCGAAGAATTTGTAGAGAAGTACAAGGCAGAAAACACCATTATCGGACATTTCGGTCTTGGTTTTTACTCTGCGTTCATGGTCGCCGACAAGGTCGAAGTCATTTCAAAATCATATCGACGCAACGCCAAGACCGTTCGCTGGGAATGTGATGGTGAGCCGGAATATGCTATTGAGTTTGTCGATTCGAGAGCGCGAGGTACAGATGTTATTCTGCACATTAACGAGGACAGCAAGGAGTTCCTGGAAAAAAGCAGGATTGAAGGACTGTTAAAGAAGTATTGTCGCTTCCTTCCGATACTCATCCGTTTTGGAAAACGAACTGAGACAACTTATGAAGGAGAGGGTGAAGACAGAAAATCCATCTCCACAGAGGTCGATAATTTTATCAACAACACAGAGCCTACCTGGAAGAAGTCTCCGCGCAGTCTGAAGGAGGAGGACTACAAGGAGTTCTATCAGGAGCTGTATCCGTATAGCCAGCCACCTTTATTTTGGATACACCTCAATATAGATTATCCATTTAACCTGACGGGTATACTCTACTTTCCTAAACTGTCTCAACAACTGGAGGTACAGAAAAACAAGATTCAACTTTACAGCAATCAGGTGTATGTCACGGACGATGTAAAAGATATAGTACCTGAGTTCCTGACACTGCTGCATGGTGTGATAGATTCTCCTGATATTCCGCTCAATGTTTCCCGTAGCTATCTGCAAAGTGATCATAATGTCAAAAAGATCACATCTTACATAACCAAGAAAGTTGCCGAAAAGCTACAGTCGCTCTTCAAAAAAGACAGGGAGGCTTATGAGGAAAAGTGGGATGAGATTGCTCCTATTGTCAAATACGGAATGATCACCGACGAGAAGTTCTACGACAAAGCCAGCAAATTTGCCCTCTTGAAGAATACAGATGGTGAGTATTTTACTATTGAAGAGTACCGGGAGAAAGTAAAGGCCAATCAGACAGACAAGCACGATAAAGTGGTGGTGATCTACGCGAGTCAGGATCATGACCAGAGTACCTTTATATCTTCTGCCAAAGAACGAGGGTATGATGTAGTGTTATTTGATCAGATAATCGACAACCATTTTATTCAACATATCGAGCAGAAAGAAAGCAATCTTTTGTTTGTCAGAGTTGATTCGGATACGACTGACAACCTGATTCAGACCGATGAAGCAGTGGAGTCCGCCATGTCTGAAAAGGATCAGGAGAAGGTTAAGAAGTTGTTTGAAGAAGTTCTGGAGAAAGAATCGAGTAGTATTCAGATGAAGGCGATGACTGACAAGGACCATCCGGTGGTCATCACTAAACCCGAATTCATGCGTCGAATGCAGGAAATGCAACGATTACAGGGAATGGGAGGTATGGATATGCCCGAAATGCACAACCTGGTTATCAATACTAACCATCCACTCATCATCGACAAATTGACCAAGATGAGGAGTGAGGATAAAAAGCAGGATTTCGTTAAGTATTTATATGATCTGGCCAGGTTAAATCAGCAAATGCTGAAAGGAGATGAACTATCACAGTTCATAAAGAGAAGCCTGGAATTTGTGAGTTAGTATTCTGGTCTGACCGAAAAGAAACCGATAACATGAAGGGCTGTGGGTATCCATTCACGGCCCTTCCCTTTCCCAGATTAATTGAGATTGGACCGCAATTCAAAGGACTGTATGATATGGTCCAGATAAAGCATGAAGTTGCGTTTTCGTTCACCGGGTGCAAGCACAAACCCAAAGATGTTGACGATTTCATTCGTGGTTTCGTCAAGGATGTGGTAAGAAAGAAACGGGCCTCCCAGAAAATCTCCTTCCATTTCCCAAATACCACGAGCTTCAACCGCATAGCTCTCACCTATCTGAGTTGACTGGATAATAACAGGCAAGTCATCACTATTGATCTGCATATAAGACCCCTCAATCGTTGAACTGATATATTTTTTACCAAGGGTGTCCAGGTGGGCAATAATGGCCTCTTTCTTAAATTGGCCTTGTGAGGAATAAGGCTGTCTGTTGCTGTTGAATCATACCTGAACTTCAATTCCTGTCTGTTTTTATACCTTCATCCTAGAAGAACTGAGCGCTG
>JAUILF010000066.1 GCA_030433135.1 Bacteroidia bacterium | reverse complement strand
CGTTCCAGGGAATTCAGGATGGAGAAGTGGCTGCGACCGGAACTGCCGTGGCTCCCATTAGTGATGATGAAATAGATGAGATTTTCCAGGATGTTCCCAAGTCTGAACAAGAACTTGCGGCTGCCAACAAGAAGATTGAAAATGCCATGTTTCAATTGGGAAGGTTGTACCGGACAGAACTGAGTAACATCGAAAAGTCTATTGAGATGCTGGAGGATTTACTTAAGCGATATCCCAGGACTGAGCATGCACTTGATGCTTACTACTTGTTATACGTGTCCTACGCTGCAATTCCCAATGCGGCAAAGGCTGATATATACGCTGCCAAAATCAATGAGCAGTTTGGTGAATCTGAGTATGCCAAGTTTATCAACAATCCATCCTATCTGGCTAATTTGAAATCAGAGGAAGAGCAGATAGAAGAAGTCTACGAGAAGGCTTATCAGATGTACAATGCCGGAGATTATGATGGTACGTTCCGTTATCTGAGGGATGCCGGAGAACAATTTGGGACACAGCATGCCATGCAATCCAAATTTGCATTTCTCAGTACAATGTGCGTAGGACAAATCAAAGGAAGAGAAGCCTATGTCAACGAGCTGAAAGAACTGATCGCCAAATATCCGGATACGGAAGAATCTGAACGTGCCAAGGAAGTAATCCGGCTTTTGGGAATTCGATTTACTGAAACCAGCGCTGGAATTGAGGAGATTAACCCTGATTCTTATTTTGAAAAAGGGGGAGATGATAATGCTCATCTGATTCTGGTAACCCTAAAGGAAAAAGGTGCCGATGGTAAAACACTAAACGAGGCCCTGGTCGACATATCGGATTTTAACAAAAAGTACTACCGATTGGATGATATCAGAATAGCGACCATGACCCTGGACGATGGCAATGAAGAGCCAACGACTATGTTTGTCTTACGGCGTTTTGATAATCGAACCGAAGCCATGGCTTACTACAACGGAGTTCAGAAGAACCTGGATGACTTCATTCCTGATCCTAACACCTATGAGGTATTTGCCACCACACAACGCAATTATCGTAATATAATCCAGCTTAAATCCATTGACCTTTACCGTACCTTCTTTGTTCAGGAGTACCTGAGTAAATAACCCTCCATTGCCATTAGTTTATCAACACCTTGCTAGACTTCGGCTTCGGGGTTTTGCGAACCATGAGCCCTGTTGATTTTTCCCAAAAGACGAACTTCAAATGCTGTGTAGATCACATATATGAGAAAAAACAGGATCAGGTAGTGATTGTCCGTCGGGTTAAATAGCTTATGGTACACAGCCACCAGAATCACACAGCAAAATAATTTGACAAAGACCAACCCCATAATGAGCCGGGTCAGACTATTTACATCAGAGCTCTTAGCGGCTCTTTGACCGGCATAGAATACAATTAAGGTGAGTACCAGAAAAAAGACTATACCCACTATGGTGAAAAGGAATGTTCCTTCAAAATAAGGTATGGATTGTGACCCCAGTACAATCAGGAAACTGACAGCAGTAATAGATATCAGGCGAAAGAGAAATCGATTTAGAGGCATGGTTCCCGGGGGTTCTAATCTTTGTGACTAAGATCTCGTACCAGCTTAATGAAATATGCAGCCAGGAAGAGAATAGATAACAACAAAGTAAAATAGGGCTTCTGAGTTTCTAACCATCTGTCAATCTGTTTACCCAGTAAAACACCCACCAGGATATATACTACGATCTGGAAGGCCATTCCAGAATACTTCATATAAGCTTTTACGTCCCTCCGCTCAGTTAGTCTTTTTGAGTCTTTCTGCTCTCCTTTCTTACTTTGATTGGCCATTTTCCAACTCTGTCAATATGGCTTCGTCCTCCGCCTCACTGACCCTCGGTATGGAGGAAGTAGCAATATCCTTGCCTCCCATACTGCAATTCACATCAAAGACGGAACCCGACTGTACAACCAGGCGGTTAGTAGTCACTTCACCTTCAATCACAGCACCTTCACGGACTTCCAGCACCTCCCGGATATGCAGATCACCATCAAACTTCCCTTCGATAATCGCATTCTCACAGTCAATATGTCCTTTAAAAATACCGGTCGGTCCGATGATCACCCGGGCTTCACATGATAGATTACCTTCAAAGGACCCATCAATTCGAAAATCGCTCGATGAACTTACATTTCCCTCCAGTTTGGATCCTTTGACCAAACTGTTATGCAAGGAAGAGTTTCCGGATCTTACGGGGGTTGTACTTGATTGTGAATCAGTCTTTTTACCAAACATAATTTAGATTAGTTAATACATGAAATAAGATCGCTCGAGTGTGACGTATCAGGTATTGCAAAGACGAAAATTATTTTCAGTAATTCCAACACCAGTAAGTTAGAAAAAATCTGAGGGCAAAGGTAAGAAAGCAAATACTTTACCAAAGGTATACAGTGTGAGAAAGGCTAGATGAATCTTTGCTGAGAATCCTCATTTTCCACAAACCATCATATCTATCCAGATAGATACTTTCCGGTAAATCATTATTGGTAAAGATCGAAAGTTATACCCTGGAGGGTAAGAGAAGAAAAAGACCCGGATTAGAAACTGGGGCAGTAAACTCCCCTGTTTTCGCTGCCACAAATGGTGTACATGAGGGAAAACTCAAAAGCTCCATTGCCATTGCTAGCTGCACTAAGATCTGAGACATTCCAGTCATAGGAAAAACCAAGACTGAAATTCTGATATTCAAACCTGGTTGAAAGAATAAACGCATCCGCCCCCAACGAACTGTCTGACGATTGTCCGTCTCCCGATGGTAGATAGTTGTTGACCAACCTCATCCAGGCACCAATCTGGAAAGTGTTGGAGGTATACTGATCCTGAGCCAGCGTAAACCGAAGGGATGTTCCAAGGTTCAATAGAAAAGAAGGTCCCTGCTTAAAGGCCACTACTCCTGGCACCAGGCCCATATTGGTATTACCCAGAGCAAATTCACCACCAGCGTGAAAAGTATAACGCGAGTAAAGGGGTACGATGGAATCCTGGGTAAAGGAAACATCCGGACTGTTCAAATGGTGCATGGCCACTCCGGCATAAAAGTTATTGAAGCGGTCCAGAACACTGAACCAAAGCAGACCGGCCGATACATCCGCAAACATGAAATTGTCCCTGGCCAGGTTCTCACCGGAAGGCAAGTCAGGGTCAAAGCCCCCATTTCCATCATGCTGGGTACCAAACCTCAGTTTTAGAAAGTCGATAGACCGTTGACCGAGCCCCACATCAGCTCCAAATACCAGATAATGTGCCTGATCGCGGTCTCCACCCATCCGTCGGCTGTATGAGCCTGATACTCTGGCTTGAAGAGTCTGAAAATCAGCTTCCCCTGCCACATCACCCCAGAGAGTACCTCCTACACCAAAGTAGTCGTATTGCCCCACGGGGATCTTATGGTCGTAGGAGGCCGAATAGGTGTTAAAGGCATTCGACCGAAGTATACTGGCCCATTGATTCCGATAATTCGCGACAAACCGACCATTGCAGTTCATGACTCCTGTCATGGCAGGATTGAGATTCAGAGGTGACATATAAAACTGCGAGAAGTGTATGTCTTGTCCATAAAGGGAGACACCAGTGCAAGTCAATATCAGACAAAACAGTAAACAGTTCTTCTTCATAAGGATGTCAAAACTAAGCTTGTAAAGCTACATAAATCACCACTATCTTGAACAAGTGTAGAGGTAAATCCTTTCTTAAACGCAATTTTCACCGGTTAATTACTTAAAATGTTTTTAAAGAAACCTCAATCTTGTTCTCTTGACCACGATGCTCCAAACTCACCGGTGAGTATATCATCATAGTGATCAGCTTTCTCAAACAAGTACTTTAACATAACCATGCCAGATTCTGCATTAAGGTACTTATCATATATGATCAGCGAAAGAATGATATCGTTGCCTTTGATACTGAAAGAAAGGCTGTTTAGTCGAAAATTTTCCTTCAGCATGTATTCATAGATCTTGCCTATTCCGGTTTTAGGTAGTCTGGCCAGGTGAGCATCTCCGATAATTAGACCGGTTTCTGCATGATAGGATATCTCCACCAGTGCGCTTCCCTGTTCCACATGCCAGTTGTTCGGTCCCACTCTGCTGATGTCAATATCATGTCCTAGCTGATGTAGCATTTCCTCGACCGTTTTGTTAACACCTATCGGCTCATATTTGTCAACCAAATGTGGCAGATCTACCTTGGTCCCACAGGATGGACAATAAACCCGTTCGATGGTGTGCTCGTACACCAGGTTTGTACAGGAATGGCATCTGCTTGCAAAATCAGTTTCTCCCTTTTGGTAAGCCTGGAGTGCATCATGCAGGTATCTGCTGGGCAGTGAGAAGCCAATATTCTGTCCTTTTCGTACAATGAAAGTATTGACACCAATAATCTGCCCCCTTTGATTAACCAGGGGACCGCCACTATTTCCAGGGTTTAATGCCGCATCGTGCTGAATATACTGGATGTCATTCATATCATGGGATATGTTTGAAATAATCCCATTAGTCACTGAAAACCGGAGCCCAAAGGGATGTCCCAGGGCAATCACCTGGTCACCTTCATTCAGGTCGTGATCGATCTGTATGTGGACCTTTGGCAATGGTCCGGAAGGAGCTGCAAGCAGGGCAAGATCGTGCTTGGGATCAAGAAAACGCACTTTGACCAACTGTCGACTAATACCCTCACCATTGATAACCACCTCTCGATTACCCCTTATGACATGTTCGTTGGTGACAATCAAATCATAATCCTGTAAGTAGAATCCAGTACCGGTACTGTAAGGCGTAGCGATCTGAATGAGGACCTTGCGATAGGCATCGATAAAATCGTTGGGGCTCATGTCGATTTTGACAGGTTTAGATCCGAAATCATGAGTAAATACGATTTGGCAAAGAGCGTTATATGGTCATCCTTCAGTAATTTATAATTGGGAGTCAGAAACGGATAACTGCCCGAATGGGTATTTACAATCTCTGCAATCCGGTATTGTATAGCATCCAGGTCTACACTTCCATTGCTGTTTCGATAGGGAAAATCATACCCCAGTTCCTGAAAATACGCATGTTCGATGATCTGGTAATAGAGTAGCAATAAGTCTCTGTCTGGATCAGGCAAACTGAATGAAAATAGAGAGTGTCCAACAATATATCCCGGAATAGCCAGGGCCACATGATGATATCTGTGCTCGATATACCAATCCATGTTATCAATCTCCCCTTCTACGATCGAGCGAAATTCAGCATGGTTGGTGGCACTGATCATACTAAAAGTATGGGTTATGTTATAGAGCTCGGTATGAATCTTTTCAGGTGGTCTTTTGGCCAGACTTTCAAACTCTTTGACCAGAGCGTGGTTTTTCTGCACGTTGTTGAGGCCGTTCACTTCAAAGTAAGATCTGTGCATTCGCTCCAGAGTCTCCATGGTATGTCCTTCGGGCTTGGTGAGAAAGTCCAGTTTGTAAACAGCATCCAGCAGTAGATAAGTGATACCACCGGGGTACTGATTGGGATTGACCCTGCCGTTATTCACTTCTTCAATGACTTCTTCGATCACCTTGTAGATAAAGTTGGATTTGACCTGCTTTTGATCTTCTGGAATATCGGCGATATGGCCCGTATTTACCGGTTGCAACGTGTCAAATTCCTCCACCATCAAATCGTCATGTTTGTCGGCGGCCAGCGCTATCTCTCTGAGTCCGTAATACAGTTTATAGGGTGAAGCATCCAGGGTCATGCTATCGAAGACAATGGCCACATCTCCATCGTCATCCAGACAATATCTGCCATACTTCAGGGTATAGTTCCCCTCTGTCAGTCGACGAAGAAAGCCGATTTGCAATTCCTGAACCCGGGCAATCTTGGCCATTGCCTTGATTTTTTCATCATTGGCAAAACCCGTGATCTTTTTTGACCCTTGTAAGATCTCAAACCTAAGACCAGATGAATCAGTACTGGATTTAACATTTGTACCGTCATCATTTTTCAGGTACAGCAGTAGTTTTTGGTAGGATTCCATGTGCTTTCCCTGTTCAAACAAAGCCACTGCCGTATCCCAGGCATCGTATTGTGCCTCGTTTTTAGTATTCACCAGATTCCGGCCAAAAACGATGTTCGGTTGGGGTTTACTGGGGGTTTCGGTACCAAAAAGCCTGGAGAAAATACTCATGAATTTGATAGACTCAATGCTGAAATCTGGATCGAATGAAAATTAATACTTTTAACCGGAACAGCATGACTTTACATTGAAGAATAGCTTTCGAACCACTTTTGAGATAGCACCTTTTCCGTTTCAGATCAAACCTGACAGCGTTGTACTGACGATGGGCTCTTGCTTTGCAGAGCACATAGGCCAGCGATTAAGGGCGAGGAAATTCAATGTCACACTCAACCCGTTTGGTATCCTTTTTAACCCCTTGTCGGTTGAAAGAGCACTGCTTTCGTGTCTGCGCATGGAGCAGGATTTTCCGGTTTTTGAGCACCAGGGATTATTTCACAGTTGGTGGCATCATGGTCGCTTTAGTGCTCCTTCAAAGGACCAAATTTTGCAAAACATTAAGGTGGAATGGGACGCTATGCGAAAAAGCCTGGATAACCTTGATGTCCTGATCGTCACTTTTGGGTCTGCCCATGTTTATCGTTATAAGGAAAACGATATGCTGGTGGCAAACTGCCATAAGGTTCCCACTACCCAGTTTTATAAGGAACTTCTGTCTGTTGATAAGATTGTGTCTGCCTGGAAACAAGTACTCAAAGATTTGTTTCAAATGCGCCCTGGCCTGCAGGTAGTGTTGAGCATTAGCCCGGTTCGGTACTGGAAGGATGGACCTATTGACAACCAGTGGAGTAAAGCTAGTTTGATCCTGGCGGCAGCTGAACTTACCGATGATTTTGATAACTGCCATTATTTTCCGGCCTACGAATTGCTGCTTGATGATTTGCGTGATTATCGTTTTTATGACCGGGATATGTTACATCCTGGCGACAACGCGGTAGATTATATTTGGAACAGGTTTATTGAAGGGCTATTCAGCCCCTCTACAAGGGATTTTGCCCGGGAAATGGAAGCGCTAAATCGTTCTCTCCAGCATCGTCCCATCCATCCGGAGAGCGAAGCGCATCAGACATTCTTAATGAATCTGTTATTGAAAATTGATGAGTTACAGTTGAAATACCAGGAAGTAGATCTGGAGAGTGAGCGCAACAAAGTCAGCCTGGCTTTGGAACAGTGAGGCTTTTTGCCCTCATGGTCATTTGATATCCTCTGTTTTGCAGTTAATTAATGATCGTGTTTTGCCATCAAATTTCAGGACTCCAGGCTACGCTATTCAGAACAATACGTTTAGGTCCACTCACCCCACCTTCACCGATGTACTCTCAGCATTAATTTCTCCCTGCTCATCGACAGTAATCAAATTTATGCCCGGTGACTTGCCCGGCTCCAGGGTACCAAGCTGATTATCCAGCCCCAGGGCTTTGGCACCATTGATGGTGGCCCATTTGATGAGATCGGATGTTTTTACACCCGACTGATATCTGCGTATGGTCTTCATTTCTTCAAAAACACTTAATTGCCAGTTGGATGTGAGACTGTCGGTACCTATGCAGACATTGGCAGATTCGTCCAGAAATGACCGGTAACGGGGCAGTTGGTTTTCAATATAGAGGTTGGCGTTGGGACAGGTCACCCAATACACCTGGTTGTTCCAGGATTGGGCATGCAAGATGTCATCCCTGGTAGTCAGGGTGTTGTGTACAAGCAGCGTTTTTTGCCGGGGATCCATATGGGTCAGGGCATACTCAATCGACGGTTTACCGGTAGGTTGGAAACCATCGTAAGAAAACCCGAACTGGCCAAACAAGGGGACGAAGCCACCACCCCCGTTTTGAAACAGCGCTGATTCATCCCGGGTTTCCTGGTTGTGGATACTCACCGTCCCGTTTTTCTGATTCAGGGTATTTATTTTTTGAAAGAGCTGAGGACTTACCGAGTAAGGTGCATGTGGCACAGCCATTTTCTGGTGTCCCGGAGACTCAGTAATCTGCTCATAGACATCGTGATACTGCTGAAAAATCTGCTCGGATAACTGAGGCTGCATGAAATCGAACATTTCCACAAAGGAGTAATAGTATATCGGGCTACTGTCCTTACAGGCAATGGTGTCGGTTTTATTGCAGATATCTCCTACCGCTACTATTCCATTTTGCCACATCTCATCATTGGCATTCCTGATGCAGTTTGCAATGAATTCCGGATCGGCATCCCTTTGCGAAACTACTTTCTGGATGAAAGGTACCAGGCCGGTCCCGGTATCTACCAGACCCTTCATGTGGGAAAGCTCGAGGTGACAATGTGCATTGACATAGCCGGGGACCAGAACCCCCCGGTGCTGCTGAAAGCTGGCAGAGTCATGTTCAGAAGTCTTTTCAATACTGAGAATCTGATCATCCCCATTGAGTACGATCAAATAGTTTTCCAGAACGTTACCGGCATTGGTATAGATGCGATCCGCTGCGATCTTTCGAAACATAAATGTCTATTTCCAACAAATGAGTAATAGGAGGGACAAGGTAGGAAATCCTACCCCAAGGTTACTTTATCATCCTCATAAAACTCCCTACAAACCAGTCGCGATCGGTTCTGAGTAATGAATCCAGAGTGGCATCTGCTTTGGCCGAAAAGAATTTGATGTCTTTAATAACCTTGCAGAATTCAGAAGACTCATGACAGTGTTCCTCAACCGAGGTATATTGATCCATCATTTCCAGCAAGGGGTCCAGTTCCTGCCTTTTGCGGTGTAAAACAATCTGCCGGAAGACCTTGTACATCTCCTTTTCGGCGATATAGTATTCCTTTCGACAATCATCCTTACACCTCTTATGCACCAGGCCCCATTCGGCCAGTGCCTTTAGATTCATACAGGTATTACCCCTTGAAATTTCCAGCTTCTCCATGATCTGATCTGAACACAGTGGCTGAGCGGTAATAAGGAGCAGTGCGTGAATTTGACCCATGGTTCGATTGATCCCCCATTGGGTGCCAAGTTCACCCCATTGCTGAATAAATGTCTTCTTAGCTTCGCTATACTCCATTATTTTACCTTTAGAAAAGGTGGCCTTGTCACAACCGCTTCCAGACGCTTTCTACCTGCCAAAATCTTTAGAGGTGTACCGATTTTGCGGTAGTCAACATCCACATAGCCCATGCCGATAGGTATCTGTAAGGAAGGAGAAAATGTTCCGGAAGTCACAATTCCTATTTCATTTCCAGCTTCGTCTTCAATTAAATATCCATGGCGTGGTACACGGCGATCACTTAATGTAAAGCCGACCAATTTCCTAACAACACCTTCTTCTTTTTGTTTCGCAAAAATGGGTTTGGAATTAAAATCTTCCTTGCTAAGTTTGGTAATCCAGCCCAGCCCGGCCTCCAGAGGTGAAGTCTGCTCATCAATATCGTTTCCGTAGAGGCAGTAGCCCATTTCCAGACGAAGGGTATCCCTGCATCCCAATCCACAAGGTGTAATTTCATCACCTGCTTCAGAAAGAATGGATTCCCAAATTTTGACTATGCTTTTATTGTCAGCATACAATTCGAATCCCCCTGATCCGGTGTAACCGGTGGCAGAAATAAGTACATTGTCACAACCGGCAAAGCTCCCTTTTGTAAAATGATAGTAGTCCAGTTGACTCAGATCTACCGGAGTCAGGCCTTGCAGCAGACGGGTTGTTTCGGGACCTTGCACGGCCAGCAGACCGGTCTGCTCTGATATGTCAATGAGCCGGGTGTTAAAGGTATTGTGCTCTTCGATCCAATCAAAATCCTTTTGAATGTTTGCCGCATTGACCACAAGCATGTATGCTCTCTCACCTTCGGCACACTGATCTTCAGGTAGTCGATATACCAACAAGTCATCTACAATTCCACCATCGTGATTGGGAAGGCAGGAGTATTGGGCATCTCCGACTTCCAGCTTCGATGCATCGTTGCTCGTAACCAGCTGAATCAGATCCAGGGCTTCTTTGCCTTTTACAATAAATTCGCCCATATGTGATACATCAAAAATGCCACAGCCGGATCTTACTTTCAAATGCTCTTCGGTCACTCCCGTATAAGATAATGGCATACTGTAACCGGCAAATCCGGTCATCCTGGCACCCAGGGCTTCATGATGATTGGTCAAAGCAGTTTCTTTCATAGCACTAATTTAACCGTTATTCCGGTTTAGCGTATGGCGACACTTTCAATTACATCACCCACTTCTATTTGATTAACTATATCCATTCCATAGATCACTTCACCGAAGATGGTATAGTTTCCGTCCAGATGAGGAGTGGCACTTTGGGTGATAAACCACTGGGCACTTTCAGTATGATTTCCGGCGGAAGCCATGCCGATCATACCCCTGTGATTGTAATATTGCTGGCCGAGCTCTGACCTGATATTATAATCCATGCTTCCGTAACCATCACCGCGATTGCAGCCTCCCTGGATTACGAAACCGGGCACTACCCGGTGGATCGTCTTTCCCGCATAGTAGTTTAGTTTGGCCAGATCAATAAAATTGGCCACTGTACCCGGTGCCTTCAACGGATACAAAGCCAGCTCGATGGGCCCCCGACTGGTTTGAATAGAGGCTCGTACGGTATCTTCAAGATTCAGCAGCAATGGCCATTCAATCGCATGAGTATAGATGCGTTCCTCATCGGCATCGAAAGGAGTTCCGTAAAGGCGTGATAAAGCTGTTTTCACAGCCACATAGGCTTCAATATCACGGGGTAATTCAAGCCTGGTCAAAACATCGTTCAAAACGAAGGAGGGATCCACATTATAGGCATTAAAGTCTATGGACTCTTCTGTAAAAAGGCGGGTGGCTATTTCCACCTGAGCCACATCAGCAGACTTGAGTCCTTTCATGATGCGGTCCACAACAGCCTGACGGGAGCTCTTTTGCAACCAGCGAAACTTATTGGACAAAGTCATATTGACAAGGGCCTCCATACACGCATTGCGGACTATGTAGTCTTCGGTATCATCCATTTCACGGATGATCAGAGAAAAATTACCGACGTATTCTCCCAGACCTTTTATAGCAAGACTTTTTTCATAGGGTGATTGCGCTCCCGAGAGTCTTTGCCTCAGCAGGTCCTGATTAATGTTGCTAAACATGTCATTACCAGCCGGTATCAATTTGCTCACGGTATGGAGAAGGTTGGATTTAACCTGCCATGGATAGTTGCCCAGCGATAGTGTCATATAGGTTTTCCAATATCTTGCCGGGCTTTGTTGCAGTATCATCTCCGAGGCAGTGGTTGCTACATGAATATTTTGGTCTCTTAACCGGTTCTGAATGTCATTGCGATAGGTTGCAAAGTCATATGCGGCGAGTGCCTTGAGAGCATTGCACTTCACTCTGAAATCCACGTCTCCACGCAAGGTTTGTCTTAGCAGGTCGATGCATTCTCTGTTAGCGGTTTTGGTCATCGCAAGGGGAAGAAACAGTTTGATTTCGGGATCTTCGATCGAAGTGTACGCGAGAGACAGGATATCAGGGTATTCCTCGAGGTTTACTTGTGCCCTGGAAAGATAGTTGGCTGCAAGCATCCGGACTTCCGGGATCATATTTGGATCTGCTAACAATGAGACCATTTTACCGGTACCCGAGTTATTGACAATCCCGCGTTGCATGTATCTGTAGATCGCTCTGGCCTGGCCGAGTAACAGATGGTCATCTGAGAGTTGATAGGTACTTGCCTGGCTTATCAGGTTTAAGTTTTGTTCTGATCCACATTTGCCAATGGCCTCCAGAATGGTCGCGTTTAATGGGGTGTTTACGCTTTCAGTCGAATCAATGACATTATTGAAGGCGTTGAGTAGTACCGCCTCTGCATCACTACCTATTTGACCCAGGGCATAAGCGGCAGCCTGGGCTACACCTGGTACAGGATCCTGCAATAGTTTGCTCAAGTCCTCAATATGATCATCTGTTCGTACAGATGCAAAGGCACTGGCTGCCAGGTAGCGATAAGTTGGGTCATCATGTGTAAAAAAACGGCGGAGACTATCAGTTTGAGATCGATCCTGTAGGTCCAGAATCTTGCGTACGGTCGAATCCCGTAATGAAAGATTGATTTCAGTGAGGGGGGGAGCTTCATCTTGCGTTAATTCGGATGGTCGGCAAGCCACCATGAAAATGACGGCACCTAGACAGAGCCGGACTAATATTCCACTATTGCTTCCCATAACCTTTACAGATAACTCAATGATCGTTCCACTAATGCTATTAAGTCCTGCTTTTTCTGGCAGCAATGAAACTCCGTATATAAATGATAAGGGCAAACAGGGAGGATAGCATCATCAGAACAACTCTGAAGATGCCGATAGTATCATTTCTTTCTAATACTCCACTCAGAGGCTTGAAAAGTGATATCAAAACGATCAAGGTAAGACCTACAATCAGATGGGCAACCACCTTATTCTCTTTCCTGAAAGGACCTGTCAGAACCAGAAAAAATCCCCCGAAAATGGCAGGTATCAAAGCGGTAATAGAAGGTGTTTCGGATCCCAGATAGGCCCAGAAACTCATAGAAATCAATACAATTGCATTGATGATATTGGCCACATGTGGTTTCATGTCTTTTCTGATTTACGACAAAGATAACCACCTTTGATGAACAGGTCCGTTTTCCTAAAAGAATTCGGGTTCTTCCTTCCTTTCAAATTCATTGGATTGGTTGAGAGGATGAAGATTATCATATTGTTCACAATCGATTTCGATATCCAACTCTCCTTCAGGAACATGAAAAGTAGCTTCTTTATCATAGTCTGCAGTGGGGTCCTCTTCAAGTCTGCTGATCAGATCAATAAACATGGGACGAGCCATGACAGATCCCTGACCATTGGTAAGGTCTCTGAACCGTATCCAGCGATCTTCTCCTCCAACCCATACTCCTACCACGAGTGAAGGTGTGATCCCCATGAACCAACCGTCAGAGTGGTTTTGCGTTGTACCTGTTTTTCCTCCTATTTCAGAAGTGAGAGCATATGATCCACCTCTGCCCGCCAATGCCTGTTTCAACATATCTACCATCACATAATTAGCATCTTCCTGAAGAGCTCTTTCTTCGGTGGCAATAGAACGGTAGATCAGTTTGCCGTTCTTATCCTCGATCTGTTTGATGAAGGTCGGACGGATGTACACTCCATTATTTGCAAATGTGCTGTAGGCTCCGGTCATTTCAAACAGGGAGATGTCGGCACTTCCCAGGCAGATAGAAGGTACAGGTGGTAGTTTGGCTTTTGAGATTCCCATGTTGGCAGCCAGGTTTCTAACCCGGTCCACACTTCCGATTTGCTTCATCAAATACACCGAAATGGTATTCTTAGACTCTCTTAGACCCGTGTAGAGACTTATCGGAACCGCCTCGTATTCATCATCAGAGTTTTTAGGAGACCAATCTGCGGGTATGTTAAAATTACCCTCACCCTTGCTAATTGTGTATTGAACGTCATACACTTTCGAACAGGGTGATATTCCCTGGAAGGCAATGGCAGTGGAGTAGACAAAAGGTTTAAATGTTGATCCTACCTGACGGTTGGTATGAATGTGGTCGTGTTGAAAGTACTTCAGTCCAATACCACCGACCCAGGCTTTGATATGGCCTGTGCCCGGGTCGACCGCCAAGATTCCGGTTTGCAGATGTTTGCGGTGATACTTGATCGAATCCAGTGGAGACATGACTGTATCTTTTTCAAAGGAGGTGTTTTCATAAGTAAAGACTTTCATCTCTACTTCTGTATTGAATACCCTGGTCACCTCGTCCTGAAAAGATTTCCATTCATTTTGTAAGACTTGCCAGTCAGATGTAGCCATGAGAGCTTCATACTGTCTTTTTTGTTCCTTGCTGATAATCTCCTGTGCCAGCAACTGAGCCAGGTTTCCGGGATCCTCTCCCAGCATTCTAATGATATCAATATCTCTGATCACAAAGTCAACATTGGATGCTACGTCCTTTATGGCAGGTTCGAAAATATGTTGACGCATGGACAGATATCTATCTGACATCCTGATCTGAGCCTGAAGGTTAGCCAGTTTAAGCTCTACATTGGATGAATCCGCAGCATATTCCCATGGATCATCACGAATCACATCCCAGTGGCGAAAAAATCGCTTTTGCAGATCTTTCATATGCTTGACCATGGCCGCTTCTGCATGTCGTTGAATAGATTCATCGATCGTGGTATAGATACGAAGTCCATCCTGATCTATGCGGTATGGTGTACCATCGGGTTTGAGATTTTCGGGTTGTGCCAAAATGTCTTTCAACTCTTTACGCATTTCCATCCTGAAATAGTTGGCAATGCCGGTGTTGTGAGAAGACTTTTTGAAATTGGACATATCAACCGGTAACACTTTCAGAGAATCATATACCTCTTTTGAAATGTAGCCTTTGTTTTCCATCTGTTTTAGGACAATCATTCGGCGCTGAGCTACCATCTCTGGCCTGCGCATAGGATTAAACAGGGCAGGATTTTGCAGCATGCCTACCAGCATAGCAGCCTCTTCCAGTTGAAGGTGTTCCTGGTTTTTACCAAAATAAGTTTCGGAGGCAGCCTGTATGCCGTGTGAATTATAGAGGAAATCAAAGTGATTCAGGTACATGGCAATGATCTCCTCCTTGGTGTAACTCCTTTCCAGCTTAACCGCTGTGATCCATTCCTTAAACTTGGTCATGGCCAGGGTAAAAGTTCTTTTCAGTTTATTTCCACTGAGATTGGGGCGGTCAAAAAGCAGTTTGGCTAACTGTTGTGTAATCGTACTTCCACCACCAGAGGACCCTTGTTGAAGGATGACCGATTTCACACCTACTCTTCCCAAAGCATAGAAGTCAATACCGGAATGACCGTAAAATCTTTGATCCTCGGTAGCCAGAAGAGCCTCAACCAAATAAGGTGAAATATTTTCGAACTCGATGGGTACCCGGTTTTCAATGTAGTATCTCCCCAGAACAGACATATCACTCGCGTATACTTCAGAGGCTACATTCTCTCTTGGGTTTTCGAGTTGTTCGAAAGTAGGCAGATCCTGAAATGAGAGTAACACAAACATCAAGATTACTCCCAGTACACCGGCAATTGCCAGCCTCCAGGCCCACTTTACAAAGACCTTTTTCCAGTGAACAGACTTATCTTCTGACATACTTTATATGCAAATGTACGCTAATGTATTATGATTTGTCAGAGATTGGAATAGAAGCTGAGGCTTTCCCTAATCTGTTCTTTGTCGGCGGTTTGATTAATCTCAGCCTTTCCAATTTTTTTCAACAAACTAAAGTTGATCTCCTGATTCTCATTTTTCTTGTCATGAAGCATCTTGTTGAACATGTTATTGTACAACTCAGTTCCGATCTCCTTGCGACCATAAATTTCCAGGATGTATTCTGTAAGCAACTGTAATTCCTCCACACTGAAACTGTTCTTTATGCTTGACAGATAGCCTTCTGCCAGCATACCCACTGCAATAGCTTCCCCATGCAACAAGGGCCGATCATCCTCCATCATAACGCTTTCGACAGCATGTCCTATTGTATGACCAAAATTTAAAATCTTTCTCAAACCTTTTTCACGAGGATCATGATCTACTATCTCCTTTTTTACCAGCAGAGACTGCACAATCAATTCCTTCCAGTCAGCCGACTTTAAGTCAGTTATCTGTGTGCAGATTTCCCAGAGTTTTCTATCATAAATCAGCCCGTGTTTTATGATCTCCGCATATCCACTGCGGACTTCCCGGGGGGATAAGGTTTCGAGAAATGTCGGATCGATCAGAACTGATACCGGATTACAGAACAGACCAATCGAATTCTTGAGCTCATAATAGTCGATCCCCAACTTGCCTCCAATGGAGGCGTCTACCTGGGATAGAAGGGTTGTAGGGACCTGTACAAAAGGTATTCCCCTCATATATGTACTGGCACAAAAGCCCCCCATATCTCCTATCACACCACCTCCCAGATTAATCAAAAGAGATTTGCGATCGGCATTCAGGTTAAAGAGTCTCCTCCAAATTTTTTCACAGGTGGGAAGTGTCTTGTTCTTTTCACCAGATGGTATGGTAATAATCGAATCAAAGGATATATCGACCTTGTCCTGCAGATGTGGCAGGCAAAACTTTTCCGTCATCTCATCTACCAGGACAAATATCCTGGTGGGTTCTAACCGACCGCAGATGGAAGCAAGTTCACTCAGGGAATCACCGACATTGATTTGGTAATCCTGAACATTGATTTTCTTTTGAGCCATGTTTCTTTGTGTAAGGATCCGGTGATCGTTTACAGGCCTTTTTTAATACTTATATATTCACTTTCACCTATTACCTGTATTTTCGCACCACCACAAAGGTAGAAAACCAATTCTCTATTATCGGCAAACAGAAAAATCAAAAAATATTGAGTGAAATTGTCCTTACGGTTGAGGGTGTGGATCCTGCTGAACTGTATGGCCGTAATCATGTACATCTGGGCCTTCTCAAGGACGCATTCCCATCCTTACAATTTACGTCAAGGGGTAGCCAGTTGAAGATAGTGGGGCATAAGAAGGATGCTCAGAAAGCCAAGGCCAAATTTGAATTGATGATTCGGCTACTGAAAGAACAAAAAGAGCTGACTACCCAGACGGTTACTGATCTCCTGAACAATCAGCGTTTGTCTACTCACAGTTTCTTTAGCGAGGGGGCTGTTATTGTTCATGGCAGAACCGGCAAGCCTATTCGTGCCAGAACCTACAATCAGAAACGTCTGGTAGAGTCAGTTGAGAAGAACGATGTCGTTTTTGCCATTGGTCCGGCAGGTACGGGTAAGACTTATACGGCTGTTGCCCTGGCTGTCAGGGCATTGAAAAACCGTCTGGTCAAGAAAATTATTTTGACCCGGCCAGCTGTGGAAGCAGGTGAAAGTCTGGGCTTTCTGCCTGGGGATCTTAAGGAAAAAGTAGATCCATACCTCCGACCATTATATGATGCCCTGGACGATATGATACCTGCTGAGAAACTCAATCAGTTCATGACAAACAGGGTCATTGAGGTCGCGCCGTTGGCATTCATGCGGGGAAGGACCCTCGATCATGCTTTTATTATCCTTGACGAAGCCCAGAATTCTACAGAGACACAATTAAAGATGTTTTTGACTCGTCTGGGACCTTCGGCAAAATGTATAGTCAACGGTGACCTGTCTCAGATTGATTTGCCACGAAGTCAGCGGTCAGGGTTACGACATTCGATCCGTATCCTGGGTGGTCTGGATGGAATTGGCACTGTTGTCCTGGATAAGGATGATGTGGTCAGACACCGTCTGGTAAAGGAGATTATTCATGCATACGATAAATCGAGGTTTCGCCAGTTTGGGGAAGAAGAGTAATTGGTCCGTGGTTTCACAACGAATACATTTATATGGTCTTTCAGGTTTCAAAAAAAGATGATACACTATCCGGTGATATTACACTTGATGGTTCTAAAAGCATAAGTAACAGGGCTCTGATGATCAGGGCCCTTAGTGGTCAGGATTTCGCGATTGATCACCTGTCAACATCTGATGATACGGTGGCTATGGAGCAATTGATAAAAGCTGATGAAGGCGAGCTTGACGTAGGTCCTGCAGGTACTACATTTCGTTTTCTTACCGCATACTATGCCATAAGAGACGGCGAGCAAATACTCACGGGATCTGAGCGAATGAAGAAACGTCCAATTGGACCTCTGGTGGATGCGCTCAATGCCCTCGGAGCACGAATAAAGTACCTGGAGCAGCATGGTTACCCTCCACTCTTACTACAATCCCCCGGAGATCTTGGTAAAAAATTTCGTCTGTCAGTGCCGGCCAATATCAGTAGTCAGTTTATTTCTGCACTGCTCATGATAGCACCTGCTCTACCAAAGGGCATTGAGCTGACGTTGACAGGAAAGTTGGTTTCTGCCTCTTACTTGCAGATGACTCTAACTATGATGGAGTATTTCGGCATAGAATACCAATTTAAGGACCAGGTCATTACCGTTGGGCCGCAATCCTATCATCCAAAGCCCTACCGTGTGGAATCTGACTGGTCTGCAGCTTCTTATCACTATGCCAATGCATCATTTGCGAGTGATGTGTCACTGCGATTGGGTGGATTGTTTCAGGACAGTATGCAGGGTGATTCTGTTACACATAAACTTTTCGCCCGGCTTGGTCTGGAGACAAGCTGGGATCGTGAAGGACTGACCATCACCCGCAAGGGAAAACCGGAGTCTTTGCTTGAGCATGATTTCATTCTATGCCCGGATATTGCTCAGACGATGGCTGTGGTGTGTGGAGGATTGGGTATCAGCGGACTATTTACAGGACTGGAGACCTTAAGTATTAAGGAAACCGATCGCATCACGGCATTGCGGGATGAGTTGATGAAAGTGGGTGTATTCTTTTCTAAAATGCCTGATCGATTCAGTTCGGTGTCTGGTAAAGAATACTATACCGTCGAAGGGAAAGCCTGGCAGTCTGAACCACCTCTCTTCGCTACTTATCATGACCACAGAATGGCCATGGCCTTTGCACCCCTTAGTATGCTTTTTCCTGTCAGGATTGAAGACCCTGAGGTGGTAGGTAAATCATATCCGGGATTCTGGAATGACCTTACTAGCCTGGGATGGTCTATCGAAATGGTGCAGCAGATTTGAAAGGATGCTCAAATCATCTCTAGATATTATTTCCTAACCGTTTGTTGTGAGGATTTTGATTTCTACTCGCTGGTTTTTCTTCCTCCCTTCATAGGTCTCATTAGTGGCAATGGGCTTTCGGGGACCATAGCCCTTGAACTGGATGCGATCTGAATCAATACCCTTTTCCACAAGGTACGTAGCCACCGTCTTGGCTCTTGCCCGGGACAATTCGTCGCTGAATCTTGCATTGATGGGGTGGTTTCTACTGCCTCCACTGGTGTGACCACCCACCTCTATTTTTACATCGGGATTTTTTTCGAGGAAGGAGTAGATTTCATTTAATACCTGATCAGAAGCACCATCGTGCCCGAGGTTGGCGCTATCTGCCTCGAAATATAGGCGATCTACCCGAATGATTTCACCGGCCTTTAGGTTCTTATCACCCAGTTTGGGCATAATCGTATAGGTCGGTTCCGGAGCGGGTGCTTCAGGCTCTTCTGCTTCGGCTACCACATCTTCTGACGGCTCTGGAGTACTACCCTTTTCAATGATATATACACTGGTTTCGTCCTGTGCCTCACCCACTTCGTTTTCGACAAAGATTTTGAGATTGTTTTTACCTTCTTTCAGATACAGCAGGGTTGAGAATATCTGGGAATCATAGTTGTAGTCAAAGACATCCATAACCCTTTCGTTGACTTCAAACCGGATCTGACTCTTGCTATTCACATTGCGAACCTGTGCCTTAACCCTGACCTGGTTGGTTCGGGCATTGATTTTTTCTATGGGTTGCATGAAACTAACCGAGGGCGGAAGAATGAGTGGTTCTTCTTCATCGCAGGATACCAACACAAATGGAGAAGCGTGATCCAGCAAGATGTTTCCATTATAAGGAAAGAGCGTTGGTGTCTTAAAATAGGCCTCAAATACGATGTGAGTAATATCCATTTCGTTAGGATGGATTTTCCACGAGTATTTTTGCCAAAAGGTATTGCTCACTGTAGAGCTCTCAGCCAGTAGTTCCTTTTTGTCACAATATCCATCTCCACCCCAAATTCTCAATTTGATAGCCTGGTTGAAATTCTTTTCCGGTAGTCGAACGTCGTTTGTCAGCTCGGATCTCTTCATCGAATCGGGCACTACTGCACTCCAATACTCACTTGACGAACACAGATAGATGGAAAAATTATAGCATTGGCCCTTCAATAAAGGTCTTACCAATCTTTGACCAACGGACTCCCAGGTGTCATTTTCACGCGTGACCATCCCGAGATAAGTGCGTCCATGATGAGCAGGGCGATATACTTCCCAGGCTCCGGAGGGCTGGACATCGGGAGCAGACTCAGTAGGAAATCCACAATCTATCCAACCACGTGGTGGGACGCTTGCTCTCGCAATATCCTCAAAAGAAGGGTTGGTCAGATGGATATTATTGTATTCGGCATTAGAAGATATCCTTGATTGGGACCAAGCCCAACCAGTAATCATAAGATTGGCAAAAAATAATATGAAAACCCTCACAATCAACATCGGATACGGTACAAAAATTATAAATTTCATTCACTCCCTCAAGTCCGGGCTATAGAAAATAACGTTTGATCGACTACGCTTGGTGTAAAAAAGATAGAACAACACATTAATACGACGAGAGCCCGATCGCTAACTTTCAATATAAGGGCACCTCTATTAACCCCCTCAAGGTAAAATAATCCGCCTGGCAGCGGATTGGTTTGATGAAAAGCTTCACAATACTTCATTGATCGTCTCCCAGAGGGAGACAGGTCAGTCAGATAGCTTTGGCTATCCTCCTTCCTCCAGCTTCGTCTTGCTCGCTTTTAATCAAAATTTTCCTCTTTCAGGAGTAAATAGAGGTACCCATGAGCTATTCAGCGGATTGTATCCAGCGGTGCTCTGACAGTGAGTATGTTAAACCCGGATTACCTAATGAAAGTTCTATTGCGTAGTCCGGCATAGTCCGGGATAAATCATGAGAATGCATTAATTCCCGTTATGTCATAACCAGTTATCAACAAGTGAATATCATGAGTTCCCTCATAGGTAATCACCGTTTCGAGGTTCATCATATGACGCATGATCGGATATTCATTAGTGATTCCCATGCCACCCAACATTTGTCGTGCGTCCCGCGCAATTTGCAGTGCCATATGGACATTGTTTCTTTTGGCCATCGAAATCTGCGCGGCGGTAGCTTTTCCTGAATTGGCCAGGACACCCAGTCGCCAGGCAAGCAGTTGGGCCTTCGTGATTTCGGTGATCATTTCGGCAAGTTTTTTCTGCATAAGTTGAAAACCAGCAATGGGCTTACCAAATTGAGACCTTTCCAGACTATAGTTTAACGCAGTGTGATAGCAATCCATGGCAGCACCTATTGCTCCCCATGCTATGCCATATCTGGCTTTTGAAAGACATGATAACGGGCCCTTGAGGCCTTTCACTCCCGGGAGGACCTGAGATTTTGACACCCGGACATCTTCAAAAATCAATTCTCCCGTTATGGATGCACGTAAGGACCATTTTCCATGGATTTCGGGTGCACTGAAACCCGGTTGATCTTTTTCCAGGATTAGGCCCAGCACATCACCGGATTCGTCCCTGGCCCAGACTACAGAAATGTCTGCCAGAGGTGAGTTTGTAATCCACATTTTCGCACCGTTAAGTATATAGCTATCTCCATCATCTACCAGTTTTG
>JAUILF010000481.1 GCA_030433135.1 Bacteroidia bacterium | reverse complement strand
GCATGTCGGTGGAAGTACGTAATCTGCTAAAGGTGGGATATGATCCTGGTCGGGTTCTGTCGGGAAGCAGGGTCACCAGCAATGGAGACAGGCTCTGCTGGGAATTGACAGATCCGGACACTCACCCTCAAAATAAAGTACTACCCTTTCTCATTGACTGGAAAAAAAGTCAGCACCCTTCACTTCAACTTGATGCCGTCATCGGGATAACAGACTTTGAGGCTTACCATCCAGATCCAGAGGGAGTACAAGAGATATTTAAAAAAATGAATGTGGCCATTAACCTACGGTATGGCACTGAACCTGGATTGGTCTTATACATGGATACACCCCGTGGTCAGGTTACCCTCACCTGACCTCACCTCTGAATCAAAATCAGATGACAAATCAAAGGGCATTTCTGATCACCTTCGAAGCACCCTATCAACTTACATTCTATCAAAAAACTGGCCCTATGATTAAATCGGTATCTTTGTGGCAATACATAATAATTGGATAACACCCATATGAAATTTAGTGAGTTAGATTTAAATGAGGAATTGTTAGAGGCCATATCTTACATGGGTTTTGAGGAAGCGACGCCTATTCAGGAACAAGCCATACCCGAAATACTTAATGGAAAAGATTTGCTTGCTTGTGCGCAAACCGGTACAGGAAAAACTGCAGCATTTCTATTACCCATTTTAAACTTATTGCATAAACGGAATGACCACCAGATCAAGGCACTCATTATTGTTCCCACCCGGGAACTTGCCATCCAGATCGATCAACAGATACAGGGTCTGGGATACTTTGTCTCGGTTGAGTCGCTGGCGATCTATGGGGGAGGTGACGGACCTGAATTTGATCAGCAGAAGACAGCGCTGACAAGAGGTACTGATATCATTGTAGCAACACCAGGTAAACTAATTTCCCATCTAAACCTTGGCTATGTCAAATTCAGTCAGGTTCAGCATCTGATTTTGGATGAAGCAGACCGCATGCTTGACATGGGGTTTTATGAAGATATTCAAAAGATCATATCCTACCTTCCGAAAAAGAGACAGAATCTCATGTTCAGCGCAACTATGCCTCCTAAAATTGGGCAACTTGCCAAAAAGATTCTGCACAATCCCATCGAAATATCTCTTTCTTTATCTAAACCTGCAGAAGGTGTACTACAGGCAGCATATCTGACCTATGACAATCAGAAATCACCGTTGATCATAGAACTGATCAAAGGCAAAGACGAGTATAAAAGTATTCTCATCTTCTCCTCCACAAAGAAGAAGGTATCTGAAATTGTCCAGGCCTTGCATCGTAGTGGTTGTCAGGTAGCAGGTATATCATCAGACCTGGAACAGGATCAAAGAGAAGAAGTTTTGGGAAAATTCAAAGCTAAGCAAACCAGAGTATTGGTTGCTACTGACGTTTTGAGTAGAGGAATAGATATCAAGAATATTAACCTGGTGATCAATTACGATGTGCCCAATGATGCCGAGGATTATGTGCATCGTGTCGGTCGTACTGCACGTGCAGATACCACCGGTGTAGCCTTGACCCTGGTGAATGAAGATGACATGTACAAATTTAGCCGTATCGAAAAACTGATCGAACGGGAAGTCATGAAGATACCCTTACCTGCTGACCTGGGAAAGGGACCGGAATGGAGTTTATCAGGAGGCAGAAGCAAATCGAGACATAAGGGAAGACGTGGTCAAGGCAGGAAAAAGTCATCAAGAAATCGCGGAAAAAGACGTTCACACAGCGGTAGCCGTCGCAACAGATAGTGTATCATTTTACAGAACTGAATTCTGGTATCGAACTATTTGGAATTGCTTCCTCTTGAAAAGTGGCAGTTTCTTGCCCCGAAAAAGCCAAGACTTCATTCATTTCAGCTACGATATTTTGAATCGTTATTATGATGCTATATCTTTTACTGCTAAACCCGGATCGTGCATTAGGGTTTTGTCATGAGAGTCAAAGGTATCTGTCCGCGCTGGATTGGCCAGACGGGCAATAAAGATGAGTCGCAGGGTGTAAGGTACTACAGTGCTTTTTTGAGTCACACACATAGTTAACTCTATGGCCCCGAGTCCTCAGGGTCAAAAAGTGCTTGTGCCCGTGTTTGCCAAAACCTTGACTCGCCTGCTGTGTCCACCACTTAGGCAATGCAGGCCGCTAAAGTCTAATGCATGGTTAGAGGCAAAATCTGTAAATCCTAATCATATGTCGCGAAAAATATTTCTCTCCGAAAATGAAATTCCTGAATACTGGTACAATGTCATGGCAGATATGCCCAGCAAACCCTTGCCCCCATTGCATCCTGGAACCAAAGAACCCATCGGGCCAGAGGCATTGGCACCGTTGTTTCCAATGAAACTAATCGAGCAGGAGGTAAGTGCCGAAAAATGGATTTCTATACCCGACGAAGTAAGAGATATTTATACCGTGTGGAGACCCACTCCCCTTTTTCGGGCAAAAGGACTTGAGAAAGCATTGGATTCGCCGGCGAAGATCTACTACAAGTACGAGGGAGTTTCCCCTTCGGGATCCCATAAGCCAAATACCGCTGTTGCCCAGGTCTACTACAACAAGCAGGAAGGGGTAAGAAAAATCACCACTGAAACGGGAGCCGGACAATGGGGAAGTGCTTTGAGTTTTGCGTGTAGTCTGTTTGATATTGAATGTGAAGTCTATATGGTCAAACTCAGTTACAATCAAAAACCCTATAGAAAAATCATGATGAATACCTGGGGAGCACAGGTATATCCCTCTCCCTCTGATCGCACTGAGGCCGGGAAAAAAATCCTCGATGCAGATCCGGGTAGTCCGGGATCCCTGGGCATAGCTATTAGTGAAGCCATAGAAATGGCAGTGAAAGATGAAAGCACCAAATACAGCCTGGGAAGTGTTTTAAATCATGTTCTGCTACACCAGACCATTGTCGGGCAGGAAGCGATAAAGCAAATGGAGAAAGCCGGAGACTTTCCCGACCTGGTGATAGCCCCATTTGGTGGCGGTTCTAATTTTGCGGGACTGTCCTTTCCTTTTCTGAGACACAAGCTGGAAAATGGAAAAAACGTACGTTGTATAGCCAGTGAGCCAGCCTCATGTCCCAAGCTCACTCGTGGGGTATTCAGATATGATTTTGGGGATACTGTAGGTATGACACCCCTACTCCCCATGTACACCCTGGGTCATAATTTTGTTCCTGCACCTATTCATGCCGGTGGATTAAGGTACCATGGAGCCGGAGTAGTCGTAAGTCAATTGCTAAAGGACAAACTAATTGAAGCCGAAGCACATGATCAACTGGCTGCCTTTGATGCGGGGGTATTGTTTGCCAAAACAGAAGGTATTATCCCTGCTCCTGAAGCAACTCATGCCATAGCATCGGTAGTCAAACATGTCGATCAATGCAAACGGGAGGGTTCAAAAAAGACCATCTTGTTCAATCTGTGTGGCCATGGCAATTTTGACATGAAGGCCTACCAGGACTACTTTGAAGGCAAACTTGTCCGGCATGAATTGACAGATGAAGAGATCAGCAGTTCGCTGGCCGAACTGAATACACCGGAAATAGCTTAGAGCCTTAGGAAGGTGTTGAAAAACCCATCTCGCGCTGACAAAATCATTAATCTTGATCGGTTTTTTATTTCCCAGCCGTTCTCCTTGCGCCTGACTTCGTTGATCCTCTCCCAGAGGGAGATAAATCAGCCAGAGGCTGATAAATCAGTCAGATACTAAACTCGGTATCTTTCCTCGTCTCGCCCAGTACTTTGACAGAATATAGATTTGGAATGCATTCGGGAATACTTTTAGTCAGGTCAAGGCACTTAGAAGGAGCATAGTCAGCACTATGTAGCCTGAGAAGTA
>JAUILF010000480.1 GCA_030433135.1 Bacteroidia bacterium | reverse complement strand
CGCAATCAGTACTGTAATCAGGGAGATGGAATCCTTGAGTGTTCCATATTCTTCCTCAGTGATACCTTTCATCTGGTAGATCATAGACTTCTAAAGTTATTTGGATGCAAAATTATTAAAAGATCAAACTTCAACAACAATTCAATGCTGGTTCAATGACCAAAAATTAGGCAATCTTAATTTCACTCCCGGTGAGACAATCTCATACAAATGTAGGTCGTTCCATATCTTCGACCATTCTTATCGAAAAAAGCTAGTTATTGATGCCCGTTTGTTCAGGAACTGATTGTCAGGTCTCTTATAAAACACTTACCAGTCTGCCTTACTATGCACTGTTTCTCTTCATCTCGTTAATGATCTCTTGTAGCAATAACGAACAGAAAGAGCTGAAACCGCCAGCACCGGTAGAGCAAAAAGACGATACCATTTACTATGAGGTTTCCGTTGACAGACTCCGTATGCGTTCTCAACCCGGATTAAATTCCGAAACCATCACTCTGCTGCCTGAGAAAGTAGTAGTAAAATATTGGGGTGAGCATTCTCAGGATGAGACTACGGTAAACCTTCGGGGTCAGAGTATTACCGCACCGTGGTTCAGGGTGGTTCATGGTCGCTACGATGGCTGGGTTTTTTCAGGGGCACTCGACATCATGGAAGAGGAAGATGGACAAGATCATCTGATCATCCCGGGTCAGCGTGTAGGTCCCATTTATGCTGCTGACACTGAGCAGGAAATAATTGATCGGGTGGGAGGTGAAAATGTAATCCGGGGTGATTATGTACTGGGTGAGGGAGAATCAGTCCAGGCCACCTATCTTTATCCATCCTCAGCAGATGAGCTTATTCTGTTGTGGCTGGAAGAGGATTTTACTCATTTGCGCGAAGTCAGAATCGCCCGCAGTAATGCTCCCTGGCAGACTATTGAGGGGATAAAAGTAGGCAGTACCCTGAAGGATGTGGTCACTGCCAACGAAGGGGATTTCCTTATGACGGGGTTTGGATGGGATTACGGAGGAAGCACACTCAGTTGGCAGGATGGTCATTTCGATGATCACCTGGCTATAACTTTCAGTGAACCAGAAAGGATCCACAGGGATCTGGAAGGTGACCAATCACTGAGTTCCTCTAATCAGAGGTTACAGAGAACAAATCCTGCGGTAAAGGTGATCAGGGTGTTGTTTTAACTCTTAATTTTTCCATTTAGTGATCCTCCATGGATACTTCATCAGTTCCAGGAAAGCTATCTGGAACGGGTTGAGTGACCATACCTGTGGCTGCCCATTCACACCCCCGCTGGAAAGTAGTCTTGAACCCCATACAATGCATGGATTCATTGAGGTGGCCCAGCGTAGTATGAAATGACCTTCCCAAACCATAATGGATGGCCATCAGCATGGGTTCACTCCTGCCTGTACCACCGGTGTCCGGATCGCTGTAAGCACTTGCCAATACATGTAGATTGACCGCTGGTCCCCTGAGTTGATCATAGAGTTCGTCCCTGGTATGGAGCCACTGGTCAGGCAACCCTGCCATAATCGGATGTGTCTCATCTCTGGTTTCAATGATAAAACTATGTTGTGATCCGTGATGCCCACCTTTACCGGGACTGTCATCCCTTACGACTTCTCCTTCATCATTGATGTATACATATGGGCCGTCTTTCTCAGTTCTTCCATACCAACCTCCGATGCCGATCATTTCATTGTATGCCTTCCATTCCGGAAAAGCATTATCGGCTGCATGAACCGATACAAATCCACCTCCACTTTCTACATACCTTTCAAAGGACAACTTAGTCGATTCAGGCCAGGGATCGCCATTGTAATTGGATACCACCACATCATATAGATTGAAATCAGGGGCAAAAGAAGCCATAGATTCACCCTCTGCCGGAGTGCGGACTACATCCACCAGAAAAAGGCCGGTTTCTTCCAATTGCCGACTTAGTATCGGGGTTGTCTCCATCCAGTTTTTATGGTTGTTCTGGCCTTCAATAATCAGGGCTTTTAATTTTTTGGTTAGGATACCCTGGTCCTCCAGCCATGACTTGCATGCGTCCGGCCACCCGGCGACAGCCCCCTTGCCTTTAGCGAAGGAAAAACCATGTCCTCCACTTTCGTATACCAGCAAAGAAGCCGGTACATCAAACTTCAATAGCGATTCATAATAGGCGATGCTGTTCTCTACCGGTACGGCCCTGTCATCACTGGCATGAATAAGAATAGTCGGTGGAGTTTCAGCCGAAATTTGCTTTTCATTGCTGTAATATCCGACCATCTCTTCCGAAGGATTTTCACCGATGAGATTTCTACGTGACCCCATATGTGTGAAAGACGTATCCATCGAAATCACCGGATACATCAGAATAGAAAAATCCGGCCTGCAAGAAAAATGCTCCACAGGCAGGTTGCTTTCCCGGTTACCATCATCAAAGTGGGTGGAAATCGAAGAGGCCAGATGTCCTCCCGCTGAGAATCCCATCACACCTACCCTATCCTTATCAAGGCTATATTCAGAAGCTTTCATGCGAACAGTGCGCAGAGCTCTCTGGGCATCCATCAGTGCAACCTTGTCATGACAGGATTCACTTTCCCAGTGAGGCAGTCGATACTTGAGCACAAATGCCGTTACTCCCATATCTGCAAACCATTCTGCCATCCATGTTCCCTCCCAGTCCCAGGCGAGCACAGTATAACCTCCCCCGGGACAGATTACCACGCTGGAACCATTTGCTTTACCGGGAGCGGGAAGATAAACAGCCAGCTCAGGATTGTGGACTTTCATAATTCTCCGACCTGTATTCCTTACTTCCCTTACTTCCATCTGTAAGTCATTCTCACACGGAATTCCTTCGGGATACAGGGATATGACCTTATCCTGCGACCAAAGGGAAAAAAATGACAGGCACATACCTAGCAGCAACAAATGTTTCATCTCTTATGATATTTTATGAAGCACCCCGAATGTAGTGATTTATTGGAAGGGTGCCGGCATAATTACCAGCAGGATTAAAATTAAGCACAGGTTTTAGTCATCCTAAAATCGTTCAACCTGGTGTTATTGCTATCCAAGCTCCAAAGTATCAAGACCAACAAACGGCAGTAAAGGAGATTGAGGCATTTATACAAGCAACTAAACATAATGATTGGGAGGGCTTCCCTATGATGCTATTAGTTGATGATAGTACTTTTACGGCTGCGACACTTAACAACTTTGTTTGGGTAACCTTTACTCGTTCCAATCCTTCTCACGATATATACGGTTATGATAGTTTTACGGAATATAAACATTGGGGTTGCAAAGGCCCTCTAATCATTGATGCAAGAATAAAGCCTCATCATGCGCCTGTATTAGAAGTAGATGATAAAACGAAACAAAAAGTAGATAAGCTATTTAGTAAAGGCGGTGAGCTTTATGGAATTATATAATTAGGGCATGTTTAAACATTTTTAAAAGTCAAGGTGTTAAGCATTTAGAAGTTTTAGAAACAATAATATCCATATATAATTCTAAACAATGATATTCTTGTAATTTTTTAAAAGATTTCATTAATTTATTAGCATCTTCTACAGAACTAGAATAACAAATACATTTAGAATGTCCATTTTCTTCCATACATCTAATTAAAAAATTAGCTTTAATATCATCATCAATATTATTTGTATTTTTAATTTTTAAATAATTATATACTTTTTTCATTATTTTTTCTTTTTTTATAATTTCAGGAACAAATATATCATAATCACAAATATGTTTATTTTTAATAGCTTCTCCAAAATCATATTTATATTCTATATTTCCCATAATATCTTTAATATCATTATCTTTATTATTATCAAATAATCTAGGTGTAGCTGACATAAA
>JAUILF010000479.1 GCA_030433135.1 Bacteroidia bacterium | reverse complement strand
TTAGCCGTCCAGGTCATAGATCGACAAAGTGCATCGTCAATGTCAATCATCACAAAATTGTTATTACCCGAGAATGAATTTTGATCGAAGAATACATCATCGGCAGCCGATGGTATGCAACCGGATGGAGGGCCACCACTGGAACTCGACCAGTGAGCAGGATCAGACCAAACGCCATTGCCACCAATCCAGTACAATGCACCCGGTGTTCGCTCCTCAAAATCCCACCCATCGTTGTTCCCCAGATCCACGCTTTCCAGTGCCCGGTACGTTGAACCCTGGATGGCTATTCCGCGAATATTGGCATAGGTCAACTCCTGTTCCTCAGCTGTCAAAAAAGTGGTCTGCTGTCCACTTGTTTCAGTATAGATGGAAATGGGTTCTGCACAGGTGCCGATCGCATCCAGCGTAAGGATGTCGATTTCCTGATTACTCAGCAAAGTATAACTCTTTCCTGCACTAAACGTCAAATCACCGGCAGCAGCAATCCTCCCTATGCGAGCATTGCTATTAAAAGAAAGACTTTCAAAAGAAACAGGTGCACTGGGCCCGGTATACTGAACTCTGAGATCATTAACATAAGCTATGCCTGTCGGGCTTTGAAATTCAACATGACCCAAATTTGCCGGTTGCCGTCCGATCACCTGTATATCAGCCAGGGGAGCTGGAATTTCGAAGGTGGTCTCTGATGCGTCCAAACTCAGGTGATCAGTCCTTACCCATAGGGGTGAGTTTTCAGGATACCTGCCTTTATTTTCGGTAAATCCCCATATGTTAATTACGGATTGACCGAAATCGACATTGCTTTGGGTACCGGGCAGGAGCCAAAGTCGTTCACATCCAATATTAAAATCATCCGTCACCCAATTTCCACCAATGAAATAAATCATACTATCGACCTGCAAAGGGGACGTAAGAGTCCATTCTCCCTCAGCTCCAGCGTCAAACACTAATCGGCGCAAGATCGAATGACCTGCAGTATGGATGGTAAATCCGGCCTCGGTACCCACCAATTGCACATCCCCTTCTACATCCCACTGCATATCTTCCAGTAATACCAGAGAACCGGCTATGTTCAGAATACTGGTTTCAGGCATGGTAATACCGGGTGAATTAGTGGTACCGGTCCAATCCATGGTACGACAAAAAACGATGGGAAAGTCAATAGTCACCATTTGACCTGCAGCATCGAAGGAGTTCTCATCGAAATACACATTATCGGCTGTAGATGGCACTGAGGTATGCTGTACAGAGCCTCCAGAAGTAGTCACCCAATGCTGGATATCAGACCAATTGCCATTGCCACCCACCCAATAGTAGTCGGCAGCAAAGCTATGGGATGCACATATCCCAAAAAGGACGAATAGATAAAGTGGTAAAAAAAATGGGACGGAGGTGTTTTGAGATTCCATGGTTACTACGGGATTTGTCCTCACTGGGGGCGCCCATACCCCGGATCTTTAACCCGGAAAATACATTGAATGCATAGTCCGAACTTAAATATAACTCTTTTCCCCCAACCTTTGCTGCCGCAGAGTGCAGGATCGCTCACAGTAATTACTATATTCAGCGCGGTTTTATCCGGACCGGTTTATCAGACATCCATGAGTTGAGTCAAGTCCCGTCAGGATATACCCAACAGCTGAATGCCAACAGCTCATCATTATTCAAAAATCAGGAACATGAATTTAGATCTTACGGACAAGGTATTTATAGTGACCGGTGGCTCCAAAGGAATTGGTGAAGCTATCTCCCGGACCATTGCCGGCGAAGGTGGCAAAGTCATGATCGCTACCCGGAGCGCAGATGTAACACACAAGTTGGTTGAGGAACTGAAAACTGCCGGGCACGAGGTTGCTGCTATTATTGGCGATCTGCAGGATACGGAAAACTGTAAGAAGGTGATTGAAGAGACTATATCAGTTTTTGGCAGTATTGATGGCCTGGTAAACAATGCCGGCATGAATGATGGGGCAGGCCTGGAAGCCGGACCGGAAGCGTTTCGACGGTCTGTCAACCTAAACTTGTTTCACTACTACGACCTGGTTCACTACGCTCTACCTTACCTAAAAGAATCCCAAGGCTCCATTGTAAATATAAGCTCGAAAGTGGCGATTACCGGTCAGGGCAACACCTCGGGATATGCGGCTGCCAAGGGAGCTCAGCTGGCACTCACCAGAGAATGGGCTGCCGACCTTCTACCCCACTCGATCAGGGTAAATGCCATCCTACCGGCAGAAGTGATGACTCCGCTATACCGCAAGTGGCTGGATCAATCCTTTGATGATCCGGACGCGAAGGAAGCTGAAATTGTAGCCAAAATACCGCTGGAAAAACGAATGACTACCAGCCAGGAGATTGCCGACATGGCGGTATTTCTCCTTTCTTCCCGGTCGGGTCATACAACCGGGCAGTTCATGATCGTAGATGGTGGCTATGTACACCTGGATCGATCCCTCACCTAACTAATAATATTCCACACTGATTAATTTATCTGATGAAGAAAACACCGATCCTCCCCTTTATCCTGGTCACCAGTCTATTCCTCACCTGGGGCATTGCCAACAATATGACCGACACCCTCCTGGCAGCCTTCAAGAGGATATTAAGTATGACCGACTTTCAGACGTCGTGGATCCAGGTTGCTTTTTATGGATCATACTTTTGCCTGGCCTTACCAGCCGCTATCTTCATCAAGAAATTCACTTACAAGTCCGGTGTACTTCTTGGCCTCGGGTTATTTATTGCCGGATCACTGCTGTTTTACCCGGCCAGCAAGACCATGGTATACGGTCATTTTCTGGCAGCTTTATTCATTCTCGCTGGAGGTCTCTCTATCCTGGAGACCACTGCAAATCCCTACATTCTGGCTATGGGACCACCGGAAACGGCTACCCGGCGTCTCAATTTGGCCCAGTCCTTCAATCCCATTGGATCCATTACCGGAGTGGTTCTCAGCAAGTTCTTCATTCTCTCTCATCTCGATCAGTCCAGTGCTGAAGAGAGGGCATCGATGTCCGCAGATCAGTTAAACAGTATTCAGACTGCTGAAATGAGTGCCGTGATGGGACCTTACGTGGGCGTAGCCATGGCACTTGCCATTTTGTGGGTTATCATTGCCCTGACTAAAATGCCGAAAGCATCCGATGAGGATTCCAACATTGATCTTGTGGCTTCGGTCAAACGTTTATTGGCACGAAAGAACTATGTCTGGGGAGTCATCGCTCAATTCTTCTATGTAGGTGCACAGATTTGTGTCTGGTCCTTTACCATTCGTTATGTCATGCAGGAACTCGGGTTGAATGAGGATCATGCCTCCTCGTACTATATTGCTGCATTGGTTCTATTTACAGTGTCACGATTTATCTGCACTGCAGCTATGAAATACATTACACCGGGCAGACTATTAACTCTTCTTTCCATCCTGGCTATTATTTTGACAGCCATTGTAGTTGCGGGATCAGGATATGTGGGGGTATATGCCCTGGTGGGTATTTCGGGATGCATGTCCCTGATGTTCCCTACCATCTTTGGACTAGGCTCAGAAGGTCTGGGTCAGGACACCAAACTGGGTGGATCCGGTTTGATTATGGCTATTCTGGGAGGTGCCGTGGTTCCAATGGTTATGGGCCAGGTATCGGATAGTACTGGCAGCATCAAGCTCGCCTACCTGGTGCCGTTAGTGTGCTTCGCGATCATTGCTGTGTATGGGGCAATTGGAACCAGGAGTGTGCAAGCGGCAGGATAGGGTTGGTATTGTGGTATTGTGGTATTGTGGTAACGCCTCAACAACTCAACCCATCTAAACCTCATTGATCTCTCAACCGGTTAATGCAGTTAACCAGAGATCGCAGGTTGTGATAGTTGCC
>JAUILF010000065.1 GCA_030433135.1 Bacteroidia bacterium | reverse complement strand
AGGACATTCAAATATATTTAAATTCTCCAGGTGGTGGTGTTTATGCTGGTTTAGGAATTTATGATACCATGCAATATATTGCACCAGATGTTGCTACTATTTGTACAGGTATGGCTGCATCAATGGGAGCTGTATTGTTGGCAGCAGGATCTAAGGGAAAACGGACTGCATTGACCCATTCGCGGGTTATGATTCATCAGCCATCGGGTGGGATGCAAGGTCAGGTGACCGATATGGAGATCTCATATCAATTGATCAAGAGCATGAAAAAAGAACTGTATGAGGTGCTGGTATATCATACCGGACAACCATACGATAAGATAGAAGAAGATTGTGATCGGGACAACTGGATGACTGCTACTGAAGCCAAGGAATATGGTCTGGTTGATGAAGTGTTGTCCAGAGGTGACTCCGGTAAGGATGCAGCCAATAACTAAATTCCGGTGGCTGAGGCCGTGATCGGTATTTATTTACTTATTTTTAATCCCATACCGCAGCTTGATTTTATATGGATGAAAAGAATGTAAGGTGTTCATTTTGTGGCCGTGATAAAGCGGAGGCACTGATATTGATTGCTGGAATAGATGGGCATATCTGTGAGGTTTGTGTGGAGCAGGCTACGGATATAGTGAAGGAGGAGCTCTTTGCCAATAAAGACAAAGACAAAAGCAAATTCTTACTGCCTTCTAATCTGACACCGGTGAAGATTAAGGAGTATCTGGATGAGTATGTGATTGACCAGGAAGAAGCCAAGAAATATCTGGCGGTAGCTGTTTATAATCACTACAAGCGCATCAGCGTGGATTTGAAGGATGACGTGGAGATTGAAAAAAGTAATATCCTCTTCGTAGGTCAAACCGGGACCGGAAAAACCCTGATGGCAAAGTCCATTGCCCGTTTGCTGAATGTCCCATTTGCTATCGTAGATGCCACGGTATTTACAGAGGCAGGCTATGTGGGAGAAGATGTCGAAAGTATCCTGAGCAGGTTGCTGCAGGTTTGTGATTACAATGTTCAGGCGGCGGAAAAGGGTATCGTCTACATCGATGAGATTGACAAGGTGGCACGTAAGAATGACAATCCGTCCATTACCCGCGATGTTTCGGGAGAGGGTGTCCAGCAGGCGCTGCTCAAGATGCTGGAAGGAACCGATGTAAATGTACCGCCTCAGGGTGGAAGAAAGCATCCCGAACAAAAGTTGATCAAGATTAACACCGAGAATATTCTCTTTATCTGTGGTGGTGCCTTTGACGGAGTTGAAAAACTGATTGCCAAACGATTGAACACCCAGATTATCGGATACAACGCTGCCAAAAAGCAGCAGATAGATCGGGAAAATATGCTGCAGTATGTCAATCACCTTGACCTGCGCCATTTTGGACTTATTCCTGAATTGTTAGGACGGCTACCGGTACTGACCTATCTCAATCCTTTGGACAAGAAGGCACTGGAGATGATCCTGACCGAGCCAAAGAATGCCATAATCAAGCAATACAGGAAATTATTCCACCTCGAAGGCATTGAATTTAAGATTACCAAGGGAGCCCTGGAGTACATCGCGGAGAAGGCCATGGAATATAAGCTTGGAGCCAGGGGCTTACGTTCGATTTGTGAAGCAGTGATGACGGATGCGATGTACGAACTTCCGTCCAACAAAGAAGTGAAGTCCTTTGAATTGGACCTCAGGTATGTCAAGGATAAGCTGGGTAAATCAAAGCTGGCCAAACTGAAAGTTGCTTCCTAATGGTCGGAAATCCCATCCGGACGTTCAATGGTCTTTCGAGTTAAAGAAACTTTAATCATACACCCAATTTACACAGAGGCTTTACAGGATTCGTTAATGGACTGAAGGTGATCCATTTACCAAGTGCATAATGATGTGCCGGGTATCACTCAATTTTGTAATTTTGCAGACCTTATGAGGAAAAGTACGTTCATATCAGTTCTTCTTGGACTGTGCCTGGTGGCATGCAACTCAGAATTTGAGAAAATCAGAACTGGTGGAAATGCCGAACAAATATATGAGAAGGCGATGGAGTACTATGATGCCGGAGATTATTTGAAGGCGCAAACTCTGTATGAGCTTATTCTCAACAGCTTTCGGGGTACAGCTAAGGCTGAAGACCTGGCGTTCAAGTATGCTTATACACATTACTACCAGGGAAGTTATTTGCTTTCAGCACATTACTTTGAAAACTTCTCAAACACTTACACATCGAGTGAAAAGCGGGAAGAGGCGGATTATATGATAGCATATTCCAATTATCTTCTCTCACCAACCTTTCGATTGGATCAGCAGAATACCACCAAAGCTATTGAGCAATTTCAGCTTTTCATTAACACCTATCCCAATAGCGATCGAGTTGCTACCAGTAATGAGCTGATCGAAGAAATGCGGAAGAAGTTGGAAACAAAAGCTTTTGCACAGGGGAAGCTCTATTATGATCTGAAGGCATACAATGCCTCCATTCACAGTTTTGAAAACCTCCTCAAGGACTTTCCGGAGACGGAAGATGCAGAGGAGATCCGGTTTTTGATATTAAAGGCATCCTTTCTGTTCGCAGAAAACAGCTTTTTTGAGCGACAGGCAGAACGGTATGAAACAGCGATGGGTAAGTATGCTGATTTTCAGAAGAAATTTCCTTCAAGTAAATATATGCCCGAGGCAAGGGAAATGCTAAACCAAACCAGGGCTAAACTAAAAATTCACACACAAGATGAGCGATATCAAGTCACAAGTGCAGGGTTATAATGCTTTTGCCAAAGCCAGAGATATTGGCGGTTTGGTAGGAAATACGGGCAACATATATGAAACCCTGGCCATTATCTCAAAAAGGGCCAATCAACTCAACGTTGAGATTAAACAGGAGCTTTCTGAAAAGCTTGATGAATTTGCCATTTCTTCAGATACGATAGAGGAGGTGCATGAAAACAAAGAGCAGATTGAGATCTCCAAGTTCTATGAAAGACTGCCAAATCCTGCTTTGATAGCTACTGAGGAATATCTGACGGGCAATATAAATTACCGATACAAAGACCAAAACCAAGGCCAGGAGGAGGAAGAAGGCAGGGAATAGTCTCCTGAGGCCTATGTTGGCAGAAAAGAAGATTCTTCTGGGTGTATGTGGAAGTATTGCTGCTTATAAGGTGGCCTTCCTAACACGGTTACTCGTAAAAGCGGGTGCCCAGGTGAGGATTCTGATGACCAGTGAGGCTACCCGGTTTATCTCACCACTAACCCTGTCAACACTTTCTGGTAACCCGGTTTTGTCTCAGGTTTCAACCGAAGAAGGCTGGAATAATCATGTGGAGCTGGGTCTCTGGGCTGATGCCTACCTGATCGCTCCCTGTACAGCTAATACCTTAGCCAAAATGGCACAGGGGTTTTGCGACAATATGGTGACTGCTGCTTACCTTTCTGCCAGATGTACCACCTTTGTGGCACCAGCCATGGACATGGATATGTGGTCTCACCCTGCTACCCAACGTAACCTTTCACTGCTTGAAAATGACCAGGTAAAGGTTGTGCCCGTTGGCGATGGAGATCTGGCCAGTGGTTTGTCAGGCCCCGGTAGAATGGCTGAGCCCGAGCAATTGGTAGACATACTGGAGCAGTTCTTCAATGCCGGTCCGGACTTGAAGAACTACAGGGTACTGGTTACAGCGGGACCTACCTATGAGGACCTTGACCCGGTCAGATATATTGGAAACAGGTCATCCGGAAAAATGGGAATCACCATTGCACAAGCCTTGGTGAGTGCCGGAGCTGAAGTAGATCTGGTGATGGGTCCATCATCCGTGAATGTCAAAGAGCATCCTTCCCTCAATGTACTCAACGTCAAGAGTGCTGAGGAAATGGCAGAACAGTGCCTACGACTATGGCCCCGGAGTAATGCTGCTATACTGGCTGCGGCTGTTGCAGATTACACACCGCAACAGGTCAGCTCTGAAAAGATCAAAAAGAAAGACGATGAACTAATGGTTCGTCTGACGAGAACCCGGGATATTGCTGCGACTTTGGGTGAGAGGAAGACAAAAACCCAGGTATTGATTGGTTTTGCCCTCGAAACAGAGAAAGAGGAGCAATCTGCCCGAGAGAAACTGGAGAGAAAGAATTTTGATATGATCGTGCTGAATTCGCTTAATGATCAGGGAGCCGGCTTTGCTCATGATACCAATAAGGTTTCTTTTCTTTACCCTGCCAGACCAATGGAGAGGTTTCCCTTGAAAGCGAAGACTGAAGTAGCAGCGGATATCGTTGAAAGAGTGAGTGAATTATTGAATGCACAGAAGTAAGGCACATGAAATACATGGTTACAATTTGTTTTACACTCCTTTCCATGGTGATTACCGCGCAGGAGTTCCTTATGCAGGTAGACGTTAATGTACCTACATTGCAGACTGCCGATCCCAGTCTCTTTAAAACCCTGGAATCCAGGCTGACCGAGTTTCTCAACAACCGCAGATGGACCAATGAAACCTATAAAGAGCACGAACGGATCAAGGGCAACATCAACCTGACCATTACCTCGGAACTCTCCAGTACTGCTTTTGCTGCCGAACTCAAGATTCAGGCTATCAGACCAGTGTACGGCACCAGTTATGAAACCACCCTGTTAAACCATCAGGACAATGAGTTTGTATTTCAGTTTGAACAAAATACACCACTGAACTTTGCCGATAACATTTTTACGGATAACCTTACATCCGTGTTTGCTTTCTATATGTACTATATTCTGGGACTGGATCATGACAGTTTTGCCTTATATGGGGGTGATCCCTACTATGAGGCAGCCAATGAGATCATCAATACGCTTCCATCCAATTTATTGACGGACAATAAATCCGGTTGGAGCAGCCAGGCCAATGGTAGAAACCGGTATTTTATGATCGAGAATATACTCAGTCCCAGGACCAGGCCCTTTCGCAAAGCTCTCTATGAATATCATCGCCAGGGTATTGATGTTATGTACAAGGATGCCGAGCAGGGCAAACTGGTCATCATCGAATCACTGAAGGAGCTACAAACAGTCACCAAGGACTATCCCAACTCCATGATTATCCAGATGTTTGCCAATGCCAAGGCACAGGAGGTCACGGATATCTTCGCAGTAGCGACCAGGCCGCAGAAAAACGAAGTATACCAGATCATGACTTCCATTGATCCAGCTAATCGCAATAAATACCTGCCGATTCGACGCTGATGAGCATGAAGAGGATCGCCATATTTGCTTCGGGAACCGGTTCCAATGCTACCCGGATCGTTGATTACTTTGACCCTGTAGCCGATATTGAGGTAGGTCTTATCGTTTCTAATAGGGCCAATGCCGGTGTGCTGACAATGGCCGAAGACCGGGAAATCCCTTCTATGATTATAGACAGGACTTATTTCTATGACTCTAATCAGATTTTGTTTGAACTCAAGCACCGCTGTATAGATCTGATCGTACTGGCCGGCTTCCTCTGGTTGGTACCATCATACCTGGTGCATAAATACAAGGATAGGATGGTCAATATCCATCCGGCACTCCTTCCGAAATACGGAGGTAAAGGCATGTATGGTATGCACGTACATCAGGCAGTGAAGGACAAGGGTGAGAGAGAAAGTGGGATAACTATCCATTATGTCAATGAAAAGTTTGACGATGGTGCTATTATTTATCAGGCTTCGTGTCACCTTGATCCGGAGGATTCACCAGGTGAGATTCGAGAGAAAGTTTTGCAGCTGGAGCACCAATACTTTGCACCCGTTATTGAAAAGATCCTGCGAGACCAGCCCGTGGTATTTGAATAAATAACCCGGGAAATTCGGCCTGATTCTAAAAATGCCGGGTAGGCAAACTGGTATTGAAGCGAAAATTGTAGCCCGCATTTCCCTGAACTCCTCCCGTGTGTATCACCAGGATGTTTTGCGGGTTTGAAAATTCTTCCGTTCTCAGCTTTTGCAAAAGGGCCAACATCATCTTGCCGGTATAGACCGGATCCAATATAATGCCGTGTTGCTGGTAGAAGTCGATAATAAAAGACTCGACATGGGGATTCCTGCGGGCAAAGCCGCCCAGGTGAGCCTCCAGCATGGTGATGCTTTCCATCACCATTGGTGGCAGGCCAAATGATTGCAGCATGGATTTGTGATCCAAACCTTTTAATACAGAGCAAGCCCATAGCCTGCTTCCGGCCCTCAGATTGGAGGCTATACCAGCAGCAGTGGCACCGGTAGCAAAAGGACAGACCCAGATAGCAAAGTCCTGCGTGGTCTGGTCATATATTTCCAGGGGCAGCTCGCGGATTCCCTGCATACCTGTGACCTGACTTCCTCCTTCGGGTATCATATAGGCATCAGGATATAGCTGTTGCCATTTCTCCTGAAATGTTGTTTTATGTCTCAGCCGGTATACGGAACGACTGACTGAAATAAGCTCCATATTCCACCGTTTCAGATCTTTGATCGTCGGGTTTCTGTCGTCAATTTCGCCACGTATGATACCAGTGGTTTTCCAACCGTTGACATGACCATAGTAGGCTAGTGCATACAGGTGATTGGAGAAAGCCCCACCGAAGGAAAGCAATCGCACCTTCCTGAGTTCTTCCGCACGCTTTACGTGGTACTTTAATTTGCGGAACTTGTTACCCTGACAGGCCCCAGCCAGAAGGTCATCGCGTTTAATGAAAATCTGAATGCCGGATTTTTCGAAGCCGGTATGGTGCAATTGGGTTATCTCTGATGTAATCATTTCAGTTACGATAATACTAAAGCCATGTCAATCAGGCAATGGTTTGTATAGGGTTGAACGTTATGTAATTGTTAGCTGGTTTGACATGATTCACCCTTTGCAATGACGCATTCAGTAGCCGGAACGAAAAAAAAACGCAGGGTAGGTTATACCCTGGATGAAGAACAGGCACATGCCTGGACGCATTTTGCCGGCATTGTCTTTATCATCCTGGCTGGTCCTTTACTCATATGGCGGAATAATTTGGGTATGGAGATGAATATCGGACTGATCATTTATGTGCTGTCTTTTCTCGGGGTCTTTTTAGCCTCAACCTTGTATCACTACACGAGAAACAGAAGGTTCAAGAGTCGATTGCGTCGCATCGATCATATTGCCATTTATTTTTTTATCGCTGGTTCTAACACACCTTACCTGCTCGGACTGGCCAATCATTCCTTTGCCAACTTTTTCCTGGCCGTTATGTGGATTTTGGTGGGCATTGGTACCATCTACAAATTGTTTGAAATTCAAATGCCCGATTGGATATCCCTTTTATATTACCTCATTATGGGATGGTTGGGGATTATTACCATTTTACTGGTGGCCAATCAGGTTGAGTGGTTGACTTTTACCCTTGTACTGACGGGAGGGATTTTATATTCTATCGGAACCTACTTTTATCACCGGGATTTTATCAAATGGTACCACACCGTGTGGCATGTACTGGTCTTAATGGCAGCGGTTACTCATTATGCTGCCATCTATTATCAGCTGGAGTACAGTTAGTTTCTATCAGGGTTTGAGAACGGCAAGTCTTTTGGTAATCAATTTGTTGCCGTTGCTATCAACGAGGCTATATAGATAAGTTCCTCTTTGAAGTTGAGCGATATTCAGATCAATGGTTTCTTCTCCATCCATCTCGTAACTTTCTTCAAAAAGCAATTTACCCAGGATGTTGTAAAAACGGATTTGATACTTTCCGGGTCGAACATCAAAGAGTTTGAAACGCACAACCGAAAGGGCTGGATTGGGATAGGCATATAACCATTGTCCCGGAGTTGCTGTCTTGTAGGAGTAAGCATAAAGTGGGTCGGCCATATATCGCACTTCCCCGGGATTCCCATTCGGGTTCATTTGTACCGAGGCCACAGGCTGGGCATATTGGTCGCTGATGTAGTGAAAGGATACCATGGTTCTTGTGGCAAACTCACCCGTATTGGGGACTTCCACATCAATCCATCCCGCACCGGCAGATTTTGTACTGATATCATACTCCACCAGGTCAGTCACCCGGTAACGGATTACATCGTAGGCGCCACCCGGTATCTGAAGTCGCCCCCATGCATCTGCTACGATATTTCTCGATATCCCGGCTTGAATCATGACCGTGTCCACTTCTTTGCCCAGAGCCTGCTGAATGTCAGTAGACAACCTGTTGATACTGACTTTGCTCTTCATTGTTGAAGATACATCCATCTCCTCAGTATAGTTGAGTTTGACCCCTTCTAGCGGCAACCCATTATCAAGAGACCATCTGTTATTGATACTACCAGAGCCTAGTGTCAGGTTGTTGCCACCCAATAACGTGAGTCCCCACTGATCATCATAGGCATAATACTCTTCCTGTCCCTGCGGGTTGACAATCATCAATTCTGATTCCGGAAGGCTCTTGTGCTGTTTTCCGGAAGCAGCAGCCTCGACCTGGTTAAATTCGATATAGGGTGCCTTGAGAAATGCGTAGTTCCAGAATTGATCGGGACCATCTGAGCGGACATCAATCATTTTCGGAAGATCATCTGTGAAGTAAAACAGAGTGTCACCAGGTTCCGGGGCAGGTGGGGCCTTCATCACCGGCTGTGCCTGCAATGCCAATAACCACATCGAATAGATTGCCACTGTGAGCCTGTACTTCATCAGAATGCTTGCAATTGTACAAATTTTCGGTACTCCCCGTTCCTTTGCATGAGATCACTGTGTTGACCTCTTTCAATGATCCTGCCATGTTTGAGTACTAATATAACATCAGCATGCTGAATAGTAGATAACCTGTGTGCCACAATGACTACAGTCCTGCCTTCGATAATCTGAGCCAGAGCCTGTTGAACAATTCTTTCCGACTCACTGTCCAGGGCTGAGGTCGCTTCATCCAGGATCAACAGATCACTGTTTTTTAAAACTGCCCGAGCCAGGGTCAGTCTTTGGCGCTGACCTCCGGAGAGTTTAACACCCCGGTCTCCCACAATGGTATCATAACCATTTTCAGTGCCCATGATAAACTCATGTGCGTGAGCTACCCGCGCAGCATCTTCAATGTCCTGGTGGGTTATACCCTTCTGACCAAATGTGATATTGTTTCTAATGGTGTCGTTAAAGACAACGGGTTCCTGTGATACAATAGCGGTCAAAGCACGTAAATCTTTTAGCTTAAGGGTTCGAAGGTCCTTTCCATCATAGAGGATCCGGCCATCCGATACATCATAGAAACGATTAAGCAGGTCAATGATTGTGGTCTTTCCCGATCCCGAGGATCCGACAAGAGCTACCACCTTGCCAACAGGGATTTCAAATGAAACATCTTGCAAAACCAGCGGTTCGTGATCTGCATAGCGAAAATCTACATTTTCGAACCGGATACTGTCTGTCAAATGTCCAATTGTACTGGCGTTTGGGTCTTCTTCAATAGTGTTAGGCTCTGACATGACATCCTCGATGCGGTCTGCTGCTGCCAGTCCCTTTTGTATGTCGTAGTAAGCTTTGGCAAATGATTTGGCAGGTTCGATCACGCTGAAAAAGGCAAAAATGAAAGCGAAAAATACGCTGGGCTCCAGATTATTCTGAAAGACCTGGCTGGAGCCGTACCACAACAAGACAGATACGGTGAGTATGCCCAGAAACTCGGAGAGAGGACTGGACAGGTCTCTTCTCCAGAGGATCTTGTTGACCAGTCTCTTGAAATCATGGTTCTGTTCATTGAAATGCTGGCTAAAATATTCCTCGGCACCAAAACCCTTGATGATCTTCAGACCAGAAATCGTTTCGTCAACTGAAGAGATGATACTGCCCAGCCTGCTCTGTGCCAGTGAGGAGTTCTTTTTGAGGGTTCTACTAATACCTCCAATGATCAGTGCCGTAAAAAGGATGAGTGCAAAGACAAACAGGGTAAGTGCGGGACTGACATATATCATGAATACGATACATCCCAGGATGATCAAAGGAGACTTTACCAATACCTCGATTACGTTGAGAATACTGTGTTCTACTTCCTGTACATCGGTGGAAAACCTTGCTATCAGATCGCCTTTACGCTCATTGGAGTAATAAGCCATAGGCAATGCCAGTATCTGTTGATAGAGGTCTTGTCGCAGATCTCTCACAATGCCATTTCTGACTGGTACCAGGAAAGCTAATGACAGATAGCGAAAGAGATTCTTAAAAAAGAAGATTAAGACGAGGAAACCACAGATATACAACAAGGCAGTCTGCTTACCCTCGTTGATGATGATTTGACTGTACTGATACTGAGCCCATTGGGCAATAGAAGAAATAGTGGGCTCCAGAGGTTCATTCTCGGTTACATACTCCTGTTGTTCGAATAAAATTTCAAAGAAGGGGATGATAGCCGGTATGCTGACTACGGTAAACACCGCTACCAGTATGTTACAGATGATATTACCGGCGACTTTGCCTTTGTACCTGGATAGATTTTTAAATAATTTCCAGAAAGTTTGCACTCCGTGATATTTTTAACCGGTATCTCCGGCTTACAAAGCTAAGTCAGTAACATCTTTGACAAACAGATGGTTTAGCTTACCGATCTTTACTTTCCCTACTAAGGATCTTCAACGATTGTTATAGTTCTCGGTGATGCAAGCCCCTGACGATCAGGTTTTGTCATCCTCGTCATCAAACTTGAACGTACGCATAAAACCCGTATCAAAATTGCCGGCCCTAAAATTTTCATCCCGCATCAGTTTTTTGTGAAAGGGTATCGTTGTTTTTACCCCTTCTATGATGAACTCATCCAGGGCTCTTTGCATCTTGGTGATGCACTCTTCCCTTGTCTGGGCTTTGCAAATGAGTTTGGCAATCATGGAGTCATAGTAGGGTGGTACGGTATAACCGGCATAGACATGGGTGTCTACTCTCACACCATGACCTTTGGCACTGTGAAAAGATGTTATTTTACCGGGACTGGGCATAAATCCATTAAACGGGTCCTCTGCATTGATTCTGCACTCGATGGCATGCAGGGAAGGAATATAGTTATCACCTTTGATGGGCAATCCGGCGGCCACCTTGATCTGCTCTTTGATCAGATCGTGATCAATGACTTCCTCCGTTACCGGGTGTTCTACCTGGATACGGGTATTCATTTCCATAAAGTAGAACTTTCGGTGTTTGTCTACCAAAAATTCCACCGTTCCTACACCTTCGTAGTTGATGGCTTTACCAGCCTTAATGGCAGCTTCTCCCATTTTCTTACGCAGTGATTTGGTCATGAAGGGAGAAGGAGCTTCCTCTACCAATTTCTGATGCCTGCGCTGAATAGAACAATCTCTTTCTGATAAATGAGCTACTTTGCCGTGTTGATCTCCAATGATCTGGATCTCAATATGACGGGGCTCCTCGATAAACTTTTCGATGTAGATACCGTCATTGCCAAAGGCAGCAGCAGCTTCCTTTCGCGCGCTGTCCCACTGATTTTCAAACTGGTCTTCACTGTCTACGATCCTCATTCCTTTTCCACCACCGCCAGCTGTAGCTTTGAGCATGACCGGATAACCGATCTTACCTGCTATTTTCTTTCCACTGTCGATATCGTCTATTAATCCATCCGAACCAGGTACCACCGGCACTTTGGCTTTGATCATGGTTTCCTTGGCTGTGATCTTGTCACCCATATTTCTGATCATGGAGGGAGTGGGGCCAATAAACTTGGTACCATACTCAGCACATACCTCGGCAAAGTCAGCATTTTCGGCAAGAAACCCATACCCGGGATGCACCCCGTCAGCATTGGTAATTTCAACAGCCGCCATGATCTTTGGAATACTTAAATAGGATTCCGATGAAGGTGGCGGACCGATGCATACGGCCTCATCTGCAAAGCGGACATGAAGACTTTCCCGGTCAGCAGTTGAATAAACTGCGACGGTTTCGATACCCATTTCCTTACAGGTACGTATAATTCGCAGGGCAATTTCCCCTCGATTGGCTATCAGGATCTTTTTCAACATAAGTTCTGATTTGGAATTCGACGCTTATGGCTCGATGAGAAAGAGTACCTGATCGTATTCTACAGGAGTTGCATCCTCTACCAATACCTTGGCAACCTTACCACTGATTTCAGATTCTATTTCGTTAAAAAGTTTCATGGCTTCTATGATGCAGACCACATCTCCTTTTTCAATGGAGTCACCCACTTTAATATAAGGAGGCTTATCTGGAGAAGCCGAACGATAGAAAGTGCCAACCATAGGAGAACGAATTTCCAGGTAGTCTGATTTGGCATCTTCTTCTGCTGCCGGAGCCTTCTTCTCACTGGGTTGGGGAGCGGGTTTTACCGGCTCTGGTGCAGGCGGTGGTGGGGCATACGTTGGGACGGTCGCCGGAGCTTCCTTTTGCGTTGGTTTGGACTGACTTGCACTGGACTTGCCGTGTTTGTCCGTCAAAATGCTGATCTCTGTGTCTCCTTCTTTGAGTTTAAACTCGATGAGGTTACTCTTGGAGACCAGTTTGATCAGGTCTGTGATCTGTTTGAATTCCATGGACTATTTTTTGATGCGTTCAAGGTAATTGCCGGTACTGACCTCTATTTTGACCAGGTCTCCCTGGTTGATGAACAGAGGAACTCTGACTTCCGCATTGGTTTCAACCGTGGCGGGTTTGGTTGCATTCGTAGCCGTGTCACCTTTGACGCCGGGTTCGGTATAGGTTATTTCGAGTATTATACTCTGAGGCATATCGACTGACAGGGGAATCTCCTGCTCGGCATGATACAGAATCTCTACATCAGATCCTTCTTTAAGAAATTGGGCATTTTCAATCATTTCCGGAACAATCATCACTTGCTCATAAGTATCCTTATTCATAAAGTGATATCCCATGTCATCTTTATAAAGATATTGAAAAACCCTTCGTTCTACCCTTACTTCGTCAATCTTGTGTCCGGCAGGGAAAGTATTTTCAATATTCTTTCCGGTTGTGATGCTTTTGAGCTTGGTACGCACAAAGGCATTGCCCTTACCGGGTTTAACATGCTGGAATTCAACGACCTGGTAAATGTCGTTGTTGTATTCTATACAAAGGCCATTTCTTATATCTGATGTAGTTGCCATAAAGTCTACTTAGATGTCTTTAAATTAAGTAAAAATGCCGGTAAAATAAGCGAATCAGGCTCCGTCGTATGCCCATTCGAGGTAACTGGCCCCCCACGTAAATCCACCACCAAATGCTGTTAAGATCAGTTTGTCTCCGGCACGTAACTCTTTTTCCAGTTCCCAGAGGCAGAGTGGAATGGTAGCAGCTGTGGTATTTCCAAAGTGGTCGATATTGACCATGACTTTCTCCATAGGAAAGTTCAGGGCATCGGCTACCGATCCGATGATTCTCTTGTTCGCCTGGTGGGGAACCAGCCAGGTCACATCGTCCTGGGTTAGATTGTTTCTTTCCATGAGCCTTCTCACGGTATCGGTCATGCCCTTTACCGCAGCTCTAAACACGGGTCGGCCTTCCTGAAACACGTAATGTTCGTTGTTTTGAACTGTTTCCATGGACGGAGGTCGAAGTGATCCACCGGCTTTAAGGGTAAGATACTGTCTTCCCTGACCATCTCCATGCATGATCTCATCCACCACACCCAATTGGTTTGTTGAGGGTTCGATCAGTACGGCACCGGCTCCGTCACCAAAGATGACACAAGTAGTACGGTCTTCATAATTGACTATCGAAGACATCATGTCAGCGCCAATCACCAATACTTTCTTGTACCTGCCCGATTCTACAAACCTGGCACCGGTACTCAGGCCGTAAATAAAGCCTGAACAGGCTGCACTGAGGTCAAAACCCCAGGCATTTGCTGCGCCTATCTTGTGATTGATGGTGTTAGCAGTATCCGGAAATGGAGTATCGGGTGTGACTGTAGCACAGATGGTCAATTCAATTTCTTCGGCCGAAGTTCCGGTCTTTTCCAGAAGTCCTTTGACAGCTTCGGCAGCCATGTCAGATGTCGCCTTCCCTTCCTCCTTCAGAATCCTTCTTTCCTTAATCCCGGTGCGGGTCTGTATCCATTCGTCCGAGGTCTCAACCATTTGTTCCAACTCCTGGTTGGTCAAAACATAATCCGGAACATACCCATGAATACCCGAAATACAAGCTTTGGTATTTGCCATGCTGTTTTTCTAAAAAATTGCGCTGCAAGGTATAAAAAATGTACCAGATGACGACCCTCAGTCGTTAAGAGAACGTTGCGTTCATACTCACCCAAATCCTGTCGTTTTAAACGTATTATCACCTGGCAGGATGTATTACTATTTTATTTTGAGCTGATTGTGAAATCAGTTGGCATGGATTTCGATTTGTTACGACCAATATAGCCAGATAAGCTGTTTTAACGGATCGTTAGAATATGCCAAACAATAGATATGAAATTATAACCATTCATAGGCAACGTCAGGGATCTTTAGGGAGTCTTACATGGCAGGGATGTTAAACCCGTTAGCGAGCAAAATGAGGACCTTAAAATGAGCAATATAAGATAACCCCAATCGTTGTATTGAATGTTTCCAAAAACCGGGAGACGCATTGCTGATAAATGATATATTTGCGCGCTCTCAAAAGAAAGGCATTATTGCATGATCCAACCCATGAAATTATGTACGGCAGTCTGCCTGTGGATGTTGTCTCTTGGTGTCTATGGCCAATCCGACACCATTGTTGGTACCATCGGAAGCGCCAATGTACCTGCTGGTGAGACCTTTTGCGTACCGATTACCTTTGAAAATTTTGACAGCATCATCCTGGCCAGTTTTGGTTTGAAATGGGATCCCGGAGTTTTTGAATATGCTGGCGTGATGGATGTGCACGATGAGGTGGAGTCGGGTGCTATCACCGATGACTTTGCCGACAACGGACTGCTGAAAGTGATCGGATTCCTGGACTTCGATACCGGTACCACTCTGGCGGATGGAGATACCCTGTTTCAGATCTGTTTTGTGGCTGTTGGGAGACCAGGTAGCACTTCAGGGCTGGAAATTGCCTATACAGAAGAAGGCGGATTAGATCCTGAGTTCGATGATATCAATAGTACAGCACCTCGAAGTATATTTGTGGAGGGTTCTTTGATGATTACTGATCCTACTGAAATAACCTTCTTTTATACTGCTTGCCCAAATGAATTTGGTGAGGTTGAATTGGAAATTACGGCATATGGAGTGTCTGGAAACTATAGCTATGAAATTGTTTCTCAAACTACTGGGTTGGTTGTAGATAATGGAAATATGCCAGTTGGCATGGTTTCGACTCTTACAATTACTAATCTTGTTGATGACATTTATGAAGTTATAGTGACGGAAGGTGTATTGAGTGATATCAAAACCATTGAAATTGTCAACAGTCCGATTAATCCATTCCTGAGTACTATAGACCCAGGTTGCCCCGACTATGACAATGGCATCATCAGGTTGGATAGCATTTCTCCTCAGAGTCCGGATTATTTGGTTACCTGGGTGACGCCAAGCTATACCAGCTATAATGTTGACAGTATCAAGGATCTCACTATTGGAGACTACCGGATCGTAGTAGAAGATGGAAATGGCTGCCGGGATACAACGGATGTGGAACTGGAACAAGATGTGTTGGAAATATTAAGTCCCAACTTAACACCCGAAACCTGTACCGGTCTTAACGACGGTCAGATTTGGGTGGAGGTCTCGGGAGGCTCGGGTGCCAACTACAACTATGTATGGAGAGATGAAGCCGGTCAGCAATTGAGAAGTGTAACCGGGGGTAACCGCGATACCTTATCAACCATTGGTGCCGGTTCCTATTCTCTAACCGTTAACAATGATGGCTGTATTACTATTGATACATTCAACCTTTCATCTTTGAAAACGATGACCATCAATGTTGATTCTATCAGCAATGTGACCTGCAACGGTGATCAAAATGGCTACATTGGGATCAATGTGTATATCGACCGCAACCGGGTAGATCCGATTACATTTAACTGGGATGTTCCTCCCAGTGCTGAAACAGTAGACAGAGATACTATGTCCAGAGCTACCATGCTGGGGCCTGGTACCTTTAGTGTTTCTATCAGTGATGGTTCAGGCTGTGCTGTCAGCGACAGTTTTACTATTACCGAGCCTGATACTTTTCGCTATACCCCCAGGATCGTTCCTCCTACCTGTCCGGATGGGATGGATGGGGTGATCGATGTGGGCTTTGGTATTTCCGGAGGAACAGAGATAGACCCTCCCAGTACACCTTATGATTATAATTGGTATCGGTATGATATAATGGATGAGGATACAACCTCCACATTAGTGGGAACGGCCTCATCCCTGAGAAACCAGGCAGCGGGACTGTACGGACTGATGATTACCGATGCCAATGGTTGTACCGATTCTACCACTTTTGGTCTCGGCTCCGGTCCCGCCATTGAAATTGTACCGGTGATGGATCTGGTGTGTATTGGCGACTCTGATGCCGTATTGGCGGTGGAAGGGGAGCTGGAGGGCAATACGATAGAGTGGTCTACCGGACAAAGTGCCGTGGATACCATCATGAATCTGGCAGCCGGATTGTATGCCGTGACGGTTACCGAGATCATTGATGGTGAAGAGTGTCCATCGGTGGATACTTTTTCAGTCAAAGATCCGGTGGTGGATGTCAATGTGATCCGACCTATGCGATTTACGCCGTTATCTGCCTGTAATGAGCCCGACAGCGGTATTATTTTTAATCTCATGATATCAGGTGGTCCCTATGAATACCTTTGGCCCTCGCTGGGAGACTCCATTACCATGAATCCGGCCATATTTGTGAATGAAAGCGGGGATTATCCCTTCGTGGTGATCGATGAGAGGACGGGATGTGGCATTTATGATAGTGTAGTGGTCGTGGATTTCCCGGAGCGGGTAAGTGTCAGCCTGGATACGGCCAATGTGAGTTGCTTTGGTGAGGCAAACGGATCGATTACCGTCAATGCCTCCGGCAGGGGCGGATTGTTTGATTTTGCCTGGTCGACAATGGACAGCACATTTTCTTCTGATGTAAGCACGCTTACAGACCTGGCTCCCGGAAATTATGATGTAACCGTAACCGAAGTGACCGATACGGCCTGCCAGGTACCGCTTACCATCGAAATAAGCGAACCTGATCTATTGACTTTAACCAATGACACAACTAATACGATGAATATCCGCTGCTTTGGAGAAAGCAATGGACAGATCGGATTGATATGGGAAGGAGGTAATCGGGGAGCTGCTCCGACTATTGAGTGGTCGGGTGATAGCATTATGAATACCTTGCTGGCAACAAACCTTACGGCAGGATCTTACTCTATCAGGTTGACCGATGAAAAAGGTTGTGCTGATTCTGTGAGGATAGATATAACCGAGCCTGATGAAATTATAGCCATGCTCCCGGTCATTGTTGATCCCATATGTAATGGATCGCAAACGAATATCGGAGTGGATACAGCCTATGGAGGTAGTGGGTCCAATTTTACCTTTAGTGTCAATAACGGCCCATCCATACCGTTTTCTGCTACCGCACCGGTTTTTGCCGGAGAACACCTGGTGGCCGTATTTGATGAGGAGGGTTGTAGTTGGGATACACTAATTACCATCACCGAACCAGATCCGCTGATGGTAGATCTGGGAGATGAAACCACTGTACAGCTGGGAGACAGCGTCCGGTTGCAACCGATGGTGATTTCAGTAGCTCCGGTAGCTGCATACTTGTGGAGTCCCTCGGAGAGTCTCTCCTGTTCTAATTGTGAGGACCCGTTGGCCAGGCCTCTGGATGATCAGATCTATTCGGTGCTGGTCACCGACGAGGATGGTTGTGATGGCCAGGGCGAAATCCTGGTAAGGGTTGATAAAGCCAGAAACGTCTATATCCCTAATGGGTTTACACCCAATGGCGACGGAGTAAATGATCGCTGGCAGGTCTTTACCGGTGCCGGAGTCAATCAGATCAAGGGTACCCATGTCTTCGATCGCTGGGGTAACCTGGTGTTTGAGTCCGGTCCTGAGTCAGCTCCGGGCGATTTTGGATCCACAGGCTGGAACGGTATCTATGGTGGCCAACTGATGTCACCGGGAGTCTACGTCTATCTGGTAGAAGTAGAATTTGTTGATGGCCGCATCTTTACCTATCGTGGCGATGTCACAATGGCGCACTAGGGTGGTGGTGCCGGTTGCCGGTAATCGGTTGCTGGTTGCTGGTTGCCGGAAAATAACTGAAGTCATAGGGGCGAACTTGCTTTGCCGCATCAAAGGAACCCTCAAGAATTTAGTGTCCGGCAGTTACACGTGCCCATACAGGGTCGAAAGTCAACGCTAATGCATTACTGGGACCCTCTGGTATCAACCTGCTTCCATCCGTCGATCCATTGACTAATAGTTGGGCCAGATTAGGACCGGTTTCCAGGAGGCCCAATGCTTCAATCTGCTTGACGATCAGATTACCCGACCCATCACGGACATAGATCTTATGATGGAAACCTAATATTTGATTTGAACCAATCATTTGAGAAATGGGTGTATCAGCTTTTTGATTGGATATTACCCATGAATAGTCCATATCTTCGGAAAAAATAACTCTCCCGTTCTTGGTAGAGTCATTTTCACCAAGCTTAATGTCTTCAATGTTTAAAGGAGAAGTGCCCGAAGCTTGGCGGGCTTCTTGATCAAGTGGGTTTGTTGAAGCGGCCGAAATACTGAACCAGGTCATTTGTGGCAGGGTAATCTCAGCTCCCACTATTGCATTTGTTTCTGATTCTGCAGTTACCCGCACCAATACATGAGCATGTTGGTTGGTTCCCAGATCCTGGCCATCTACCCAATATTGTGAACAATCCTGGAGAAACAGGGAGACAACGGCTTTGCCCTCATCTACATGCAGTTTGAACTCATCGCCAACGTAATCCTGAAATGGCTTTGGTTCCATTCGAAAAAACAAGACGTGTTCAGCACATTGTTTAAATATGAAATTCTGACTTGTAGAGTTTTGAGGTAAAACCTCGAATGGCAGAAAAGACAATATCAGAATAACCATCGACCAAAGACTTGCGATTTTTCCATTGTGCATCATGCCTTGGTAATTAGTTGGAGTATCCTATGTAAGCCTTTTCAATTTAAGCTATTTTAAGTTTATACTCAACCGCAATGTAAATACCGAAGGCTTTAACATTTTCATCTCAATTAAGTGCATCCAATAACCAAAAGACCATAGCACCAAAACACCACAGCACCAAAACACCATAATAAATACCATTGCATCTGTGTCGCAACTGCGGCGCTTGTGATTGGGTGTACGATTCCTGCTACAAAGGTGTCGGCCCTCCGGGCCTTCAACATTTCTATCCAAAGTGGTCCATCCAACAATCCAATTCATCCTAAAATCCTAATTGAGACAAGATTGGTAACTCAATTGAAACCGTGTGCCAATTTGTTTCGCCATAGCACCAAAAGACCATAATACCATAACCTGGACGAGCCAGAACCAAAAAGGTACCATGCAGTAAATCGAATTGCCCAGATGCATCAACAAGACATATCCTACAGGTGATCAAAGCCACTAAGTTGGCTATTGTAAATGGAAAAAGACGTCAACTCCCAGTGGCCATCAAGATCGCTTGTAACTTGCAAGATGTTGATAAGAAGGTAAAACCAATCATACATGTACACCTACTTTTCAAGGATAAGTGTAGCCTTATACATTTGGAGAAATGGGGTGATAGTTACTATTTAGAAAAACATAATTGAGAATAAAGCGCATTTCAACGACCTTGACTCCAAATGGATCCAGCGGTTATACAAGCGATCCACCCAGGCCGTCAAGAGAAGTTCCTATTGATCAATATATTCAGAGAGTATAGGAGCCTTCCCGCCGCCTAGTGGAGTTGACTAGACCTTTGGTTCTTTGGGGCAATGCCAAAGAACGCCCCCACGGCAGTGGGCCTAGCACCAAAAAGACAACGGACGACTGAGTAGAAATCGGACTGCTAGGATTGTCAATCCGCAATCTTTTCAAAGCAAAAACCTGCGAAAGAAGAGACGAACTATTCATTTTCTGCCAAAAAATGACAGAACTTGATCATTAATGTAGTAAAGCGCAGGTGGGGCGGAAATTAACGGCAAGTCGCAGGGGTCGAATTTCTTCGCCGTATCGTTTGGGGTTGTAAGAGGCTTCATATCAATAAGTTACGTAAAACCACCCCCTGGCCCCACGCAGTAGCGTGGCAAGCTCCGCCAGCGGGGGAAACGTTGGTGGTGGCCCTCCGGGTCTTTGACGTGTCCATCCAATAATCCAAATCATCCTAAAAATCCTAATTCAGACAAGATTCTATTGATCATTAGACATCAATGTTAAGTTGGATTTTCTCATTTTCCGATCATTTTTTCCAATGCTTTGATCCTCTGCTCCTGTTGGTCAACCAGCTCCTGTAACGCCTGGACAGCCAGGAGGGTGACTCCCTGCATGTCGGAGACCGAGATGGTTTTGTCATCCTTTCCATATCCGAATGCTTTCGCAAAATCCTGGGCCATAGGCCCGACATGCCGGCCCGGTTTATCCTTGAATTGCCACTCGGTTACCGGTAAGTCACAGAGTTTCTTCAAGGTGGCTTCCTTATCCAGGGGAACAACGGCTTCTTTCTGGTTTCGATCAGATGTATAGATATAGATGTGGGTTTCCAGGAATCCGTTTTGATCGAGTTCAAGGATAATATCATCATAGGAATTCAACACCTGAAATTCACCACCAAAAGTATTTTGGTCATCGTCGAGATGGAAAGTGATGTAATCATTGGATACAAAAATTAAATCACCGGAGCTCTGATTCTGCTGAGAACGGATGACGGCATCATCTGAACCTCCTCCCCAGGGACTGTTCACACCGGCAATTTCAATACCGATGCCACTACTTTGTCCTTTAAAATAACCACCTACGTTACCCTGACTTGTCAACCCATACTCTATACCTTCCAGTTTGGCACCGAGGGTTCCGGTGGCAAAAATACCCTGACCGCTACTTCCTTTTCCCTCTGCCCAGATACCGGTAAAACCGGTAGACCTGAGTCCAATGGAATTAGGATGGGTAGGCGGTGGACTGATCTCACCTCCGGGACCGCTGTGTACCTGCAGCGCTATTTGCCCTGACAAATGGGTATTGATTTCAGCATGAGCGTGGTCGGGTTGAATGATCTGAGCCAATACAGATAGGTTCAAACCAGGTAATACGAGTAGCAAGGTGGTGACTATAATCGATCTCATTGGATAAGATTTAATTCGAAGGCTTTGCGTATGAGAAAGGCTGCATTATTGGCTTCCATTTTACGCATTAGATGACTCCGGTGGGTTTTGACTGTTTCAGTACTGATATACAGGTTGTTGGCAATCTCGGGAGTTGAAAACCCTTTGGAGATCAGGTTTAAAACCTGAATTTCACGACCAGTTATGGACAGGAGGTCGTATTTATGATGATCCTGTGCTATCATGATTTATTTTTTAGTTGACTTTAAACCCGGATTATTCATTGGGGTTTCGTCATGAGAGTCAAATAGGCAATAAAGACGGGTGCTCCAAGTGCTTTTTGACTCATGAGCGAACGATCTCGTAGA
>JAUILF010000478.1 GCA_030433135.1 Bacteroidia bacterium | reverse complement strand
CGAATTTTCAACCCTTGAATATTGCCTGTGTATTTTCCCCTCCTGCCCAGTTGATTGCCAAAAATGGTGACCAGCAAAGCCAGAAGAATGCAGCTGATATCAAACAACTACAGGAAGACCTGGCCCAAGAAAAAGAAGACAACAAGCAAAATCCCGAGGAGAAGAAGGAAGCCTTGATGGAGATCATTGCAGACTTTAACCGGCAATACGGCACCAACCACAATATCAACGATTTTGATATATACTATCAGGATGTACAAAGCCGGATCAAAAATCAGAAATACAGCAACAAGGACGTTCCACACAAGGACAAAATTGATATTACTATAGTGGTGGACATGCTGCTTACGGGCTTTGACTCCAAGTACCTGAACACCTTGTATGTGGACAAAAACCTGAAATACCACGGACTTATTCAGGCCTTTTCAAGGACCAACCGGGTGCTGAACGATACCAAGCCTTATGGCAATATCCTTGACTTCCGTTCGCAGCAGGAAGCCGTCAACCAGGCAATCACGCTCTTTTCCGGAGAGGATGGCGGCAAGGCCAAAGAAATATGGATGGTGGATCCGGCCCCCGTGGTGATCGACCACTACCAAAAAGCGGTGGAAGCGCTAGGCGAATTTATGAAGGGAAACGATTTGTCCAACGAACCACAGGAAGTCTACAACCTGAAAGGGGATGCAGCACGCATTGCTTTTGTGAAAAACTTTAAGGAAGTACAGCGGCTCAAAACACAACTGGACCAATATACCGATCTGGATGCCGAGCAGCAGGCCACAATCGAGTATATTCTTCCTAAAGATACGCTGCAGGAGTTCAGAAGCTCCTATCTGGAGACGGCCAAGCAACTTCAGAAAATACAACAGCAGGAAGGAGAGAATGCCAGGGATGACATCCAGCAATTGGACTTTGAATTTGTGCTTTTTGCTTCTGCGGTGATTGATTACGACTACATCATGGGCTTGATTGCCGACAGTACTCAAAAGAAGCCCTCCAAGCAGAAAATGACTAAGTCGCAGGTGATCAGCTTGCTCAAGTCCAATGCCAACCTAATGGACGAGGAGGAAGACCTGACAGAATTCATCGAGCAGGTGGATTGGAGTGTGGGGCAATCCGTGGATGAGCTGAAGGAAAACTTTGAAACCTACAAAGTAGAGAAGTACGACAAAGAACTGGCGGCCATCGCCCGCAAACATGGCTTGCAAACGGCAGACTTGAAAAACTTTGTAGGCAATATAATGAACCGGATGATCTTTGACGGGGAAATGCTTACCGACCTAATGGAACCTTTGGATCTGAGTTGGAAGGAACGCAGCAAAGCAGAAACTGCGCTGATGAATGACTTGGTTCCTCAATTAACTAGACTGGCCCAAGGGCGTGAAATATCAGGACTAGCAGCTTATGAATGAAGAGAAAAAACCTGTCCTGAGCGGAGCCGAAGGGTTAATACCGGAGTTGCGGTTTCCTGAGTTTGAGAATGAGGGGGAATGGAAAGAAAAAGTGTTTGAAGAGGTATTTGATAGAATAACAACAAAAAACAGTGAGAACAATCAAAATGTACTGACAATTTCTGCCCAACTTGGTTTAGTTAGCCAATTAGAATACTTCAATAAAAAGGTGTCAGCTAAGGATGTTACAGGTTATTACCTGCTGCACAAAGGTGACTTTGCATATAATAAGAGCTATTCAAACGGCTTTCCAATGGGAGCAATCAAGCCTCTAAAGTATTATGAGATGGGAGTTGTTTCCACTCTTTATATCTGTTTCAGAGCAAAGGGTGTTTATATTTCTGATTTCTTCGAGCAGTATTTTGATGCAGGATTATTAAATTCAGAAATTTCGAGTATAGCTCAGGAAGGTGGTATATAATACTCCCCAAAAACTAGACCGGAGGTTAAGTTAAAAAAAACGATTAAATTTAACCTTATGAGCAAGCAAACAAGACGTAAATTTTCATCTGAATTCAAGGCCAAAGTGGCACTTGAAGCGGTAAGAGGTCAGCATACATTGGCAGAACTGTCCAAGAAGTTCGATATCAGTCCCGTGGTTATTTCTAAGTGGAAAGGGGAGTTTTTGGACAATATGTCCACGGTATTCGACAAAGACCACCCAAAGAAAAAGGACGATGATCCTGTATTGGACCAGCTCTATGCGAAGATAGGGGAATTGAAGGTAGAGAATGACTTTCTAAAAAAAAGTTGCAAGAAACTGGGGATATGAAAGCGCGGTGTAGCCTTGTTTTTCCCGATTCCAAGTCACTGTCTGTTAGACAGCAATGTAAACTACTGGAAGTGCCTCGTAGCAGCCTGTATTACAAACCAAAGGGAGAAAACGAACTGAACCTGAAACTAATGGGTATAATGGACCGACACCTTACCGACCACCCCACCGAAGGAGTAGTATCGATGGTGTACCTGTTGACCGGACTGGGCTTTGTTGTCGGTCCGAAGCGCATCCGTAGGCTTTTCAGGCTGATGGGAAGAGAGACGCTCTATCGGAGGAAGAACCTCACCAGATCGGGCCTGAGAGAATATATCAGGCCTTATCTTCTCAGGAATCTGGAAATAGAGCGTCCCAATCAGGTATGGGTGACCGACATCACCTATATCCCCATGCGGAAAGGATTCATGTATCTGACGGCAGTCATGGATGTGTACAGCAGAAAGATACTCTCCTGGGGCCTATCCAACAGCCAGGATGCCAAATGGTGTAAAGAGGTACTCGAAGAGGCAATAACAGCTTACGGCAAACCTGAGATAATCAATTCCGACCAGGGAGGCCAGTACAGCTCAGGCCTCTGGATCAATTATGTTGAACGCCTGGGCATCAGGGTCTCCATGGACGGCAAAGGAAGGGCTCTGGACAATATCTACATTGAAAGGTTCTGGAAGTCTATCAAGTATGATTACATCTACCTGAACCCCTGTGACGATGGTTTTGAACTGGCAGAGGGAATCGGTAAGCACATGGTGTATTATAATCATAAGATCCATCATACTACCAAAAAGAGACCCGAACAAATGTACGGGGACACGATGGGTGTCGCCGCATAAAATTAAAATTAGTTGTCTTTATTCCCAAGGGTACCCTTGGGAATAAAGACAACTAAAGATACATTAATAATCAAATAAATTAACTTAGCAACTGATACCTTTGGTCCAATAAATAGGGAGTATTATAGTTTTCGAAATCTGAAAACAATGCTCGGGCAAAAAAGACCGCGTAGTCTTTAGTACGACCCTTCTCGTAAAACCTGATCAAAATAGGAAATTGTCTCCACCAGGCCCTCCCGGAGTTGTACCTTGGGCTCCCATCCCAGTTTTTCCCGGGCCAAATCAATGTTTGGCTTTCGCTGCATCGGGTCATCCTGTGGAAGGGGTAAAAATTTTAATTTACTCTTCGAGCCGGTAAGTTCAAGAACGGCTTCAGCCAATTCAAGCATGGTGAATTCTACCGGATTTCCGATATTAACGGGACCGATAAAGTCACTTGGACTGTTCATCAAACCATGCATACCAGCGATCAAATCGCTCACGTAGCCGAAACTTCTGGTTTGCTTTCCATCTCCAAAAATGGTGATATCATCGCCTTTCAGGGCCTGAACAATAAAATTACTTACGACGCGCCCATCCGAAGGATGCATTCGGGGCCCGTTCGTATTGAATATCCGCATCACCTTTATCTGCAGTTTGTGTTGCCGATGATAATCAAAAAACAGGGTTTCCGCACACCTTTTTCCTTCGTCGTAGCAGGCCCTGGGTCCGGTGACACTTACACTTCCCTTGTAGGACTCGGGCTGGGGATGGATTTCCGGGTCCCCATATACCTCACTGGTACTTGCCTGGAGGATCTTTATTTTCAAGCGCTTGGCCAATCCCAACATATTGATTGCA
>JAUILF010000477.1 GCA_030433135.1 Bacteroidia bacterium | reverse complement strand
GATTTACTAGTATCAGGAACCCTGCGCATGACATCCTGATATTTTCTTCCTTTTGCGATTTGATCATAGGGAATTAACTCATACTTGAGTTCACCACCGGTGCCTGACAACCTTTTGAGAAGCTTGGCCAGGCCCAGAATGGTGATTTCCTGATCCCCTCCTGCTCCAATGTTAAAAATTTGACCATTGGCCTCAGGTCTCATGACAGCCTGATATATTCCTGAGACGGTATCTGAAACGAAAGTAAATGTTCTGGTCTGCTGACCATCTCCATGAATAGGAATTACTTCATCCTTAAAGATTTTTTCAATAAATACAGACTGGGGACCACCCCACCATGACAAATGCTGTCCCGGTCCATACGACCCGAAAAAGCGTAGGGGTACCACAGGAAAATCATACGCTTCCATGTAGGAGAGTGCCAAATGCTCATCAAACAGTTTTGACACAGCATACGACCATCGTCCAATACTGGATGGACCAACCACACAATTTCCATCTTCCCTGAATGGTAGGTCTTTACTCATACCATAGACATCCGAAGTCGAAGCAAGTACACATTTGATCTTATATTTCCGGGCAAATTCAAGCACATTTTCAGTTCCCTGACTGTTGATCTTCAGGGTATCAATTACCTTCCCATACCTGGGAATCTTGAACGCGGCCAAATGTACAATCACATTTATATTTCTTCCTTCAAGATCAAAAGTGGCCTTGTTCATGATGTCTCTTTGCAGAAACTCGAAACTGGAATCATGCAAGTAGGGTTGGATATTTTCAATCCTGCCCATCGAAAGATTATCAATCCCGACAACAGAATGTCCTTCCTTCAAGAGTTTTCCCAGCAGATTTGATCCCAGGAAGCCAGCTACCCCGGTTATCAGTATTTTTTTCATAGTGTGTTGTTTATCATTCACATGCAGTTATTTATTATCCTCATAACAAGGCTTCGCCGTTGATAGGTCGAAGGACCTTATCCCCTAGCATAAACCATTAGGTAGGTCATTACGGCGCAAATACCGGATATCTGCTACGCAATGACAGTCGTCCACTGATAGTATATCCCAGGTGAGGATATTCCAATATCAGATCGACATTTATGGGGATATGTGCTCTCACACACAATAAAGCACCTATCCCACGACTGTGTGATCCCTTTTGAGCAATTTAATTGGTCTTTACAGTGTACTGATTCGACGAAAATCATCAGCAACCTCCTCAGGTACTACTCTGCAACTGAATCAGGGTGCCAACAAGCGAACCATTATATCTTTGCGCTGAAGAGTAAGCCAGTTCTCAGCCAGAATTGCCAAAGAACTTTGGCTTTAGAATTGAAAGCATAATTGTGTCATTTTGAGTGTTATATAATGATGCAAGATAAGTAAACTACCATAGATGACAAAATTAATGTTCCGAACTACATAGGGTTTTTCACGGCTTATCAGACTGAAAATGAGTAATTTAGGTTTGACTTAATATCGTAGCAAAGTGCAAATCTTTAATAAATATTTGATTTGCAAATCCGTCATTTAATGTGCCCTACTAGGGAAGTTAACGCCTTGATTTTGACAGTAAAACACATGTTGTCAAAATTTACTGTAACAGACCTGACGTCTTGTTAGATCCAAACTTGATCAGATGAACAACCGTCAGTGGTGTGGTTAAAATTCGTGGAATGATCGCTTGTCACCCGATCGAGTGACAGAGTTGCCAGATAGGAAACGACTTAAAAACCTGTAATCTCCAATTCACTTCCAATAGGAACAAAGAATTCATTTCCAGCTTTGACTTCAATTGTCCTTGCCTGCGCATCATGGTCGACCATAATGGAATAATTACCCTGAATCATTACGGAGCTGCACCCGTGAGGAGTGGTATTATTGCTCCAATTATGACTGCTGGACCAAAGTCCGTTATTAGCACCATTGTCCCAAAGAACCATTTCGGCAGATTCTCCATCAAGTTCATCCGCGCCCACATCATAAGAACCGGGCGTTCGTTGATCATTATCAAAATCAGTAGTGACTCCATTGAGATCGATGCCTGCATTTACTGCTGGCGAACCACAGACCAGATGATAGTCACCAGCACTACGATCAACAAAGAATCCATTGTTTGCGATCATATTGGAAGGGTCCTGAAAGTCTGAAGGTATCAGATTTGTAAAAAGGCAATTCTTCACCACCAGTCCTCCAGGCTCATAGGAGTCATCCTCCAGATATGCCGATGCCGAGTTCGCATCAAAGGTAGATTGGTAAATTTTAACTGATTCAACATTACTCATTAGTCTGAATATGGCATCGTTGCCATAGGCAATGCTGTTTTTGATTTCGACATTGGCCGATCCATTGCCATTGTCTCCTACCAGACGAAAAACAATTTGGTTATCATAAGCTACAACCCGGTTTAAGATTACCTCCACTTGCTCCTTAATAGCAAAGGCAGCTCGCAGCGGAATATATCCATTGTTGGTATAGCCATGAATCAGTAAGCCGTCAATATGCAACCGGGGTCGGTAACCGGAGGAAGGATTATCAATGACTTTAGTATCAATCCCATTCTCGCCTGGTGATTCTCCAGCATTCCACCCTCCGGCGTCGGCAGGCAATGGGCCGGTCCAAAAATGGCAATCTTTAATCAATGTGTTATCCCACAGGGGTGTATCTCGTACCGGATCTGTCTGGAAAGCATCCCCCGATACATAGTAGATCTCTGTATTTTCGATTCGAAGGTTCAGATGTCCCACTGCCACAATACCATGAGCATCCACCTGATTAGTAAACGAGCCCCTAAGACAGTGATGCACCACACAATTCTTGACCAATACATTGTTTGAATGCCGGATATCGATACCACTTTGTTTGGCGTTCTTTACTTCACAATTAATAATTTGCGTCCCATGAGCTCCATCTCTGACCTTGACAATAGTAGCGTCAGACATTTTACTGTCCATGATCAGATTACGTACAATATGATGTGGATGTTCAATCAAGAGAATTCTTTCTGAGCGTCGAATGACTGGGCGGTTAAAGGGATCGATCCCCTCGATAGTAATTGGTTGATTCGACAGACCATTCTTTTTCGACTGAATGGCAGCTGTAAGATCATAGACACCTGGGTAGATCAGCACTTTATCACCAGGATCACACATTTCCAGCGCATCCCTAATGGAATTATAGGGACTTCCCTGGGTTCCATTGCCATTTGTTGAGACATCATCAACATAGTATATAGCAGCATCCAAAGGCACGCTGAGGAAAAGGGCTATTACAATGTATATGCAACGCATAAAACGTTTTTAGTCTGAAAGAATAAAAACATCCCCTTCGCGGGGTGTCAAATCATCTATCTAATCGGGAAAAACGTTATTGAGTGCGTAGAATCTCTTTAATAACGAGATCTGTGGCCGTAAAGTTATATAATTGAATCATAAATTACATGCAATTAGAAAGTTAAGTCACTAACAATCAACCCACTCAAATAAAAATCACCGTAAGGATTGAGCGTTTGCCAATTCATTTCTTTTCATATATTTGCGCTGCCTTTGCAGAAAGGCACATTTCGTGTGATGGGGAGCTAGGTTCACACTCACACATCACACTTATGTTCGGGGTGTAGCGCAGTCCGGTTAGCGCATCCCGCCTCAGGCGGGAGGGTCGGAAGTTCGACAATAGAGTTGAACTTTAATTGAAAAGATATTTTGTGTGGTGGGAAATTGGGTTCACACCCACACCCACACTCACACATCACACTTATGTTCGGGGTGTAGCGCAGTCCGGTTAGCGCACCTGCTTTGGGAGCAGGGGGTCGGGAGTTCGAATCTCTCCACCCCGACACAAAAGGCCAGTATATCACTGGCCTTTTTCATTTCACCAATATGTGTCACGCTTACATCATCTATTCTCGGGACC
>JAUILF010000064.1 GCA_030433135.1 Bacteroidia bacterium | reverse complement strand
TAATCAGGAGGGCTGCACAAGCTGGAATTAAAGTCATAGTATGTACAAGTACTGATGATGAAGATAACGTTATTGAAGAAATCGCTCTTGAAGAAGGAGTAGATTTTTTTAGGGGCTCATTAATCAACAAGCTGAAACGATGGGCCGATTGCGCACATACTTTTGGTGTGAAGGAGTTTCACACGATTGATGCAGATGATCCGTTTTTTGACACGGATCAAATGTTAGCAAGTATGCAGAAACTGCGTGAAGAACACCTTGATATGGTTTCACCCACTGAATCATCCAGTAAAGGTGGGGCAAGTGTTGGATATTCCTTGACTACATCAATCATCGATAAGGCGCTTGAATCGATACCAGATGATACCGATACAGAGATGATGTGGTATTACCTGGAAAAGATTGATGGGATTCGTGTTGCGCAGCTTGAAGAAGAGGTAATGGAAGAACTAAATGTCAGATTAACTCTTGATTTCCCCGAAGACTATTGGATGCTGGAATCAATTAGACGAATACTTGGAAATTCGGCGACTAGAAATGAAATTAATGAGTTTTTAAAGAGAAACCCTGATTTTTATAAAGTTAATTGGTTCAGAAATCAGGAATGGAAAGCAGCGCAATTAAGCAAAAGTATTTAGAGAGGTAAGTTTGAATGTCAATCCCAGGCTGGCGGTTTTGCGGTAATGAAAGAGAATACCTTGAAGAAGTATTGAGTACGGGTTTCAGGGCGGGTGCAGACGGTGCTTTCACAACAAGATTAGAAAAAAAGTTTGCTGAAACATATAAGGTTCCATATGCGATTACCTTTAATTCAGGAACATCCACGCTGCATGCAGCTTTAATTGCATTGGGTTGCAGGCCTGGTACAGAAGTCTTAACGCCGGCCTTAACGCCATTAATGTGTGGTTTGGCGCCGTATTATACTGGAGCTACTCCAGTTTATGTGGATTCCTTACCGGATACATTTTTGATGGACCCCATAGATATAGAAAGGAAAATAACAGAAAACACCAGGGTTATTCTGGTTACACATATGTATGGTGGTGTTTGTGATATGGATGCCATTATGAAGATAGCCAAAAAATATAATCTGTCAGTTTTGGAAGATTGCGCCCAATGCCATATGGGGAAAGATAAATTTGACAGGCTGGTAGGTACTATCGGTGATGTGGGTAGCTGGAGTTTTGAAAACTCCAAGCAATTGACGTGCGGAGATGGTGGGATTGTTACCTGCTCAGATAGTGCCCTGGCCACAAAAATCAGAAAAACAGGCGGATTAGGGTTTAAAACATTAACGGCAGAATCAGGGAAGGTGCGTACTGATAGGGACAAATTACAGAATCCCAACTGGGAAAGGTTTGATGAAATTGGCTATAACTACCGCATGAACCAAATGGCAGCAGCAGTTGCGTTGGCTCAGGTTGAAAATACTGATTACTTCATTGGGCTCCGAAGGCAAAGTGGTAAGGCCTATGAATCAGCGTTGGCGAATTCCACATTACTTACGCCTCAATTTGAACCTGCAGGTTATTTTTATACTTACTATACTTTTTCAGCTAATTTCAATGGTGAAGAAAATGGGGTCACCTGGGAAGACTTCAGGAAGAAATACATGGAGAACGGCGGTGATGGAATATATGCAGCATCTAAGCTCCTTTATCAAGAGCCTGCGTTCCGTGACAGGAAAATCGGTTATGGTAAGGCGCCCGTTGCTGAAAATCTACAAAGTAGGTTAATGAATTTCACGACTAACCAGGCTAGCCAGGAAGAAGTCGAAATTCAGATAGATTCGTTAAGAAAAACATTAGCCTATTTTGGCGATAAAACCGCTTAGGAATAAATATATTTGAAATTCAGACTGTATGACAGGATTGTGTAATGAGGAAAATTGATCTGAGATCCTTAATGAACTCTCTGTATCTCGACGGGGGTTATTTTGCTTCAATTCCTCCTGAAGGCGACAGTGGCTTTGAGGAAGAATACCACGAGGTAACAATTGATCCTGATGGAGTGGAAAGAAATCTACTTGATGAGCGTGAAAATCATTTGGAAGGTATTGTGGAGATAACGAGTTTTCTCGATCAAACGAAACCGGGTAAACTTCTAGATATTGGTTGCGGCCTAGGATGGTTGTTATCGACCTTGAGTGATGATTGGCTTAAATATGGAGTAGAGATCAGTAAGTTTGCATCAAGGCATGCCACCAAATTTGGCAATATTCATAATGGTACACTGGATACGTTTAATGAAACGGGTTTTGATGTTATTGTCATGAACCATGTTATTGAGCATTTGACGGATCCAAACGCGACTTTACTTAAAATACGCGAAATTCTTAAAGTGGGTGGTATTTTAATCATCGCAACTCCGGATTTTGACTCTGCTGCAGCTCGCCGTTATGGCAGCAATTTTCGCTTGCTTCATGATCCAACTCACATAAGCCTTTTTTCTTCAGATTCAATGCATAGATTTCTCAGAGATCATGGTTTTCGAATACTGAATGTTGAGTATCCATTTTTCGAAACTCCCTGGTTTACTCGTAAAAATCTGTTGAAGGTTCTAGAACCAGAAGGAATTTCACCACCATTTTATGGGTCAGTAATGACTTTTTTTTGTAAAAAAGACACGTAATCGTCTTGTATGCGGATTTATTTGATTAATAAATAGAAAGAGCCAGGTTTACTATCATGAAAAAATATATCAATAATCTGACTTACAAGATTATCCAAAAATTTTTCCCTTCGCTTCCATTCTGGTTCGAAAAAACTGGAAAGCGACTGTTAATGCGAAATTTAATTGTTGAAAAATATGCTGAAGTTCCTGAGTTTTCAGAGCGGCGCGAATTGTTTGAATTTATTCAGAATAGTCTGATTGAAGAAAGGCCCATAAATTATCTTGAGTTTGGTGTTTGGAAAGGTGATTCAATTAGAAACTGGGTGGATATCAACAAACATAAGGATTCTACATTTGATGGATTTGATACGTTCACAGGACTTCCTGAAGATTGGGGTAGTCATGGAGCCGGCACCTTTGATGTCGATGGAAATCTTCCTGACATAAATGATGAAAGACTAGTTTTTCATAAGGGGTTGTTCCAGGATACGCTCCCTGAATTTCTTGATGGCTTCTCGCCAAATAATCAGCTTGTTATCAATATAGACTCTGATATTTATTCTTCAGCACTTTACTGCCTTACAAAATTAGATAGCCTGATTAAAAGTGGAACTATCATACTTTTCGATGAGTTTCTGGATCCAATGCATGAATTTTCTGCCTTGCATGATTACTCAAGGTCTTATTACAGGAATTACGAAATTATCGCAAAATGTAGTGGCTTTTACCCTGCAGTAATAAAAATAATTAAATAGTATAAAAATCATGGGACCAATATTAGAACGATATGATTTATCAGGGAAAACTGCCCTGATAACGGGTGCTTCAGGATTGCTGGGCAAGGAGCATGCTAAAGCATTGTTGAATTGTGGCGCTTATGTGGTATTAACTGACATTGCAGAATTTGATTTCGAAAATGATGATGAGTTGAGAGATTACGCTAAGAGAAACATGGTCCATTTCTTGATTATGGATGTGACTAATAAACCCTCAATAGTTACCGTCAATGAAAAATTATCAATTTCAGGTCACATACCTGATATTCTTATTAATAACGCTGCTATCGATCCCAAAGTAAATTCTGAAACAAAAATCAACCTTGCCAGGTTTGAATATTTTGAAAAAGAACAGTGGGATTTTCAGATAGCCGTTGGTTTGACAGGTGCATTTCTTTGCAGTCAGATTTTTGGAGGCGGAATGGCTGTAACTGGTAATGGAGGGGTAATACTTAATGTTGCTTCTGATTTAAGTGTATTTTCCCCAGATCAGCGAATTTATCGAAAACCAGGTCTTGAAGACCAGCAGCAACCCGTCAAACCTGTCACTTATTCAGTGATTAAGACAGGTTTGATCGGTCTAACCAGGTATCTCGCAACATACTGGCCAGAAAAGGGTATACGCTGTAATGCTTTGTCACCAGGTGGTGTGTATACAGGACAGGATGATGAGTTCGTTAAAAAATTAACGTCTCTCATTCCAATGGGCCGGATGGCGGCCAAGGATGAATATCATGCTGCCGTACAATTTCTCTGTTCGAATGCTTCTGCTTATCTCAATGGACAGAATATCGTTATGGATGGTGGACGAAGCGTCTGGTGATCATTGGTAGTAATTAATCATTTATGTTAGAGCTTAATGAACTAATTCGGCGCTTTTCCAAGCTTATACCGGGCCAGTGTTATGAAAGCGCAACTGGTAAAAATCTGGAGCTATCTATATATGCAGAACCTCTTGGCCTGGAAGGTCTAGAGGAGATGCACCGTTATTCAAAAAATTCATTGTTTTATGAATTCCTTGAATATGAACCATTCAATGATATTACTCAGACTCGCCGATACATTGAAAAATTGCTCAATAGGATGTCTGGCAAAGGGTCGAATAAAACTGCCAATTACTGGTTCATACGCAGAAAAAGTGACAATTATCTGATTGGTACAGCTGCACTGGTTGATCTCGATTTCGCCCGGCAATCCATAAGTTGGGGTTATGGAGTCGACCCTGAACTCTGGGGTGAGGGATATATCCTCCAGATACAGGAAATACTCAAACACTATGTCTTTGATGTACTCGAACTAAATCGTCTCTGGGGAAGAACAATGGTCACCAACATTAGAACCATTGCTTCACTCCAGGCTGCAGGTATGGTGAACGAAGGCGTCTTCAGAGAGTTTTATAACAAACGCGGTACATTCATCGACAGCTGGGAATACAGCATGTTGCGCTCACAATATTTAAATATTGATACCGCAGTTGGAAATAGGGTGATTGGAAATAAACACGCAACAGATGACTTCAGTGAGAAAGTAATTGTAGAACTTATTGCGAAGGTAATTACTGAAGAAAATGTGGATGCTGATTCTGGTATGCATAGTCTCATGACCTGGGATTCACTTAATCATATGAACATCATGGTCGCTCTGCATGAGCATTTTGATGTAAAACTTGAGCCCACAGAAATCACCAGGGCAACTTCCGTCAAGGCTATTAAGGAAATTCTTGAAAAGCGGATTTAATGTCTAACCATCTCACAATTGCCGAGCTGATGAAGAATTCATTCGCCATGCATAGTCACTTGCCTGCACTAAAAGTAGGAGGCCTGGAAATTACTTACCAAGAGTTGTGGGATAGATCATCAGAGCTGGCTGCTACACTGCTGCAAGCTGGCGCAGATAACTCGGCAATTGGCATTGTTGGCCAGCGTAAGGTTTCCTCATACATTGGAGTGTTAGCTACACTTATTTGTGGTTCTTTCTATACCCCGCTTAACCCTAAATATAGTAAAAAAAGACTTTCGGCGATTATTGAAGATGCTCAGATACGAACGTTGGTGGGTGATGCCACTGAATTGAGCGCTCTGGGTTATGTTCTGGAAGATCCAGGTCTGCAAGGATTTGCTACTGTTGTGTGCCCGGATGGATATGTGAAAGAAAAAAGTCACTGGCTGGGGAAAGAAGAGCTTGGGACATTTACTGACGGCTGTGCTCTGCAACAAAGAAATCCTGGGAATCTTGCTTATCTCCTTTATACGTCAGGATCTACAGGGCGCCCAAAAGGGGTTCAGGTCACCAATCATAATCTCATTAGTTTCCTAGACAGTATGGTTGAAAATTATGATCTTGAACCAGGGTTTAGGGCTTCACAAACTTTTGATCTAAGCTTTGATCCTTCAGTCTCTGACATGTATTTTACCTGGTTAAAAGGTGGGGTTTTATGTGTTTTACCTGAACAGGAAATGATGCTGCCATTTGATTATATCAATCGGGAAAAAATCACCTTCTGGAATTCAGTACCAACGGTTGCCAGCTTTATGCACAAAATGGGATTTCTTTCCCCTGGATGTTTTCCGCATATAACACATAGCATGTTCTGCGGAGAACAATTTCCAAAGCATATAGCAGATGCATGGCAGCTAGCTGCTCCTAACAGTTCGATAGAAAATTTGTATGGCCCAACAGAAGCAACGATTTATATTTCGAGATTTGTTTACGAAAAAACCTTACAGAACCCGCAGTTCAGAAACGGTATTGTACCAATAGGAAAGCCTTTCATTAACCATCAATGCGCTTTAGTTTCTGAAAATGAAACTCTAGTTTCAAATGGTGATGTAGGAGAAATCATTTTCAAGGGACCACAGATCTCTAATGGGTATCTTAATGACCAGATAAATACTTCTAAAGTATTTGTTTCATTTTCCTGGGATGAGGAAGGAGGTACCTGGTATAAAACAGGGGATCTTGGCTTTGTTAATGCAGATGGACAGATCGAGTGTATTGGTCGCAAGGATAACCAGATCAAAATTGCAGGCAGGAGAATCGAAACAGGAGAGATCGAATCCGCTCTTAATCGATATGAAATGCTTAGCGATGTAGTAGTAGTTCCGGTCTTTGGGCAGAATAATGTTGTTACCTGCTGTGTGGCTTTTACCCGACATGCAATTACCGAGGAAGTTGAAAACTATATCCGGAAAGACAGCATAGGTAGTCTTGAAAGAATTTTCTTCCCTAAAAAAATATTCACTGTTGAAGAGATGCCAACAAATCATAGCGGTAAGATAGATCGAAAAAAATTATCTGAATTAGCTGCAGAAATAATGATAGGCAAAACTTGAAGATATGAGTAAGAGCATAGGTGGGATATACTTTTCCAGTCCTGAGCAAGCAGAAATTGCCTTGTTTGATGAATGTAATTTAAACATACTTGCAAATGCTATCAATTCCGATCGAAGTATAACCGTCTTTAATCAAAGGCCAATGGATTTATGGCTAGGGATTCGTGTTCTTCATAATTTATATTTCCTAAAAGAACTAATTAAGTGGAAAGAAATAACTGAACATCCACGTGGAATTGTCAGGGGTATTTTAAGGGAGTTTAAGCGTATATATATACTGGCATGCCTTAAAGCTATTAAACCAAAGGCAGTGGTTACGATTATAGATAATTCATCTACATTTGGATGGCTGGCAAAGAACTGTAGAGACTTTCCGTTTATAGCTATACAGAATGGTAGCAGGTTGAGTTATGCCATTGCAATGGAACCACCAGTTTACCACCAGCATCTATTTTGCTTTGGTACTTATGAAATAAACCACTTGAGTTCACATGGTTGGGAAGTTGAAAATTTTTACCCTGTTGGGTCTCTATTAGCCAGTTTGTATTTTTTTAAAGAAGTAGACAATGAAGAAAGTAGCTATGACTTGCTCATAGTTTCATCCTGGCGAGGTAATATCGGTTATACAACTGATGTTCAGGATACTATCAAATCCATGAGAATCATGGACCAATTGCTTTGCAACTATTTAAAAAGTAAGGGTCTAAAAGCAGCTGTAATTCTTAGATCAGAGCGTGACTCTGAACATTGGTTTATACCCGAACTTGATCAGAATGAGTTTGAATATTTTAAATCTATATATGGAGCCAATATAGAGATTATCGAAACAAGCAACAAAGACAGAAATATTTTTGAACTTATTATGAAAAGTGAAGTTATTGTTGGGTTCCTTTCTACTGCTTTGGTTGAAGCGCTTGGAATTGGGAAAAAGATATTATTTTTCAATTACACAGGAAAAAATGAATATCATATGGACTGTCCTCAAATTCTTGTTTGTTCAGAAGAGAACCAAGATTTGTTTAATAAAAAACTTGACAGCCTGTTTTCTATAGATAGCCGAGTTTATTCCAAAGATATTCAAGATCTAAAATCCATATATATGAATTTTAGCAATACGAGACCAACGTTCGAGATAATCATCGAAAAAATCGATTTAATAATTAAAGAAAAAGGTGAAGCATGTCTGAAGTAAATCATAATCAGGCAAACAGAACGGCATATCAGGGAATTGAAAGCTTGGATTCTTTTTCTAACCAGAAAGAATTGGACAGATACAGGAAATACAGGATTAACCGTTATGTGCCAGTTATAGAATTCATTAAACAATTTTCTGAAGACAATAAAAAACAGAATGTGATAGAAGTGGGATCTGGCAGTTCGGCGCTACTTTATTCCATATATGAATCAGGATTGCTCAATCGGGGGGTGGGAGTTGAAATGTCGACTTCTAGATATCTGTTTGCCGAGGCCTGGAAAATGGATAAGAACTACATAGCAATCGAAAATATCAATTCCGATTTTTGTTCTTTTGTAGCAGAAGAAGAATCAGCTGATTGGTACATTGTCATAGACAATACGTTTACTTATCTCGAGCCCGAAAATATCCGATACCCACATGCGCTCTTACAACAGGCAAAAACTGCTTTAAAGAGGGGAGGGCTTTTGTTACTCGATTTTATTAATTATGCAAAACGAGAGAAGGGCAGGGATTATCAGCAATGGACGGCTTTTCCAGATTCGGATCCATACAGCTATGGCGTCTATTCAAATTGTATTGACAAGGATGGCTATAATCAGTCAACCAGTATTTATATTAAGCGCGACGGGACGGAATCACGAAAGGTGGAATTCAGCTGCGTGTATACACGAGCAGAAATTGAAGGCCTATTATCTACAAACGGATTTAAGGTTGAAAAGGTCTTTTCGGATTTTCTTGGAAATAACTTCGAACCAAATGAATCTGACAGAATGGTTGTGTTAGCGAGAAAATTTTAAATTGAATGCCTTTTTATTCATAGAGTAGGCGTAGACTTGAAAAGCTTGGTCACAACTGCACTTCCGGAAACGATAGGTATAAGTGGGGATACATTGCTGCTCGGACAATGGTGTGTCCCATATCATGATTGCGATAGTAATTTAGGACCCTATCATTTATCAACACTCCTGCCCTATCACTGGGATGATCGCAGAAAGTATTATGCTGACTATTTGTATCTCTCAGATTTATACGAGAAGGTTCTTGAACAACTTGCTGACAGATTGTCTGAACTACACAGTATTCCCACAAGTATTAGCTATTGGCGAGTGATCATCGGTCCATGGTTAAGATTTTTTACTGATGTTCTCTTTGACCGTTTTGAGTCAATCCGTTCTGCAGTTATAAGATGGCCATCCTTGCAAAGTCAGGTCCTTGCCTATGAAAAGGATCGATTAACCCCCGCTGATTTTATTGAGTTTTACCAGGAAGCAGTGGAAGACGAATGGAACCATATGATTTACGCTGAATGCATGGCAGCGCTAGATGTTGCATCAACCCTTTCAGGCTCTTTGGATTATCCTCGCAAGACTTCAACAACACAAAACGAAAGTTTATGGAAAAACGTTTGGGACAAATTGGTGCCAGACAGCCTGAACGACATTGTTTTTGTTTCGCCAGCGGTGAAATCAACTCAAATTTGCCGCGTCCAATTATTGCTTGGGCAACTGCCATGGTTCTACAACCCGATACGCTGGCACGGAAAAAAAGAAATTGATCATAAAGCCAGGCAGGACTTGCAAATAATGCCAGGAGAAACGGATTTTGAGAGGTTCTTGGCAAAGATGATCAAACGCTGTTTTCCCAAAATTTACCTTGAAGAGTTCAGTGATTTCCGCCTTAAAGTCCTATCATCTTTTCCGGATAAACCAAGAGCTATTTATACAGGCAATGCCTATCAGGAAGATGATGGATTTAAGACTTGGTGTGCTGAGCAACAGGAATTTCATGGAGTGCCGCTTATAATAGCTCAGCATGGAGGAAATATGGGAATCAGCCGCTTTAATCAGACTGAGGATCATCAGAAACTCATTGCAGAGAGGTTTCTTACCTGGGGATGGAACGAGGGAAAGAATCCTAATGTTATTCCTTTCCCCGCACTGAAACTTTTGCCTTGGAAAATAAAACACAATGACAGTGGAAAAATTCTATTAACGACCGCATCCTATCCACGATATTTTTACTGCCACTATGCTGTGCCTATAGCAGGACAGTATCTTGAATATATTAATGAGCAAATTACATTTCTGGCACGACTGGTTCCTGATGCCCTTGATGATATTCTAATCCGTCCCGACCAGGATAATTTTGGCTGGTCTTTCGCTGCCAGGATGAAAGATGCTGGTTTTGGAACGAAAATAGATGGCAGAAATATACCCCTGTCAGACGCGCTGGATAACTGCCGGCTAGTCATAGGTACAACTAACTCGACTATTTTCCTGGAAGCTCTAGCCAACAATTTTCCTACTGTCGTCTATTTTAATCAGGATAATTTTGAAATCAGGGAGGAAGCCAGGGACCCTATTACAATCCTTCAGCAATGTGGAATATATCACCCATCTGCCACGTCAGCCGCCAGTTTCGTCAACAGCATACACGAACATGTTGGCGACTGGTGGTCAAGTAAGGCCGTACAGGCCGCAAGATCAGCTTTTTGCAGACAGTATGCCTTGTCTGCAGACGTTAATTTGAAAACCTGGTCTAAAATGTTTGAGTTTGTTGTGAAAGATGCTGTAACGAAGCAAGAGACCCACTAGTAAAATGGAAAAGCTGAGCTTCAAACAGGTTAGCGCTACATGCAACGAAGGGCGTTTTTTCAGTTATGTTAACTGGCGTGATCACTTGTTTGTCCCTCCTGCAATTTTTCTTGTATGGTTTTTTTACCGTATTAAGGTTTCCGGCAATATGGTGTCGTATTTTTCCGGCATCATCGCGATGCTTGCTGGAATATTGCTCGCAGGAAATGACAAGACACTGATACTTATCGGTGCTTTTGGATATATCCTTTTCTATTTTCTCGATTATGTCGATGGCGGTGTTGCCAGGCTGAATAAAAAGTCAGGTATAGGGGGACAGTATGTGGACTGGTTGATGCATGTGCTTGCATCTGTTGGGACTGCTACCGGCTTGTCGATTGGCGCCTATTCAGTAGCAGGAAACATAATGTTACCGTTCGGGATTTTGTTTGTGGTTGCATCGGCGCTAAATCTTGACCGTTATTCCTTTGCCTGGTTTTCAGTATGCATGTATCGGCAGCAACGTGCCGTTAAAGGCGAGCAGGATCTCAGGCCCATAGCTGAGGACAACTTCTCGCAGGGTAAATCATGGCTAAACCGATTGCTTAACCGATTAAGCATTGTGATCTTTCATGAAAACAATATTATTTTTATGCTGCCTATTCTGGCAGTTATTAATCTGTATGTGACAGGCCCGGCATTCGATTTCAGAGTATGGCTGACGGTGCTTGGCGGAGTGATCTATCTACCCGCAACACTGATTGACATCTGGGAGCTTGCAGGTAGTGGCAGGATTGAAGAGTCATATGGAAATATATTTTCAGATTCTCATGTGCCGACTCTTCCTGAAGAACATTTTTTCGAGACAAGTGAGTAAGTCGCTAACATTATGAAAGCATTGATTCTTGCAGCTGGTTTCGGTAATCGTATGCAGCCGTTAACCAACGAAAAACACAAAACACTTCTGAAGGTTGATGGTGAATGCATTATTGATCGTATCATCAGTGGCCTGGCAGATAACAATGTCAATGACGTGGTAGTTGTTACCGGTTATCGCCATGATGAGTTGGTCCAACACCTTGAAAATTCATTTCCAGCCACGAACTTCCAGTTTGTGCAAAACACCAGGTACAGGGAAACCAATAATATTTACTCGATGGCCCTGGCTTTTGAAGAAATGGAGCTGAATGATGATTTGCTGTTGATCGAGTCAGACCTTATTTTTACCCCAGAGGTAATCTCGACAATCATTCATTCGGAATTTGATAATGTTGCGCTGGTCAGCCCTTATGTCACTGGGCTTGATGGCACAGTGGTGCAAATTGCCGAGAACAGGATCACGGCGATTTATCCTCCTCATACCCAGGATGAGAAATTCGAGCTTTTTGACAAGTACAAAACTCTGAATATCTACAAGTTCACAAGGGATTTCTGTGTCAATGAGTTTAAGAAGCTACTTATTTATTACGCCAAGGTCATTGATGACAACTGCTATTACGAATTGATACTCGGCATACTGATATATATGCAGCGTCAGGAGATTTATTGTGAAATCATCCCGAATGATCTCTGGGCAGAAGTCGATGACCCCAATGACCTTACAGGAGCGGAGTTCCTGTTCAATAAACCAGCGAGACTTTCGATCCTTGAAGATGCCTTTGGCGGATACTGGAATTTTGATATTACCGATTTTTGCTTTATTCGAAACATGTATTTCCCGACCAGCTCGATGATTTCAGAAATCAAAAACAACCTGCCGTTCCTGATTCATAATTATGGATCCAAGCAAAAAGTCCTGAACCTGAAACTGTCATACGTCCTGCAATGCAGCAATGACTATCTGTTATTGCTAAATGGGGCATCCCAGCTGTATCCGGTTCTGGAAAAGCTATTTGCCAACTCCAAAGTATTGATACCGGAACCAACGTTCGGTGAATATTCTCGAGTGTTTTCTGGTTCCAGCATATACCAGGATTCTGGAGAAGATTTTCTCGATAATTTGCAAAACCAGCTTCAGGAGGCTGAGGTAGTTGTTGTCGTCAATCCAAATAACCCGACTGGAACAACTGTCCCCACGGACAAACTCTATGAACTGGCTGCCGGACATCCCGGGAAAACATTTATTATAGATGAGTCCTTCCTGGATTTTTCCGGACAAGCGTCCATTATCCAGTTGCTGGAGGACAAGCCACTGGAAAATGTTATGGTTCTTGTCAGTATGAGCAAAAGCTATGGAGTTCCTGGCATCAGGCTAGGCTATGTCTATACCTGCAGTAAGCCATTATTAGACACATTGTCGGCCTCTATCCCAATCTGGAACGCCAATTCGTTGGCCGAGTTCTATCTGGAAATCCTGTTAAAGAACAAGTCGGCATTCAGGCAGTCGTTAGAGCAGAGCATCGATGACCGAGAGGCTTTTTCCCGTGACCTAGAGTCGATTCCAGGCGTACATTGTGTGTTCCCATCCGGCGCTAATTTTCTCATGGTCCAGTTTGATCCGCATGCACTGCACTCTGACATAGTCAAGATGATGCTCGAAAACGATGCCATCTATATTAAAGAAGTCAGTGCTAAAGTAGTGGGCGCTGAGGGCAGGTATTTCAGGTTTGCTGTCAGGCTACCCCATGAAAATCGACTGTTGGTAGATGCCTTACGTAAATACCTTGCAAACTGAACAACATATAGATCTTATAAAAAAAGTTACCCCATGATAAAACCTAATCCTAAAGTCACTGTGATCGTTACGGCTTACAATGAAGAGCTCTTCATTGGGCGTTGTATGCGTTCCCTGTTGTCCCAAAAATTTCCCTGGGTAGATTACGAGATTATCGTTGTGGATGATGGTAGTACTGACAGAACTCCCTATGCCCTGGAATTGTTCCGTGAAGATGTTGTCTTGATCAGAAATGAAACCACCCTGGGCCTGCCGGCATCTCTTAATAAAGCGATCAAAAAAGTAAGGAGCCCCTACATGGTCAGGGTTGATGCGGATGATTATGTCAGTAGAAACTTTCTGAATTTCCTGTTCACCTTCATCCAGCAAAACCCCTATATGCATGCAGTTTCTTGCGATTACAATCTGGTCAACGACGAGGGAGATGTGATTGAAAGGAAGAATTGTATGGATGAACCGATTGCCTGCGGCATTATTTTCAAAACTGCCGATATCGTGGATGTTGGTATGTACGATGAAAATTTCCGTCTTCATGAGGAAAGGGACTTACGCATCCGCTTTTTACAGAAATTCAATATACACAGGCTCGAGTTGCCGCTTTATCGATATCGTAAACATGAAGGCAACAGTACCAATGACAGTGAAGCCATGGCGTTTCACATGGACCAGTTAAAATCCAAGCATGGGATAGATGATTGATGGTGAGAATATGAAAACAGGTGGTTTCAAATTAGGTAGCAAGGAAAACATCGGACTTGGTAATCCCTATGTAATCGCTGAAATTGGTGTTAATCATGAAGGCTCAATGGATCTGGCCAGGAAACTGATCGAACTGGCAAAAGAGGGCGGAGCAGATGCTGCAAAATTCCAGAGCTATAAAGCCGATACCATCGCGTCTCGTCATTCCCCTGCCTACTGGGACACGTCCAAGGAAGCAACCCTGAGCCAGCATCAACTCTTCCAGAAGTATGATAGCTTTACACCTGAGGATTATGCGCTACTGGCTGAGCACTGCAAGGCATGCGAGATCGATTTTTTGTCCACTCCCTTTGATCATGCTGCAGTTGATTTTCTCGAACCCTTAATGCCTTTTTTCAAGATTGCTTCTGCCGATATCACCAATATCCCCCTTATCAGGAAGGTAGCCGGCAAAAACAAGCCGGTAGTACTTTCAACAGGGGCGAGCACTTTGGCAGAAATTGATTTAGCAACGCAAACACTGAATCACTGCGGTATCGATATGATTGTGCTTCTGCATTGTATACTCAACTACCCAACGGAAGATCTTAATGCCCACTTGTTGATGATTAGGGGGCTGAAACGGGCTTTTCCTGAACTGCCAGTCGGATATTCTGACCATACACTCCCCAAAAATTCCATGTTGGCATTAATTACATCACACCTGCTGGGCGCAATGGTAATTGAAAAACACTTTACTCACGACAAAACCTTGCCTGGAAATGATCATTACCATGCCATGGATAAGTCTGACCTGAGGGAATTCATCAGGGCGCTGGAAAATATTTCTGTTCTTGTTGGAGACTCCGATTTCAAACATTATATCCCTACCGAGGAGATCTCCAGGCAAAATGCCAGGCGCAGTATTGTGCTGAGCCAATCCGTTAAGGTGGGAGAGACTCTGACAGAGGAACTTTTGATCTGCAAACGTCCAGGCCATGGTATTTCACCATTGTTCTGGGATAACGTTCTGGGGACCAGGGTAGCCATGGATTTGGATGTTGATACCATTCTGCAATGGCACCATCTGGAAAAAGATGCCTGATAGCATGACTGTCAAGCGTGTCGTTGCTGTCGTCCAGGCCAGGATGGGTTCAACCCGCTTGCCTGGAAAGGTACTAAAACTGATTGCGGGCAAGCCTCTGCTTGGCTACTTGCTGGAAAGGCTGGAGCGAGCAGTGAGTCTTGACGCCATTGTCGTGGCAACCTCTGAGAGTGATGCAGATTTGCCACTGGCAAAATATTGCCACGAACAGGGAATAGCCTGTTTTCGCGGTTCAGAAACCAATGTCCTTGAAAGATTCTATAAAACTGCCCAGTTTTATCACGCAGAGGTTGTTGTTCGTATCTGCGGGGATTCCCCACTTGTAGATCCTGAAATGGTTGACGAATTGGTCAATGAATTTAACAGTGACTACGAGCAGCTAGACTACCTGACCAATACTCTGCACCAGACATGCCCGTTAGGAACAAATATAGAAGTATTTAGCTTCAGCGCGCTGGCAAAGGCGTTTGCAGAAGCTGGTACTGAATATCAGCAGGAACATGTCACGCCCTATTTCTACCAGAATCCCGGTGTTTTCAAAATTTGGGAGAAGCATTATGAGCCAGACAATAGCAGATTCCGTCTGACTGTAGACACCCCGGAGGACTTAAGCTTGATAGAAAATATCATTACTGCAATGGCGGGGAGAAACCCTGATATGCCATTGCAAAGTATCCTGGCATTTCTGGAGGCGAATCCCGACCTGCTAAAAATCAATGAACATGTTCAGCAAAACAGGATTGTTTATACGAATGACTGAATACATCAATAACTGGCACAAGATCTGGAGTAACAGGAATGTTGTACAAAATACGGACTACAGCATATTGCAAAATCTGATCATTCTGGACGGTTTCGATACGCCGCTCGGAATGATGACGGAAGAACAATGGTTGTCATATATTGCATTGTTCAGGGAGCGATGCGGAATTTTTCCTGGCGACAGTATTTTTGAGGTAGGTTGTGGCAGTGGTGCGTTTCTTTATCCCTTTGCTGAACAAGGGCATCGTATCGGTGGGCTCGATTATTCTAATGAGCTTGTGGAACATGCCCACCAGGCTTTACCTGAGTGGCAGGGCTCAGTATTTTGCCAGGAAGCCGCCGCGATAGATGAGCAGAAGCCTTTTGATTTTTCCATTGCTAATCAGGTATTCCATTATTTTCCTGACTTGAATTATGCCTCCGTAGTGCTTGACAAAATGATTTTGAAATCACAAAAAGCGGTTTACATCTCAGGTATCCCGGATATCGAATTGAATGCTGAATCCGAGCGGGAACGTCGGGGCATAATGACTATTGAGGATTATGAAAAAAAATACGCGGGCCTCGAAATATTGTATTTCAATAAAACATTTTTTACCGAATTTGCGAAAAGATACCAGCTTGAATGCAGCTTTTATCCCCACAACATGCCCGGATTTGCTCAAAACAGGTTCCGGTTTGACTGTATTTTGAAAAAGCATTCTGCGTAAGACGGATTTGGTTAAGCCTTGATGAACAATACTCCCCATCCTTTGCTAATAATCGAATCGCATCCTTTTTTTATCGGTTGTCTCGAGCAGGAGCATGAAGACAACTTGCCACCTGTGTTGCCGTTTTCCCTGTACGTGGATGAAAAACTGGCTGTGCCAAGAATGGCCGTTACTAGAGAAATTCAAAATTCTCTGGCTGCAGCTTATGCTATTGGCAGTATGGCATCGACCCCTCTGGGTGAAAGTTCCCTGGCTGCAGGGCGTTTGACGCAGGTACTGACCTGCCTTCTAGGGCAATTGGGTAACGACGTCAAAGGTAAAAGGATACTGGAAGTTGGTTGTGGAAATGGCATGTTGCTTGGTGAACTGCAAAACATGGGTGCTGAGGTAACGGGTATTGAAATCGGCCCCCAGGCTGAGATAGCAGCATCCAGATACGGTTTGACAGTAGTTAGGGAGCCATTACGTCGTGATCTGTTTGATGAAAAATTCGATTGTATTTATTCCTATGGCTGCCTGGAGCACATAGAGGGTCTGGAGGATTTTTTCTCTCAGTGCCGCGAACTTTTGAATGACGATGGATTATTCCTGCATTCTGTACCTAATGCAGAGTATTCCTTCCAGAATGTATTGCTGGATCATTTGCTGCATGAACACATCAACTATTTTACACCCTCAAATGCAACAGCCTTGTTCCGCGCTCAGGGGTTTATCCGTCCCGGCTACCAGGTTAACCAGGCAGGCAATGAACTCATGGTATGGGGCTACTTTGACAAAAGTTGCACACCGCATTGGCCAAGTGACCGTGTCCAGGAAGAGGTCGATAACCTGTTGACATACTGTGACAAACTCCGTCAAAAGCGGAGCCGTGTGCTAGAAACATTGAAAGGTATACTTGATGAGGGCAAAAGCCTGGGTTTTTATGCCGGTGGCTATGAATATGGCTACAATTTACATGGTGCGCTTATTCGTTATTTTGATGGTGATACTTTTAAACACGGGAAAAAATGGTTGAAGGGCCTCCCAGTTATCGAGCCTCCAGTTGCTTTGCATAAAAAGCCCGTTGATCTGCTTGTTGTTTGCAAACCACATTACTTCGAGCCGATAGCGGACTCTCTGGCTACAATGGGGATTAACCCCTTGACCATCATCAGTATCGATAGCTTGGCATAACGTTAATTCGAACACACTGAAATACAAAATCATGAATGAACAACAAATAGCACTATTGTCTGAAATTTTTCGTCTTGTCCTTGAGCTTCCCGACGATTTTGACCTGGCAAGGATTAATCGCCTGAACACTTCAAAATGGGATTCCCTGGCAAACGTTACACTGTTGACGGCCATAGAAAATGAATTCCATGTATCCCTGGACACCCATGATGCAGAAAGGATGAGTTCGTTCAAGTCAGCTCAGTTATTGATCGGGGAGAAACTCAGTTGAAAGACCGCAGTGCCTATTTTGACCTTGAGATTACCGCTGATGAATGTATTCGGTTTGCCGAACTTTCTGGTGACTGGAACCCCTTGCACACCGATGCCGAGCATGCTGGGAAGAGTGTTTATGGTGCACAGGTACTTCATGGAGCATATTCAGGGGGACTGATATCCCGCTTGGCTGGCATGCATTTGCCTGGCAAAGACTGCCTACTCCACAGTCTGCGACTGAAATTTGTCAGTCCGATTATTCCTCCTGTAGCGTTGAGAGTGCAGGGCAAGGTCGTTTCCTTTTCTGATGGTAATGGCCGAGTGGAAGCAACCGTCAGTGACCGGGCAAACGATCATCTGTATGTAAGTGCATCGTATGAATTTGGTTATCATCAGATGTCAGGTACAGAGAGCATCAAAGCTGATACCCAGACGCCATCGAACGGTACAGGCAGTTCTAAAATACTTGTAACCGGTGCCAGTGGCGGGATAGGTGAAAAACTGGTCTCGTTGCTCGCTGATAAGGCATTGAAAATCAGCCGAAATAAAACAACAGGCAGAATCGATATAGAAGATCTCAAGCGCCAGTGCGCAGGGGACAGCATCAGCGCAATAGTTCATTGTGCCTGGCCGATGCCCGACAATAAGATGTTTATTAAATTGGAAAATCCCGATTTGGCAATCAATGAGCATATTGCAGGCCCGCTACATGATATACAGGTACTGTCATCTTTTCTGGCTGAGCAGTGGGAAGCAAATGCTCCCGTTATCTTGATCGGCTCGACTTTTGCCAGCGCGGGCAGACATTATTTCAGAACTCCATTGTACTCACTGGCTAAATCTCTAGTGCCTACATTGACAGGAATCCTCTCCATGGAACTTGTCTCCAGTCAGAAAAGATGCATTGGTGTGATTTTCGACATGCTTGAAGGTGGCATGAACAAGGGGGTCAGCGCCGCCAGTTTACAGGGTAATGCGGACAGATCGCCCTGGGGCGAACTGGGTAGCGTAGAAGATGCAGCCAGTCAGCTGCAGTGGATACTGGGTAATGAAAACAAACTGGTTAATGGGGCAGTAATTACCTTGACCGGAGGCGCTATTCCTTGAATTTTCTGGAAGCCAAGAAAATTCTTGACGGCTTTACAGGTGGCGAAGCACTACAGTTGCAATTGTCTGCATCAGGCAATGTCGACCCACTCATACTCTATACCTGCGCCGTGGCCGCTAAAAAAGGTATTGCCGTTGAAGTAAGCACTCTACCGTTTGGAACACTGGCACAGACTCTGTTCAGTAGGTCTAGCACCAATGGTAAGGAAGTTATCTTGTTGCTGCCTTGGGACTTGGTGCCAGAGATTGACTGGCGTTCCGGAATACCAACAGTTGAGGGCGACATGGAGGTCTTGCTAAATGCCGCCTCCAGGATCACAGGATTGATAAAGGCCCGGCATGTCCCTGTTATTTATATCCAGGCCCCTTTGCCACCAATCTGGCCAGATATCGAAAAAAACCATATTCTTGAAGCAGAACTTAGTCGTATGGTGGTCCAGCTACAAGCACTTGTACTGGACGGTTCCTGGTTTTCCATGGGTAATTACCTATATAGCGGATGCCCCGTGGCTGGTGGTAAATGCGGAGAACTGGCTGAACTTATTATGTCGGTGAGTGCATGGGGCCAGCATGAATCATGCAAAGTACTCATTACAGACCTGGACAATGTTATGTGGTCCGGTCTGGCGGCAGAAGAAGGAGTAGATGGCATACTTTGTGGTCCGGATGGCAAGGGCTACAGGCACTTTCTGTATCAGGGACTGATTCTCATGCTCAAGAACAGCGGTGTTGTTCTGGCAGCGGTTAGTCGCAATGATCCAGACATTGCCAGAGCGCCGATCTCTGCCGGGAAAACCCTGCTAGCAGAAGAAGATTTTCTGGAAATCCTGGCAAGTTACGAACCCAAATCCCTGCAAATTCGCCGACTTGCGGACAGTCTGAATCTGGGACTGGATGCGTTTGTTTTTGTTGATGACAATCCCCTTGAGCTGGCAGAGGTGTCTGCCTCATTGCCTGACGTTCATTGCCTGCAGTTTCCGGACAAGGATGAAGAATTACCGTCCCTGTTCACTGAAATAACCCGGTTTTTTACCAGAGAGCACATCAGTGACGAAGATCGGGAACGCACAGCCATGTATCGCAGAAAACTGGCCATGAGCGCGCTGTCTGAAGATCTGAGTAAAGGGGGAGACATTACTGAATTCCTGCGACAACTGGAGATGACCCTTACCATTTTCGATCGTTCAGCAAAAAGCCATGAACGGGCGTTACAGCTCATCAACAAGACCAATCAGTTCAATCTCAATGGCCGGCGCTGGTCAGAGTCAGAGCTTGAAGACATTCTCTCCCGCGGGGGCAGGTTGTATACCGCCAGGCTTGTGGATCGCACAGGTAATCATGGGGAGATTCTCAGTTGCCTGGTCAATGACTCGTCAGAGATCGTTGCTCTGGTGATGTCATGCCGTGTGTTCCAGCGCCAGATCGAGTACGTGTTCCTCTGCTGGCTTGCGGAAAGGCTGGCTGACACAGTAAAAATGTATTTCAACGAAACAGAAAAGAATACGCCCCTTCGCCAGTTTGCGGGGGATGGCTCATTCAGGCGAGAAGGCGAATCTTTGTTGCTGGACACGGCTTTATTCAGAAGGTCCCACGAAGACAAGATGACCCTGTTCAAGTTGGTGGTGGATAGTAATGACTGAAGTTGAAGCCGGCAAGCAACTTGACGGAATTCTTGCCAGTCTTGGTGTTTCAGTTGGAGATACCATCATGCTTGGTATCGATATGAGCAAGTTACCCTTGCCCGGTTATCCTGCCGAACTCAATAGGGAAGCATTCAGGAAAAGGGAAGAAAAATGGTGCAGCTTCGTATTTGAACACCTGATGGATGCCATCGGTGTAAATGGCACTCTCTTGGTGCCAACGTATTCCTACAGCTGTTCCCGTCCTGGCAGTACGTTTGTCTGCGAAAATACTCCTTCTGAAACAGGACCGTTTACCGATTTTTTCAGGCGGAAGGATGGGGTTTTCAGGTCGATCCACCCGATCTTTTCCATAGCAGGGCTTGGCCCGGCAGCAAAAGCCATCCTGGGAGAAACCGGTAATGCTGCCTTTGGTATGGAAAGCTCTTTTGCCCGGTTTACCGGGCATGACGTGAAGTTTTTATGCCTGGGTGTTGAAATCAGGCATTGCGTTACTTACCTGCATCACCTTGAACAACTCTATGGTACTCCGCATAGATACAACAAATCCTTTGCTGTTGATGTACATGCCGGTGGTGTTAATGTTCCTGGCCCTTGGTTTGCCTATATGGGATACAGGGGGCTTGGATATGAATCTGATTTTTCCTCTCTGCAGCATGAGCTCCGTGCCAGGGGTACCCTTCGAGAAGTCATCTGGAACGAAGGATTTAATCACATTGCAGATGCTTCTGCCGTTTATGATGCTGGGATGTCGCTGCTACGCGAAAATGTTTCAGCATTCCTAAACAGGAACCTGTCATTTACTTTCTCCGATATTCCGGATGTTAATCCAGAGAGCCCAGGTACCACTGTGCTGACAATCTGTTGTGATGATGTAGTTGAGGATAACTCATGATCCAACTCCAGACAGATAGCCAGGTAGGACCGCAAATGTATGCCTGGGCCTGTGACTTGTTCCCGATCTGCCGAAGCATTACTGGTGCTGGCGTCAGGGAAACGCTGGACTACATCAAAAACCTGCTGCCCGCACTTGTAGTGCATGAAGTTAAAAGTGGTACCTCTGCTTTTGACTGGACCGTTCCTGATGAGTGGAATATCGATGAAGCCTGGATTCTGGGCCCCACAGGTGAAAAAATCGTGGATTTCATGGAAAACAATCTTCATGTGGTGGGTTACTCAGTACCCGTGGACATGACATTATCGCTGGACGAATTACAGG
>JAUILF010000063.1 GCA_030433135.1 Bacteroidia bacterium | reverse complement strand
CTATTCTGATTTAAAGGAATACCGAAAGGCAATAGATAACTACGATAAGGCAATAGAAATCGACCCGAAGAACGCCATGACTTACTATAACCGAGGCCATGCCTATTGTGAATTAAAGGAATACCGAAAGGCAATAGATAACTACGACAAGGCAATAGAAATTGACCCGAAGGACGCCATGGCTTACACCAACCGAGGCAATGTCTATTCTGATTTAAAGGAATACCAGGTGGCAATAGATAACTACGATAAGGCAATAGAAATTGACCCGAAGGACGCCATGGCTTACACCAACCGAGGCAATGTCTATTCTGATTTAAAGGAATACCAGGAGGCAATAAATAACTTCGATAAGGCAATAGAAATCGACCCGAAATACGCCATGGCTTACACCAGCCGAGGCCATGCCTATTCTGAATTAAAGGAATATCGAAAGGCAATAGATAACTACGACAAGGCAATAGAAATCGACGCGAAGCACGCCATGGCTTACTATAATAAGGCTTGTGTTTATTCTTTGTTGTCTCAAGAGAAGGAATGTTTAATGAATCTCAGTAGGTGTATTGATATAGACACTTCATACAAATTGATGGCAAGCGAAGATGAAGATTTCAAGGACCTATGGAGTGATGAAGATTTTAGAAGATTGACTGATAATGAATAAAGCCAAAGATGTACAACGGAAGGAACAGTCGTTATTACACAGACTCCGATTGTTGTCGGTCATTAAAGAAAAAATGAAAACCATAAATGGATGAAGAAATTATTTGTCATTATGCCATTTGGTAAAAAGACTCATAATAATCAAACGATCGATTTTGCTTATATCTATCAACAGCTTATCAAGCCAATAGAAAGGATATGTATATTTTCATAATTAGACATTTTTTGCACCTGCCGATCAGGTGTTTTTTGGTGGAGGAAAATTTGGATCGGAATGCTGCTTGCTCTTTTGCGCAGTTCTTCCTGCCTGATTGTGAAGACTAATCGCAACCTATATTATTTAATCATTCTTTTGATTTATCTACTGAATGAGGTATTTACTGATGGTGTCCCGCGCATTTCTAATGCGCTGGGTCATTCTTTGTTGCGTGGGTTTTGAAAGAGTCCAGCCGAGCGCAAATTTCTCATCGTCATTTTCCACGCTCAGGCTGAGCACCAAAAACTCTGCCTGCAGCTCATTTTGAAGCACCTCCCAGGTTGATGCCTGTGAGTTGGCGTTAGCCCCCCAGGAAGCATAGAAGGTTTTTATGAAATTCGCCGCAGCAAAAGTATTTGGGGCAGGTTGATCCAGATTTTTGCTGTCGATGGCACTGTTTTTCAAAAAGATAACAGTGGGTTCAATGACCAAATCTGAAAAAGAGCTATCGGCTAGAAGTTGACTGTCATTGATCACATTAAGCAGCGAAAGTACGGTACTCAGGCCGGTATTGTCATAGATACCACCGTCTACTACATTGCCCCACGATAGACCGGCCTTGTCCAGGAGTGCAGGTGGGGTAATGACCGGAAATCGTGCTCCCAGAAGTGCCGCAGACTTTAAGGGAACATCGCCTTCGGTTTGTAGCAGTACGTCATAAGCTCCTGGAAAAAAGGTCTCATCTAATCTGACATTGGAGTATATGGCTTTACGACCCGACTCTGCATGGGTGGTGTTATAAAATATACTGGGTAAACGGTACGGATCAGATCGAGGCCACAGATTGAGAAAGGCACTATCCAGGGTGCCACTTTCGATCTCCTGACGATAGTAATAGCTCCATGTATCTTCCAGTAGCCGGGACCGATCCCAACCACTTACAGGAAAAGGTAAGAAGTTTTGGAACAGATCACCGAAGAGCAGTCCTGACAACACCGGCGTTGCAAAGTCCTTGCCCAGGACATTGGTGATATCTTCCTGGACTGTACCTAGCCCATTGATCTTGGTATCGTATTCTTGTGCCATCTCGAACATGACACCAATGCTGCTTCCTGAAACGGAACTGATCGCATAGCATTGATCCATAAAATTGGGAACGATTGAATCCAGCAAATGTAGCATATGGGCGGCCCAGTAAGCACCTCGGATTCCACCCCCCTCACCTGCGACCAGGTAAATTTTCGCTGTGTCCGTGGAGAAAATGCCTTTGCCATGCTTGTCTAGTAACCATTGCTGAAAATGGTCGTGATTAGACTGTCTTTCGATGACATCCCTATGTGCATACCGTACCTTGTGATTGTTGTTGCTGAAACTAAAAATGTACCATACAAACAGGATGATGAAAAGTACAGGAACTGCGTATCTTCTCCGGGCCATCGAACTGTAAAGGAGTATGAGCAGGATCATGAATAAACCTAGTGCTAAAACTCCCATCGGACCCAATTTGGTGGAAAGCGCAATTGTTTTGGAGGGAAACAATACAAAGACTAAAACCAGGAAGATCATTAGGAGAAAACTCCTATCGAGAATGACCTGCAGTTTGGTTTTCTTTTCTTCAAGACCATCCAGCCTGATTCGGAGTATCCTGTACAGGTCTTTCATTCGGGAAATATGTGACGGATCCAGACTAAGAAAATCAAAGTTTGGTTTCAAGTACGTGGCTTTGGTACTGCGAATCTGATCCATCCGGTACCATATCTTCCGGCTAAAGTAGAGGAACAGTAGAAGGAATATGAGTATAAGGGGCCACTCTTGCCAGATGCTATTATCGGATCCAAGAACTTTGGGAATAAAAAAGTAACCCAGGATAAAAGCCATTATGGGAGCCAGAACGATTAGGGCACAAATCCATTCTTCCATAATCCTGATCACATACGGATTATATCTGCTGTTGAAATAATCTTGATTATCCTGTGAGGAGGTGGGTGTACGGTAAAACTTGTACACTGCTCGGGTCCGATCATATAATCCTAAGAAAAAGAGGGTAGCCAGGAACGCAAAAAAGAACCAATAGAGGAGTGGTAAATCATTGTCAACAAAAGTATCAATAGATATCATGAAAAGCTCCTGTCCCTGTGGAGTAAAAAACAGGAGAAAAACGAAGAGGGCAGTGATCAGGACAATGAATTGAATGGGTTTTATGGAGAAAAAGATATGCTCCAGGTGTCGTAGTCCGCTTCCCACCAAATAGAGCAGAGCCCCAAGAAGTAAAAAGAATTTCAATGTCGCCCAGCATGACGCAGTTGTAGCAGCGGTGAAATTGCCTTCCAGAATATGGGTTAGCTTGCTGTTTTCAATCCAGTCGGCCATCGCAGCAAGTACCACCAGGAACATGATCAGGTAGGCCAGGCTATTGGCCAGGAAGTTCCGGTATTTCTCCTTAAGCCATATATATTCCTGGTAATTGCTCCGGGATAACCATATCCACAATAACAAGGTTAAGGTATAGATGGGAATAAATGCCCAGGTATCCCACTGAATATTTTTCAGGGCAAGATCCATGGCTATCTGAGCTTCTGTACTATTCCAGGTATCTACTATGGTCTTGGCTGCAATGGGATTACCTGCAAGTTCCAGGTCAATTATGTCATAAATATTTCCCTGGACGGGATTGACGGCAAATGACAGAAAACCGGCAAGGGCCAGGGTAAGGAAAAGCAAAAACCATTTGGCGAACCTCGGTAGATCATATTTGATGGGATATCTTTTATAAGTCTCGAGAAACTCTTTATTTCCGATTCTGTATACCTCACTGAAATCGGGAGGGCAGACCAGGAAATCATCCGGGTGAAATATCTGAGCTTCCCGCCATGGTGCTTCAAAATGAAATGGATGAGTGAGAGCGAATTTATTCAATTCCTCAGCATCAACTTGAATAGCCAGTACAAATCCCCGGGAATGATATTGGTCCCAGGTGTCGTCTACCTTCTTATCGTACTCATATCGTTCGATGAATTTTTCGGGCTTTACAACATATTGTTCCCTGGCTTCAGTTTGATTCTCCATAATCCAGTCGCCGGGTTGCGCGACGTTGGTGGTTTCAACTCCGGATGCGGTTATAGATCTTATATCTTCCTCTGCATTAGCTACTCTTGCTAACACTTTGGTTGTCTTCTTATAGTGTTTAGCCCTTCTTAGCATTGGAATAAACTTCGCCAACATCTGCTCTTGGGAAAGTTGAATATCTGGAGTCACTTTCAATATTTTATAAATGCTTAAAATGTATCAATGAAACATTATCACTGTGTCTATACGGTGATTTGCGCAATCTTTTATGTTATTTATTACCTGTGTATTTCACAACATTTGCATCAAGTCGAATTTCTTTGCGGGCATGCATAGTTTTCTCTGACATCTTTCCAACTCCCTCTTATGATTCCAGGTGGTGGATCGGATTGGTTTTCAAAGGTCTCCTTGAAGGACAACAACTCGGCCAGGCGAGCATCAAAAGACTTATGGTTAACCCCGGCATAACCACTGTTTCTTGTCTCGCTCTCATATGTCTTTCTCTTTTTATGGTCGGGACCCTGTCTGAGATGAAGCAGAAATTCCATAGAAGCATATTCACTGGTATTGAGAAAGTCAAAAGCTTCCTGTATAGCTTTTTTCTTCTTCTTGACCAGTCGATTCAGATAAAACCCCGTCTTGTGAATAAAGGGAATGGGACCGAAATGCCCGGTGAAAACGATGGAAGGGCAACTCAGAGTCTGGAAGCCGTTGCAAAAATCCCTTCTTATCCGGTCAGGATCAGAATGCAGGTATTCATCCGCATGATGAGCCGAAAGTTTGCCTGCCAGATGAAGATATGCCCGGTGATTTTCCTGTGGAAGACTGTTTATACTTCGTACCGGAAGTCTGGTGGTTTCTCCATTCAAAGGAAGGTTAAAATCAAGGGCTACTTCCTGGAATGCCTGATGAAAATCGGGATGGAAATGATGTGTATCGTGATGAACACTTAAATGTTGCACAGGAATGGATAAGGCTGAGTTCTGCAGGATTTCGATCTGAGCTGCTAATTCATCTTTCAGCTGAGTAATGAATTCGTCTCTTTGGGTCTCTCCGTAGGACCGGTAAACATCCAGGATCTGTTTGAAGTCGTAGAAATCAGATTGTTCGTAATGGGGATCCCTGGTGGTCCGACATAATAAGGGCACTTTTTCTCTTCCCCGCACTGGGTTCCCTGAAGTGATGGTTAGATGTACACCAATTTCTAACTCGGGCTTGTAATTACTACTCTTATTGAGCAGATCAGCGATCTTTTTTAGAGAAGTGTTGCCATCCGAACTTTTAAAATTGGTAAAGCAGGCGATGGACCTGAGGCCATATTTCAGGGCCTGTTCGATTCCATCGTCCACAGTACCCACTGCACCGAAGTCATCAGCAGTAAATATGATTTCCTTCACCTGGGGGGCGGGTAGATCCCTGGTTGTATTTACAGCTCCAGACCAAATATAGGCCTCCCTTCCAATCTGATACCAGCGTGACTCACCCTCTCGATCCTCTCCAAATACCACTTTGAAAATGGGAATTTCTGCTCCCCGAAACAAGGTTTCTCTTGGGTGTCGGTTCACCGAACTGGTATTATATACTCTTGCGTAATTAGTGTGGATGAAACCACGATCTAGAAGTTTCAGAGTCATGACGGGTCACTTAGAGAAGGAATTCATCTTCCATATATTTTATACTTTTTGCCTCTTCAGCCCCGGAATTGGGAATGACAGTTCTAATATTGGTCCACTTAGTGATGACATCGAACCAGAAAGCAGATCCGAATGCGATCAATAGAGCGCTGATGAAATATCCCAGGATTGTATTTAATACGTGGGCATTAAATTCCCTCGGCAGGGAAAAGACTTCCATGATCGCTGAATTTGATTCTAACAAGAGCCCTGCATCAAACTCGGCCTGGTTATCAGCCTGAATCAATAGGGCTGATCGTATTGGCAATTCGTTGATCAAATGACTTCCCATTTGAAATATATTGAGATTAAAGAATGCCGCAATTGAGAGTCCTACGAGAAAGGATATAAAAAGCATTTTTCCCTTATACCAGCCCTGCACTCTTTCCATCGTTTCGATAAACCACTTCTCCAGTAATTTGCGAAAATAGTGTATGTCACCGTTGGCTTGCCGCAATAAGAGAAGCAGATGTAAGCGAGTTTCCTTATCAATTGGAAATTGAGTATGTCTATGTTCCTTTTGCCATTGTCGCAGTAGCTCTAGAATCTGTTGATGGTCTTTGGTTTTTTGCAGTTCCAACAACAATGTTGCCGCTTCCTCCGGGTCGAACTGAATGAATGGATCGGCAGGCCGGTAAATATAATGAGTCAGATATGATCGTAAGAATGTGTTTTTGTCATCGGTATTTTGGTAATCTTCGACAAAGCCATTCCAGTCATCTTCATCAATCGTTATGGGATAGTCGAAGGCATAATCATATTCCAGGGTAGATTCAATATCCTTCAATTCTGTGGTGGCAAATTCCCGTCTGAGTATGTCGATTAATGTATGGGCGAAGGTCCTGGGGGCAAGATAGGATGGGGTAGTGGTCAGGTTGTCCTGACCCAGGTATTTAATGGACGGCCGGTTGAAGAAACTTCTGACCAGGCTGCGTTCTCGGAAACGATAGTTGTAAAGCCGGGCAATACTATCACGGAGATTAGCCAGATACGCAGCGATGAGATTATCCGCACCGGGAGTGTCTTGCAGCATCCTCGAGATACCATAGCGCAGAGTTCTGGCACGAAGCCGAATAACGGAAGAGATTACCTCACTGAATAGGATTGCCAGGAGACTGTACAGCGAAAATATCAACAGGAGAATGATCACGAACTCCAGTACCGGGGAAAGCGTCATTTTGTTCTGAGTATGTAATCATGTTAATTTAGTAAAATAATATCATTTATTATAACAAAATGTTACTTTGAATAGTAAATTAGATCTCTGCAGTAGCGATCGGCTTGCGGCAGATAAACTTTTTGAGATAATTCCTTTTGTTTGCCTTTGTCTAGTAGCTTTTTTTGCAGAAATAAGACTGATCAAAATATTTATCTTACATATTGTTTTTCATAATCAATTAGGGGGGTAACCTGAGGTAGGTAAAGTCAAATATTGATACTTACTTATGATTAAGGCCAAAATTAGATAATGACTTCAACTCTTCAGAAATCCGGAAAAGAGGTACATCTGCTGTGCAGTAGTGGCGGTGTACGTTGTTTTAGTTATATCGGTGCCTATAAAGAATTGGCAAAAGCGGGATATAAGCTTAGCGGTGTTTCTGCCAGCAGCATGGGTTCCGTAATTGGTATGCTAATATGTCTTGGTCTCACGCCTAATGAGATTGAAGAGAAGGTTTTACAGTACCCATTGAAGAATTATATACGAAAGCGAGTTTGGAGCAAGTGGATTGCGCTGATGAGGTATCCATATGCGCTATATAGGCATCCTGACTATGAGGCAATGCTGGAGGATTTTGTAGGTCAAGATTATCTCTTGAGGGATCTTCCAATTCCTTATAGTACCCTAGCTCTGGACCTTAACGGAAAGCAATTACTGAGTATTAACAAGGATACTCATCCCGATTGGAAAGTTTCAGAGTTATTGTCCGTGGCAACGGCCATACCTCCCAGCTTCTCACCAATCGAGATTGATCAGATGTTGTTAGTTGATGGAGGTGTGGCGTCAGAGAGTCCTGGATGGGTTGCTGCCGCTGAGAGTCAAGGTAGACCCATTGTTGTTTTTAAATGCAGTGCAGGACTGGATTCCAAGAGGAGGCATAACGTGACTCAATTTGCTATAGACATGGTACAAGCGGTGGCTACTAGCCACGACGATTTGACGCTAAGTCAAATGCCAACCAGCATAACCATCAACATTCCCTGTAGAAGTCAAAGACCAGGTGACTTCGGAATTTCACGTCGCCGGATTAAAGAACTTATCAGTAAAGGTGAAGATGAGATGAAACAAATATTAGAACTTTGTCATGATGATCTACACAAATACATTAGTGTCGAAAATCTTTTACCTGTAAATAAGAAAGCTCATGGTCTGGACCTGGCAAGAGAAAGAAATATTGCCCTATTTAAGAAATATAAACGTCAAACTAGTGGTCGTCACCAGGTATTTATTAGTTATAGTCACAAAGATATTGATTGGTTTAACAAACTTCAGATGATGCTTGCTCCCATCGAGGTGTTTTACGGTATAAAGGTCTGGGATGACAAAGAAATTGTCGTTGGATCATACTGGCGCGAGGCGATCAAAGGAGCATTGGCTGAGACTAAACTGGCAATCTGCCTGGTTAGCAAGAACTTCACTCAGTCAGAGTTTATTACAGCAAATGAACTTAAGTACTTTCAGGTGGAGGCAGAAAGGCAGGATGTGAGCATTTTCCCAATTGCAGTTTCACGTATTTCAAAAGCTGAGGATCCATTTAGTGAGATTCAGTATGCCAATAGTCCTGACATACCATTGGACGAATTGAATGAGGAGGATCAACACGCAGTTCTTTCGACAATGATGGAGCAGTTAGTTGAAACGATGCGGAAAACACCCTAGACCTTGATTCCGAAATCCTTGTGCTAAGCAAGGACTATTTTATTTTATAATCTTAATCTTAATTTGCATTTATGAGTCGATGGGGAGATTTACATGACCGGTACAGTATTGAGAGTAGTCGCAGGATTCTTTCACTTGATGGTGGTGGCATACGCGGAGTATTAACTTTGGAGATCCTCCTGGAAATGGAGATGCAATTGCAATCTGCCCTGGGAAGGAATGAAGAATTCAGATTGAGTGACTTTTTCGATTATTTTGGTGGAACAAGCACCGGGGCAATTATCGCAGCCGGATTATCCAGAGGGATGTCAGTAAGCCAACTTTTGAAATTTTATGAGGAAAGGGGAGAAGCGATGTTCGATAAGGCCTTTTTACTGAAGAGAGTTAAGTATTTTTACAAGGAAGGTCCCTTACTGAAAGAGCTCCAAAAGACTTTTGGAACAGGTAATATTGACGTTCGATGCGGCGATTTTAAGTCTTTGCTATTGATTGTGACCATGAACCGGTCGACAGATTCACCATGGCCCATATCCAATAATCCCTTTGCCAAGTATAATGACCCCAAACGACCGGACTGTAATTTACGCATTCCTTTATACCAGTTGGTTCGTGCCAGCACAGCTGCTCCTGCGTACTTCAGACCCGAGACATTGCAGTGGGATCCAGACAACCCGGAGAAAACCTTTGTATTTGTGGACGGAGGAGTCACTCCCTACAACAATCCGGCGTTTCTTTTATATAGGATGGCTACTCAGGCACCTTACAATTTGAACTGGAAGACGGGTGAAAAAGAATTGTTGATTGTTTCTGTAGGCACCGGATCGGCTCCCAGCCCCGGCACTTATAGTAATCTTATCAGCACTGTTCGAGAACTTCCTAACAACCTTATGTATACCATGCAGGTTGATCAGGACATCAATTGCCGGACAGTTGGTCGTTGCATCTTCGGTGCTCCCATTGATCGTGAATTGGGTGATCTGATACCTATGCATGCAGATGGTAGCATTTTGAGTCTTGATAATGATGCCAGTCGCCATTTTAGTTACGTCCGCTACAATGCCGATCTCAGTGAGGAAGGGCTACGGGAATTGGGCCTGGGCCATATAGAAAGTGATCGCGTTCGGCAAATGGATTCCGTAGAATGTATTGAGGAACTCAGCGAGGTAGTACAGAAGACCGGTAGGGATCAGGTCAAAGTGAAGGAGCATTTTGTAAACTTCCTATAGGTCAAAGTACCATACATCATTGAGTATTGTACAACTATCGGTTGAAATCATTTGTGCACACATGTATGACTTGATATGCGTCTTGAAATGGAACTGGGCCAGCACAAACAAATGAGATAACAATGTAACAATATGTTATAGTATTTCATATATTAGTCAACAAACACATTCAATACCTGTATTGTGAAGCTTATTTACAGTGACAGAGGTAGATTTACTGGCCTTTCAGGTCAGAGTTTGGTCATCCATTACATTACTTTCATCGTCAGCGCCCAAAGCCGACTCATTACCCTAGGTATCTTATTACTTCCGTTGGTGTGTCAATCTGTGACCGGGTTGCTGTCATAGAAGACCTATCTGAACTCTTATGATAATATTATAGTTGCCATTGAGATTACAGTAAATATGACTTTCTGATTTCAAATAGAAGTAACATATGACGATGATCATAGAAGGGTACTATGAAGAACCGATGAGGAAGTTCATTTGAAGGATGGTTTAAGTGAAAGAATCACATAGACGTTAAGTAAAAACCTTGACCAAATGGAAAAAATATGTTTTGTTATCATGGGATTTGGAAAGAAGACGGACCCAACTCTGGGAAAGACATTTGATTTGGATGCTACCTATCATAGTATCATACATCCGGCCGTAGAAGGTGCCGGCTTTAGATGTATCAGGGGTGATGAGGTTCTGGAATCAGGGGTAATTGATAAAGGAATGTATGCGCTTTTGATTCACGCAGATTTGGTAATTGCTGATATCACCACTTTCAATCCCAATGCCATCTACGAACTTGGAATTAGGCATGCTGCAAGGCCATTTTCAACTATTGTGATGAAGGAAAAAGATGGCAATATTCCGTTTGACATAAGTCATAATAAAATCTTTACTTATACACATATGGGAGAAGATATTGGGAGTAAAGAGGCTGAAAGATGTGTGACTGCGCTAACAAGGTTAATCCTGGAAGTTGACAGAGCTCAGGAAACGGATAGTCCACTATTTCACCACATTCGTGGAGTCCAACCCTACACTTTGCCCGAATCAGAATATATTCAGGTTATAAAGGACTTAGCTGAAAAGGACAAGAGTATTTTTGCTCTTACTGAAAAAGCTCGATTCGAGATGAGCGAAAGCAATTTTTCGGCTGCAAAGGAGCTTTGGAGGAAGCTTGTAGATAAGGTCGAGAATGACGCATACTTTGTTCAGCAATTCGCTCTCTGTACTTATAAGGATAAAACAGTAAGTGCAAAAGTGGCCTTGATCGATGCACTTGGAATAATAAGTCAATTGGAACCTGATGATAGAAACACTGTGGATCCGGAAACATTGGGAATCACTGGAGCCATCTATAAACGACTCTGGGAAAACGATAAAAGTGAAGTGGATTATCTGGACAGGGCAATTGATTACTATGAACGTGGTTTTACCATTAATCAGGACTATTATACGGGAGAGAATTTTGCATTATGCCTGGATCTAAAAGCTGAGGTGAGCGGGGATGAAGATGAAAGGATCTATTTGAAGTTCTCAGCCAAGAAAGCCAGGAAGGAAATAATAGGAATTCTTGAGCAATTTATGAAAGATGAGGACTTTGAGATACGAAATGATTTAATGTGGATTTATGCAACACTATCAAATTGTCATTTTGCCCTTGGTGATTTAGATAAACATAAGCAATTTGATCAGAAATTCAAGGACTTGGGTCCGGTGGATTGGCAGTTGGATACATATCAGAACTCTTTAGATAAAATTGAAGCAATTAAGGGTATGGGGAAAGGTAAATAGAATTACTTCCTTCTGAGTCTTTAGATTTTCATTTTATGGGGACATCTTCTATTATGCGTCTGATGACTTGTAAACCACATATGATATGAAAATAGTAATCATAGAGCTTTTATCAAATAATCATCTTTCAATCTTCCTATTATCGTTTTAAATGAAAGAGAATGAGTGATAGTAATCTGCTGTTTATAAGCTGGTCTGGTAATACAAGTCATAAAGTTGCATTGGTTTTGAGAAACTGGATACCCAAACTACTACAAGAAGTGGAACCCTTCGTGTCATCGGAAGATATAGGTAAGGGTAACATATGGAATCGAGATATATTTGAGCATTTTCATACTTCCAAATACTCAATTGTCTGTGTCACTAAGTACAACCAGAATTCGAAATGGCTTAATTTTGAAGCCGGTGCCCTGAGCAAGTATGAAAACAATGGCAGGCTTTGCCCTTTTTTGTTTAGAGTTACCACTGCTGAGCTTTCCGGGCCACTTAGTCACTTTCAGACTGTAAGTGAGCAAGATACTGAGGAAATAAAAAAGATGCTTGTTGCCATTAGAGATTCATTTGGGCTAGTAAAGCCAAACGATCAGCTATTGGACGAATTAATTATTAAATTCTATGATGATCTTATAGGCGACCTCAAGAGTATTGTTGAAATTCCTTATGAGGATCTGTCTGATAGATCTGCAGAATCGAAGGATGATAATACTTTGTTCATTAGCTCGCCAATGGCAGGATTTAAGGACGCTGAGAAATTAAGGTTGAATTCCGATTTCATTGATGATGTTTACACTACTATTGCCGAACACTATAATTTTGACTATGTCATTTGCCCAGCAAAGGGCATTTCTAGCTCTGATTCTTTCAACGATAAGGAGGTAGCTATTGTTTCCGATTTACGCAAGCTCCAGAGAGTAGAGTTCTTTCTCTGTTTTTACCCGGAGCCATTAATATCAAGTGTTTTAGTTGAGATAGGATATTCGCTTTCTAAGGGAAAAAAATGTGTCATCATTGTCAAGAACCGTGAACATTTACCTTTTATTTTGCAGGAAGCGGATAAAAGAGTTAATAATTTTAAGATCTATGTGATAGATAAATGGGAGGGATTAGTGCAATTTTTTTTAAGGAAAAAAGATTCAATATTTAAATTTGAAAGGATCTAACTAGTTAGAGGACCAATAATGAGGTGTTAATTTATTCAACTCTACTGACAGAAATCGTTATTTAAGTTGGGGTTAAGGTCATTTTAGCAGAGATTACGATTGTCATTGGGAATGTATTGAAATACAATGTTGGTTGCAATTTCGTTAGCAGTTAATATCACAGTATACCTCATTCAAAAGCAGCCAATAATCCTGGAACATTGATTATGCCGTATCCCTGGCCACGATCCCATTTTCCGTTATAATGTTGGGTCTTTTGACTTAAGGCAGCAGCTATTTGGTTGGCATTAAGTTTCTTGCCGTTTTTTTCTGCCCTGGAAAGCAGAAGACCTATGGCACCGGTTACATGAGGCGCGGCCATACTAGTTCCACTTTTGCGGATCACACCATCGCTTGTGCCACCGTTGGCAGCTTGTATTTTCACCCCTGGTGCACAGACCAACGGTTTTTTTTGACCTAACCGAGTTGGACCATAGGAAGAGAATTCACCAACCCGTATGGGATAACTTGAATTGGTAGCACCTACTGTTATCACACTTTGAGCAGTACCAGGAATACTAAGTGTGATTTCTTCATCTGTATGGTTTAGGAATGAACTTGCGGTTCCATTGTTCCGCTCAATCCAGCAATGGATATCTCCTTTATCCTTAATATTAGCACTACGTATTTCAATTTGCCAATCTCCAATGGCAGCATTTTCCAGTATAGAACCAATCTTAACCAAGAAGTGACTGTCACCATTATCGACGTGATGTTTGACGAAGGTGAGGTGGTAGAAACTACCACTTGAAAACACTCCTTGCTCGTCATTATTATTAATGCCAACCCAGTCCGTAGTCTGACCAATTTCATTTATGAGTCTGAAATCGATTTCGTCCGCACTACTCCACCAAAATTCGATTCTTTCGTGGTAATGTGCACCCGCAAAACGCCTTAGGGTCAATGATTCAAGAGAATGGGACTGCAATGTTAACTTTGCATGTCCACTCTTATCTCGTTCATTGCCGGCAGATTTTACGATTACACGGCCTGCTTTACGTCCTGATGATGTGAAAGAATCGAAAGCCGCTTCAAGTGCAGATTTTCCATCGTGAGCTCCTGCATTCATGCCCTGACTGACATTGACCACTACTGGTAAATCCAGTTGCGACGCAAATGAATCGATAAACTTTAAGGCATCAATATGACTTTTTGAATAGCCGATTGATTGTTCTGCGGAAGATCTCACAATCAGTAATTTCGCTTGAGGAGCGACACCACCTGCAAAAGTACCAGCAGGACGGCCTGCGGCAATACTGGCAACATGAGTACCATGGCCTCCCACATGACGACCCAAATTTGCAGGAGTATTGCCGTTTTTCAAGAACTCACTTATATTATCATAATCATGAAACATCCCGTAGGAAAATCCAGGTGGTGCAGATCCGTATTGCGAAGTTTGATCCCATACTCCAAGGATTCTTGTTCCTCCACTGGTATCTTGAAAAGCTTGATGAAGGATGTCGATACCATCGTCTATGATGGCAATCAAGACATTTTCGCCCTCTTCTCGAAATGAGCCTCTTTGATTTGCATATGCCTGAGCAATCCCAATGAAGGGCAATGACTCTTCACTTTCTGTCTCACCCACAGGACGACTTTCATCTACCGATATGACAGCATTGTCTTCCAACAGGACTCGAACTGTTTCATTGGTACCGAGTCCGGTTACAATATTACCCAAACGTGTTTCCAACTGAAAGCTTGAATTTTCATCCGGTGACCAATCAGGATCTGTTACTCGGATAACCAGTTGCTTCAGTTTGTCATCTTCCATTTCTTGATATTCTGAGTCAACATCTACAGCCCGGTGACGCTCCATAGTATCTCGAAGACGATTGAGTATTTCTCTCCCTGTGTCATCTTTGTCTTTATCAAGTTGCAATAATTCATGGAACTGGCGATAGGTGGATGACACTTCAAATGCCCTCATATCCGGATGAGCTATATATATTTCTAAAGCATCTGTGGCCTTCTGATAATCATTCAGGGCCAGTAACGCTTCCACTCTGGAGGCGCAATCCCAGACTGCTAAATTTCCAGCTTTAGAAAGACTTTCCAAGTCTTCTAATACCTTTAATGCGATCTCCTCTGCTACGTTCTTCGAAATATCCGTGATGTTATCTCTATTGGCGCGAAGAATGCAACTAGCTGCATTGACTCCGTGCCAGAAATTACTATTATCATCGGAATACACGGATAGGTATTCTGAAATAGCAGTCCGGAGTATATCTCTGGCACCTGGGCCCTCGGGATTATTTACATAAAGCTGCTTGTGGACGCGGCCCAATAGACCTTTTGCCTCGTAAAGCTCCTTTTTTGAGGTGTCAAAATTATTAACTAGTGATAACAAGACCGAAATGGCAACTTCGTAGTCTTTGGTTTCTATCAATGCCTGAGCATATAGTCTTCTAACCCGATCAGAAATTGTCCCGGATTCGATAACACCTTCAGCATAAAGCCGCATCAATGCAAATTTACGAGCCTGGCGAAGTTCAAATAGATCATTCGAGGCATGAGAACCCGCATATGAATATGGCCGTTCTCTCAGATGAGCAATGAAAGTGTCAACTAAGAGTACGGTGCCGGCATGATCATGTCTGTTCGTCACCTCATCAAGTGCTTTGCTAAATATCTCTTCATTCCATTCAATCTTTTCGGCAACCGGTTTATAGAGCGAACTCCGATTATGAGACATGGGAGGTAAAAGATTTACCAAAAGACGATCAGCTTCATAAGGGCTTTGTAAGTGGTAGCTAACTATGGGACGGTTCCATAATTGCTCTGGCAATTGAGATTTTTCTTGACTTGTCAGGTTAGCAATCTGAATAATTATAGGCTGAAGTCTGCTTGTTAAGATCCACTTGATCTGGTCATGATACTTTTCTGATTGCAGAATATGAGGTGATATTATGAATAGAATTGCCTGAAAATCTTTCATAATTCGAGGGATGTCTTGCCCCTCACTTCTGCCTAGCATATCTGAGTTCAACCAATATTCATAGCCATTGCTTGGTAATAGTCTGAAGATGTGTTCCTTCAAAAAAGGAATATCTTCTTCTGCATGAATGATATAAACGACCTGCATTTCAATCATGATCAAAAAGTTTAGTTACCAAGTTATGCTATCCACTTCGTTAAAGTAGCTTTGGAAGCATTATATCAGACAGACGGTAATGGGAAGGGGTGTACATCTCACGCTCCAAGATCACCATTAAGCAGTTCATCGGGAAGGCTTCGGATGAATGTTTTAGTGAGGTTCATAAGTTTCATTTTCAGGGCCGAATTAATTTCGCTAAGAAGCGATGCATTCACAGTAAAGGCCTGATTAGCATGCTCAAATGCTGCGTGTTGCTTCTTCACTTTAAAGAAGAGCACTTGCGTTAAACCATAGCTGGCATCAAGCCTTGCTGCAGCTAATTTTAAATGCACGGTGTCCCCTTCCACTTCTACCACTGAAAATTGATATTCCGATACATTGAACCGTCGACTTTCCCGGTCAAACAGGGTAATCCAGGGCGAATCTTTATCCATTTGCTCCAATTGGTTTAAAGCAGTGATAATCAAGGCTCCTGCAGCCGCAGCACCACCAAAGGCGGCCGTTAGAAAAGGAATGATCGCCTTATGAACCGCAACGTCAATATTCTTAAAACTAGACTCGACTACTCCACCACCTTCGTTAATCCAACTTAAGTTCTGAAGTACTGTATTGTGCCTCTCCAACCATTGAGTTGGTGATAGTATAACAGGGTCATTTGAGGCAACCCTTTGAGCAGCCAGTAGTGAGAGTGAAACAGACGATTTTACTTGCGGACTTACATCGGCAGGAAACTGAATAAGATTTGACCCGGTTACTATGCCCTGAGGCAAGTTGTCAATATCGATGGGGTTGGTAGCGGATCTGTCTTCAACCAGTAGTGCTCCCGGAGCACCGATGGGAAGGTTTGAAATGTAGCTTTGTAAAGGTTCGTTCTGCATGTATCAAGATTTAGCATACAACACAACTTAACCTTGATATCATGTAAAGATTATGAGTACAATCTTGATCTTAGGATGGAATAATGCATCCAATCCTGATATCTGTAGATGAGGTTAAACAGTGTTTTAAAAAGTTATCACAATCAATTTACAAATATATTTTTTATCAGGAGTTAAATCTTTGTAAAGGTCGTGCCATATCAGGTAAGGCCGAGTCTTCGTCATGCTTGACGTCAATAAAGTAATTCTCGGCCGTGGTTTGTTATTGGAATAAATAAGATCAAAAAATGAAAGTGTTTAACATTTCTTTGAGTCTCGTCTCAAATTCTCTTAATATTTTTCCCTCGGTTGACCGTGGTACAATAATCATCCTTTCAGTTGAAAAGTCAAAAGGAATCGGTCCGGTATCTTCACGTATCGGTATCCAATTCCGTGGTTGACCAAAAGGATCATTTGTAATAGCGTGCAGCATTCCTGCCTCAAATAACACGTTTGGGTTATCCTGATAGCCATTCTCTGTTTTTTCAGAGAAATAGCACAATCCATAAGAAGCCGACCGGATCGCTTCAATAATCTGTTCGTTAGCATTGCCTGCATCATGCATTTGATCCCAGAATACTACCTGATTGTCATTAAGGTGATCCAATTGTTGTACAACTTTTTCTATCTTTTCAATAACCTCATTATCTGCATTTTTAGAAAAAGCTACAAATAACTTCGGTGTCCTAAGACTTGGTAGAACTTTGGCATTTTTCTTGAGTGATGCGATGGCTTTTCTGGTATTTTTCCTTCTTTTGTCAGTTGATCTTTCCAGGTCTAATACAATTTCGATGCCCTCAACGATTTTTTCCAACTCTTTTTTTAGTGGTTTTGTAGGTTGAATATGATCCTCAGATTCCAAATTCAGTAATCCAATTACACGGTGATTTCTGCGGACTGGTATTATTATAGAGGTCCTGATGTTGTCATTGCCGGCATAAGCTATAAAACTGGGTATATCTTCGGCCTTACTCCAATGATCTATAAACTCATTATTCAACAAAACATCAGCATCTACTGCAAGTATCCAAAGTTTTTTGTCCTGGTGATAAGCATATGAGGTTTGACCATAATATTCCTTGTTCCCATCCTTCCAAATGCTTCTTGCAGGTGGTTTTTCACGACCGGAGAACCAGAAATAACTAAGACCTAATCCCTCGTTTATGCGCTCTTCTAGACATAGTTCAAAATTAACAATCCCAAGTTTTTCCGACAAAAAGCCAATCAAGAGTAATCTGATCTCCTCCATATTGCCTTCATCAAGATTATCAACTGAATACGCAAAGTGAAGGAGTTGATCGCCAAAAGAGTTGCTCATGAACAAAATTAAATTTTGTCAAAAAAGTAGAAAAAATGTGCAAAATCTCCCACCCAGGGATGATTTTCCTGCTGAAAAATAAGTGTTAATCTGCACTTCAGGAAGCATCTATCTTCTTTTTTGGACAGCTACTTCCTATCAAAGTAGGATCCTCTGTAGTGGATTCCGAATCTGTCTTTGTCACTTTCTTTCATTCTCATGCACACCTAGTGCACCCCGGAAGTCAGTGGGTGCTCCTTGCCCTTTATTCTTTGCTTTGTCTATAGCTTTTTGATGATTCATTTCGGCGGAAATGAACTGGACCTGTTTCCGCAAAATCTGTGCAGCCTGATATTCAGCCCGAGCTATTTTACCACCTCCAATCGCATAAATATTATCACTGATTTCTACCATTACCTGTGAAGTGGGGCTTAGTTCCTTTCCTTTTCCCAAAATGCCTCCCCATCTTTGATCTTCAATGTAGATAGCATGATCTAAATAGGGGGATATAGGAACTTCATAAACTTTGGCCTGTGTGGAGACAACACCCATTGTTTGAAACTTTCTCCCGTGAGCGATCTCATATACCATTCCAATACCTTCTTCAGTAGCTCCCGCATTGATGACCACCTTTTCCGGATCATATTCTTCCAGGATTTGCTCAATCACCTGTCTGACGCTGGAAGCTTCTTCATAACCGGTACCAGAAAAGCCGAGGAAGGTGATGATCTTACGGCTGCCTCTGATACTTTCGATGTAGTCAATGGCTTCTTGCACTTCGGTAAACATATGAATTTCAGACATGTAAGTGTTTTATATAGCTTATTGAGATCAGTCAATATACGACAGAACAGTATAGCGTGCCTCGTATTAATCAACAAATAGTATAAGGGCTGGCAGGAAAGAGACCATCCCAGCAATAATAGCGTCTGCAGATTTGTCATGCAACTTGCAATCTTCAGCTAAAAATTTTCTTAAAGTATAACACTGAAATCACAGATTTTTCTATCTTAATGGAAAGACGATCTTCGATTCGGTCTGGATATCTAAAAAAGGCTGAATTTTGATTGAGTGTCTTCTCTCCAGCTTTATTCTGAATTGGCGAGCTACTGAACTGCCGGTAGCCCGGTTTACTGTTCATACGGATCCAGGAACTAGTGGGTGCCATCAGAGTTACCAGGACAGTTCATTGGTACCGCTACTATATCACCCTTTGAATCAATATCATGAAAGAACTTAAAGTCATTGGCAAAGAACTCGATCCCGGTAATGAAACGGTCTTACCCCCACTGGAGGACGAGGAGTTTGAACTTGTGCAGGTCATTCAGGTGAGTAAAAGCAGGGCAGTCGGAGATGTCATCAAATTGAAAGTCGAGGAAGAGGATGATATTATTGATGCCTTGTTTGAAGATGGCACCGAATGGATTGGAAGTGCAGCCGACTTCGAAGAGATCTTTTCCGAGGTCGAGTTGACGTATAGTCGAAGTATGGATGAGGGTTTATTGCCTTCAGGAGTTTTCGACGCCAGTGAAAGAGGACTGGGATCGTTTTTTAAAGCCATAAATATCTTTAGAAAGAAAAAGGATATGATTTCTCTGGTCGGCAGAGAACTGGGTGAATGGCTGGATAAGAAGATCGCCCCGGTTACCGGCCTGTTCAGGCTGACCCGGGATTTTCAAATGGAACCTTTTCCCGGCCACGATAATTCTGGCAATTCATACTTTGTTTTTATTCATGGCACCATTTCCAACACCGAAAATTCATTTCACAAACTAAGAGATAATGATACCACCGGTGCGTGGGACGCCATTCATGATCGCTTTGGCAGTAGAGTTCTGGCCCTGGAGCATTACACTGTATCGGAAAGTCCTTTGCAAAATGCGGTAGTCCTGTTGCAGGCTCTGCCTGACAATGTCGAGTTAACCATCATGTCGGGCTCCAGGGGAGGTCTGATAGGAGATTTCATTGCCAAGTGTGATCACCGGAACCCGGAGCCGGGATTTCGCAAAGCGGAGATTGAGTTTCTGCAGAAGAAAGACCCTACAGAGGCGGATCTGGCCAGGACTCTCAACCAATTGGTTGAAAAAAAGATCACAGTAGAGAGATTTATCCGGGTAGCTTGCCCAGGGGCTGGAACGGAGATCTTGTCAGCCAGGGCAGACCATTTTCTCAATGCCTTACTTCGGGTGGTCGGTTTGGTCTTCGGAGGAACCTTAAATCAGATTTACGGTTTCATCAGACGTTTTATCCTGAAAGTAATTAGGTCCAGAACTACCCCCGGTGTGATGCCGGGCCTCCTGGCCATGATCCCGGGTTCCCATCTGATTCAGGTCCTGAACCATCCTTTGAGTGAAGGTCCGGATGAACTGTTCATTGTGGAGGGAAATGCCCGGTTTGGGAAATTGGGACAGACTTTACTAGTCATTCTTACTCGTCTCTATTTTCTCGAACAGAATGATTTTGTAGTCAATACCGACAGTATGAGGCTGGGTTTGCGTCGTGCAAAGGGTTTTTTGTGGTTTCGTTCTGAAGATGGAAAGACGCACCATTTAAATTATTTTAAGAATCCTAATTCGCAGCGAGCGATCAAGGCTGTGGTTGAGAATGCCCCGGAAGCGATCAATAGTACCTTCAGCATCCAGGCGCCTCAAAGTGCAAGGGGTGTCTTGTTCGAAGTTTTTCAGATTAGGGATGAGGAATGCCGGATAGCAACTGGCAATCGACCTATCTGTGTGCTTTTACCAGGGATCATGGGCTCACACTTATATGCAGATGTGGATCGGATCTGGTTGGATTTTGGCTCAATAGTCAAAGGAAAAATTCGTGAACTTCGAATTGAAAATAAGATGGCCGCAAAATCGATTGTAGGTAATTATTATTCGGAGTTGGTAAAATATCTCGAAAAAACTTACGACGTTCAGTGCTTTCCGTACGATTGGCGAAAGTCGCTCTCGGAAAGTGCACTGGAACTAAAAGCCCTTTTGGATAAATTGCTGGTGCACAAGCAGGAAATCAGAATAATTGCTCATTCGATGGGAGGGCTGGTGACACGCACCCTGATGGTCAAAGATCCGGATTTCTGGAACAAGTACATGCAAAGGGAGGGGTCTCGTTTGGTCATGTTGGGTACCCCCTGGTATGGGTCTTACGGCACTCTTGAAGTATTATCGGGTAGATCGGGAAGGGTCAATCAACTGGCGCTACTTGATCTGCTGCATACCCGGCAGGATTTATTGCAGGTATTCATGCAATTTCCCGGAATTTTTGAAATGCTTCCCATTGAAAGCAAAAGATCTTTCGAATCCATAGATTATTGGAAAAATTTAAAAAACGAATTTTCCGATATCACCGTACCGGACGAGGATATGCTGGCTTTTTTCGCTCAGGTGAAGGAAGATGTAAATAAGACCGATTTTGATTTTGAGAATGTTTACTACATAGCCGGACATAGTGGGGGTACGACTTTTGATTATAGAGCCAGGCAAAGTATTTTTTCAAAAAAGAAGAGTCTTCAGTTCTTAAAGACACCTAATGGTGACGGGACTGTCACCTGGGAAAGTGGTATACCATCCGGCCTTCCCAGAACAAATCTTTATTATACCCGGACACAGCACGGGCAGTTGGCTGATGATCCTGAGATATTTCGCGGAATCTACGAGGTACTTAGCCAGGGAAGGACCAATCAGTTTCTTGAATCGCCTCCTGCCAGCCGGGGTCAGGCTGTAACGGTTGCCCCCGAATTGGGGTCGAAGGTCAGTAACGATCCAAAGGAGATCCTTGACCGGTTATACGGGATCGAACCTGTAGAAGTATTAGACCAGGAAAAGGTTGAGATAACCGTCTCCTTATCGCTGGGACACTTACGCCATGCCTATTTTCCGGTTTTAGTAGGACACTTCATTCACGATGGCATGGTCAGTGCTGAATCCGCTTTGGACTATCATTTGAGA
>JAUILF010000062.1 GCA_030433135.1 Bacteroidia bacterium | reverse complement strand
ATGACAAATCATCGCGTTTACGCACCACATTGGAAATGTAATGCTCATATATACTGTCTCGATATAACAAGTGTCCAAATTCGGTATTGGGGATCAATTGTCCATTGAGAAAAAGACCTGAGCCAATGCCAGTGCCAATGGTGAGCACGATCACGGTACCTCTGACGTTTTTTGCCTCACCAAACTGAACCTCTGCGAGACCCGCCACATCTGCATCATTGGCAACATAGAAAGGAACATCACATTCCTTTCTCAATAGTTTTTGGATGTCCACTCCGATCCAGGAATCATCGATATTGGCTGCCGATTTGGCTATACCATGATGAATGATGGCTGGGAATCCACACCCGACAGGCCCCTTATATTTAAACTTTTTGAACATTTGCCTGATGACCTTTGCCACCGAATCGGGGTCGGCCGGTTTGGGGGTCAATACACGCATTTTCTCAGTCACTAACTTTCCCGATTTTAGGTCTACTAAGGCGGCTTTTATTCCTGTTCCTCCAATATCAAAACCGAGGTAGACTTTTTTCTTTCCCATGTCAACTATTTAATCACAATGATTTCCATACGCACATCATCCTGGGGGCGGTCCATTCCGTCGGTCTGTACAGATGCAATCTTGTCAATGACCTGCAGACCATCGATTACCTGGCCAAAAACGGTATATTCCATATCCAGAAAAGGAGTTCCACCCTCCTGCATGTACGTTTTTGTCTGTTCTTCCGAATAGTGGATTCCTTTCCTTCGCTCTATCATTTTTAACTGACTCTCATCCATCAAGGAGCCCTGAACAATATAAAATTGAGAACCGGAAGACTCTTTGGCAGGATTAACCTGATCGCCCTTACGTGCTGCCGATAAGGCTCCTTTAACATGAATCAGTGTAGAGTCAAATTCAGCGGGTATCTGATATCCCGGACCACCTGATCCCAGTTGTTGTCCTCTTCGGGCATTTCTTGATCCTGGATCTCCTCCCTGAATCATGAAACCCTGAATAACCCGGTGAAACATAAGGCTATCATAGAAGCCTTCATTGGTCAATTTGATGAAATTGTCCCGGTGTTTGGGTGTTTCATCATACAGCTTGACCAACATATTGCCATAGCTGGTTCTGATCTCAACCAAAGTTTCGTCCGGAGCATCCACGTGAATGATCTGCTCAGATGTCCTGGCTTTCTTTCCATTACTGGCACTTAGCACAACGGTGTAATCTCCGGACCTCACGTATCTGGGTGTAGGATTAATATCATCGCTGGTCTGACCGTCACCAAAATCCCACTCGAAACCCTCGGCCTTTTCCGATTGATTAATGAATTCCACATTTGTGGGGGCTTCTGTATCTTCCTGGCTCACCAGGAACTGAGATACAGGCCTGTTACAGGATGTTCCTATGGCTATGCAAGCCAACGCCAGCAGATATCCTATTTTCCGGCAACCGGCATGTAGATTATTTGATCCCGTCATAATACAGAAATCTTCATCTCGACATCCTCAACAGGTCGGTCCGCCTGGCCGGTTGCAACACCAGCGATTTTATCGATAACATCCATACCTTCCACTACCTGGCCAAACACTGTGTAGTCACCATCCAGAAAGGGGTATCCCCCTTCAGTCATATATCTTTCTTTGTCCTCCGCACTATAGCTCAAACCCTTTCTGCTGGACCATTGGTCGAGTTCTTCCTCCGCAACCTGATAACCCTGTACTATGAAAAACTGGGATCCTGATGATTCTTTTTCCGGATTCATCTGGTCTGGCAGTCTGGCTGAAGACAGAGCACCCTTGAAGTGATAAGCTCCAATCTCTGCAGGTAGTGTGTAACCAGGGCCTCCCTGGCCCAGCATCTGCTGAGGTGGTGCATCCCTGGAGTCCGGGTCGCCTCCCTGAATCATAAAGCCACTCATTACGCGATGGAACAGGAGGCCATCGTAGAATCCTTCTTCAGCCAGTTTTATAAAATTATCTCTGTGCTGCGGTGTTGAATTGAAAAGTTTGATTGTCATATTGCCCATGGCAGTTTCTATCAGAACTTCCTGTTCACTTTCCTGACAATGTGCAAAAAGCAGGATGGTACAAATAGCTAGCAGTACGTTTCTTAACATCAGTGTTTTTGATTTAATTCAGTTATTACTTGTAGGATCCAACGGCTGTTCGACCCTGCTAAAGTATTCGAGGATCTTTTCTTTCAACAGATTTTCCTGTTCTTCGACAGTGCCCCTGGGCAGTGCTCTGACCAGCTTAAAATGAGGCCAATTATCTTCGTCCTGCCCAATGAATTCATAATACCCATCCTGGCTAAGTAGTTGACAAACTGCCACATGCATCAGATCCTGTTTCTCTTCTTTGGTGTACTTATTTCTCAGTTGCCCTACTTCTTGTATACCTATAAGAAATAGGATGGCTTGCAGATCAGGTAGTTTGTCCTGCTTCATTGACTCTTTAACCATATGCCTGATTTGGAGCCACTCAAATTCAAATTCCCATGCTTCCATCTTCAGATAAGAGCACAAATATATAACAAAAGGCATTCTTGATCATCTCCGCTGATGATCCAGGCAGTATGGACCGAAAATATCGCATTATTGACAGTCTCTAGTTTTCACGAATGGCGTATCCGAGCTTTGTAGCTCGTTGAGCAGCTGGCAAGGAGGCAATGCCTCCAATCAAAAGCACAGTCAAAGCCACCACCAGTACATCCGTCACTTTTAGTTTGATGGGGTATGTATCCACTACAAAGCCCTGAGACATATTTATTATCCCAAAATGCTGTTGGGCCAGGTAAAGCAGAATACCCAAAACAATGCCCGACAATAATCCAGATAAGGTAAAGTACAGACCCAGACGAATGAATACATTGCGGATAAAGGAGCTTGTACTACCCATCGCTCGAAGGATGGCAATATCTTTTTGTTTATCCAGCACGATCATCCACAGGCACCCTATCAGGTTAAATGAAATAAGCAGAATCATTAGAGTGGCTATCAGAAAGGCCATCCACTTTTCCAAATTCATTAATTTGAGAAAGGCTTCATCCTGCTGGTATCTGTTCCTGACAATGAGATCAGGACCAATGATATCTGATATCTCTGCCTGTAATTTATCCTCATCAAAATCAGGACTGGTCTTTATCTCAATGGAACTTACTTCACCCGGCCTGTTGACCAGGGCCCGGGCAATTCCCAACGGTACCAATACATATTGGTTGTCTATATCCTGTTGAATGGAGAACACCCCTGAGGGTTTGACGTATCGGGTTTGATAGGGCTGTTGCAGCCCACCTCGGTACTGTCTAACAGGCATATAGATACTCAAACTTTCAAAGACGTTGAGCACATCCACCGAAAGATTTCTGGCCATCCCTGCTCCCAATACGGCATAGATGCCCTTGTCATCTTCCAGCTTAAAGGTACCCTCAATAATCGTCGAATCTATTGGATTTACCCGAACAAAGTTTTCATCTACACCTTTCATGATCCCGGCATTGGGTGGCTGCTCATATTCGAAAATGGCAGTTTCCTCCAGTGTAAGACTAATAGCTTCAATGCCATCCAACTCTCTCAATTCTCTCAACATGACAGAATCCTCAGTAAAGTACTTGCCGGATTGAGGCATCACTTTCATGTCCGGGTTGAAATTATTGATCATACTGGCGATCAACTCTTCAAAACCATTGAACACTGAAAGAACCAGAATTACTGCGGCAGATCCTATTGATAAACCCAAAACAGTCATTCCGGAAATGATATTAATAAAATGGGTGCCCTTGCTACTAAATAAGTAGCGTCTGGCAATAGATGATGCTAACCTCATGACTGGTTTTGGACAAATTTTGGTAAAAAGGACTTGTAGATAGCTGTTTGAATTTTAGATCTGTAGTCCTCTTTGCCCAATAGATTATTCCTCATGGTAGGGTAGGTGCGATTGGATAGAAATATGTAAACAAGGTCATATTGAGGATCTACCCACACACAGGTTCCGGTAAAACCGTAATGACCAAAGGTAGATTCTGAAGCCAGTTCGGATATATTACAGCTTTTATCCGGATCCACTTGTTTCATATCAAATCCAACCCCCCTTCGCATAGAAAATGAAGGTCGGGATGTAAACACCCGGACTGTCTCTGGAGAAAAATACTGCCTTCCGCCATAACTACCCTCATTCAGAAGCATCTGATATATCTTGATAAGATCACTGGTGTTGGAGAAGAGACCAGCATGTCCGCTGACTCCTGATAGCATGGCGGCCCCCATATCATGGACATATCCCCGAAGGTCTGTGTACCGAAAATAATTGTCTTTCTCCGTGGGGACAATATCTTGACGGCTTATCTTGTCAAGTGGATTAAATGTAGTGTGGGGCATGTGCAATGGCTCATAGAAATGTTTCTGTACATACTGATCCAGTGTTAGGCCACTCAAATTCTCTACAATCCTGGCTATAAGATAAAACCCCAGGTCGCTATAGACGTAGTGCCGGTCAGGGTTTACCTCAGAATCGATGATCAGTTGCCAGATGGAGTCCCTGTAGTCAGATCTCAGATAGAGATCATTGGTGACTTTGATATTATATACGTCGTCGGGCTCTTCGTGATAATAAGGGCCGGAAGGCCGTCGGGTAGAGGGTGACAGGGTTTTTCTATAGAAAGGAATCCAGGATTTAAGACCAGCCTGATGGGTCATGATGCGTTCCAGGGTCATATCGGCTTTGTTAGTGCCGGTGAGTTCTGGCAGATAACTCGATATGGGTGTCTTGAGATCTACTTTTCCCTCATCAAATAATTTCATGATAGCCACCGTGGATGCAGTTGTTTTGGTCACACTCGCCAGATCATAGATTTGGTCTCGCTGGATGGGTCGGTCTTTTTCATAAGTCTGATATCCATACTCTTTCTGATAAACCACCATTCCATCCTTGGCGACAAGTAATTGAGCTCCAGGAGCAGCACGTCGATTGATCAATTCGTGAATGATGCGATCAACCTGTTTTACCGAATCCATGTGAAGTCCAACCCGTTCCGGGACGGAAAATCCAATGCGGAAATGGGCTCGTGTATCTATCCCGGTTCCATATGTGCTCCGATCCGATGCTGTGACTGGCAGACGACCTTTAAAACCCGTCGCTCCGAAAAGTGCCTGGGCGGTCAGATTTTGGGTTAAGCGGTCATCATCATAGGCAACCACCACATGATCCACCTCATCAAAATATTTGAGGCTGTACGGATTGCCAAAGATAAGAAGTACCACGTTGGTCTTGGCACTGAGTGCATTTACAAAATCTACCACGGACTCATCCAAACCAAAGTTGTTATAAGCGTACTGACTCATTCCATGAAGGCTGAGCAATACCACATCGTATTGTCCGATCTCATGGAGTAATTCAGTCTTTTGTACGGGAGTTATGACTCCCGGGGATATATGTCGCGGAATATCACGGTATTCGTGTGCCATGACCTGGAAATGAGATAATCCACCTGCCCCGATACTCAAGGAACCCATGTTGATATCCTGGTCAAGAAAAGGTATGAGGTCATCCGAATTTCTGACCAGCGTCAAAGCATTCTCGACTAATTTGTACTTCAGGCTCAATGCCTGCGAATTATTGAGATCGAGTTTGACTCCGTATTCGCTGGCAGGTTTGTACTCATGCAGCTGCATACGATACTTTGCTCGCAGTATACGTCTTACACTCTGAAAAATCAGGGTGGTATCGAGTTCGCCGGTAGTTATGCTTTCCCTGATAGCTGCAAAAGCCCGGTCAATATTATTGGGAAGCAATAACATATCATTTCCCGCCTGCAATGCTGTTACCTCGAGAGCTCCATTTTCATAATTATCCGAAACAGCTTTCATCTCCAGGGCATCAGTGAAGACCAACCCATCATAACCCATGTCCCGACGTAGGAGTTGATTTATTACCCGGCTCGAAAGCGAGGTAGGAATACTATCATCACCAGCTAGAGCGGGGATATTGAGATGTGCCATCATGATACTGGCAACATCGTGGTTGACCAGCGTTCGAAATGGAAACAATTCGATGTCTTCCAGTCTTTGCTTGCTGTGATTGATCACGGGAAGTGCATGATGACTATCAGTATCGGTGTCGCCATGACCGGGAAAATGTTTGGCACAAGCTGCTACATGGTGATCCTGCATTCCACGCATGTACATATAACCCTTGGTAGACACATTGTATTTATCTTCTCCAAATGAGCGAAAATTGATGACAGGATTTTCAGGGTTGTTATTGACATCGACAACTGGTGCAAAATTGATGTGAACGCCAATTCTTCTGAGTTGCCGGGCTATTTCGGTACCATAGTCGTACAGGAGGCTATTATCCTGAATAGCTCCCAGCATCAAAGCCCGTGGATAATCGATCACACCATCCTTGAAACGCATGCCCAGGCCCCACTCCGCATCCATACCTATCATCAGAGGCAGAGTGGATGACAGTTCCTGATAATGATTGATCAATCTGGTATGCCCTTCGGGTGTACCCTGAAAAAAACAAAGTCCACCAACTTCAAATTCCCTGATCTGTCTTTCTACCTCCCTGACATGGTCCTGGCCCAAATTGGAATGCGCTCTGATCATAAAGAGTTGACCGATACGCTGATCCAGTGTCAGAGTTTGCATGACAGAATCTACCCATAGCTCTTCCTGGGACTGGGCATTGACCATCAAAATGTGGCCAAAACACATTAGAAAGATCGTGATTCGGATTATGTATCGAACGCAAGTCATCGGTTACCTATTTCGGGATTCAGCTCCTTAGCCCGCTTAATATAACGATTTGCCGTGACGGTATCTCCAGTGGACCTATAAGCCAATCCCAGATTGTAGTGAATCCATCCTTCATTGGGTTTCACATCCAGAGCTTTGTTAAAATGCCTGATAGCAGCGGCATGATCACCAAGATTACCATATGCAACACCTAATAAACGATTAGTTTCATAATCATCTGTCAAATATTCCCCTGCTTTTTTCAAATATTCGAGAGCTTGACTAAGGTTGCCGGTAGTTTCGCCATACCAGCGGCCGAGGTCCCGATAGGCAATAGCGCGGTTTGACAGTGCTTCTGGGTAGTAGGGATCTATCAAAAGCGCGAGGTCAAAGTATTCAATTGATTTTTGAAAATCTCCTTTGTAAAAGAATGCATTACCCAGTAACAGGAAAGCATTCTTATAGGTTGGATGGATGGTAGTGGCAACCAGCAAATGATCAATAGCCTGGTCCAAAGCCGGATTTTTCCGGATGGTATCCGATTCGCTTTGAGCATAGGCAATCAGGGACCCGGCAGCTGCATTTCGCACCTTTGCAGACATAGTAGAGGTTTTTACATCGGTGGTAAACAAAGTAAGGTTGTCCTTCCATACCTGATTTCTGGTGATGGTTTTATACGAACATAACAACACCAGAAGCATCACCCAGGGCCACATGGCAATTTCTGAAAAGCGTGTTTTTACTTTCGTTAGAGCAAGGGAAATAACGAGTGAAACTCCGACAGAAGGCATAAAAAGGAATCGCTCTGAGAGATTGGTACCAATAGGAAAAATCAGATTTGAAGTGAGAAAGAGGCTGCCAAAAAAGATCAAAATACCCAGCGATAGAAGTGGTTCTTTCCTCCTCATCCTGAAGCTGGTAATTAGTAGAAAGAACACTGCAATAAGGCTCAGGATTACTTTGACACTTGTCCATGACATGATCGAGATTTGCCGGGGATAGTAATCGTGAGTCAGGGGATGAGGAAACAGGGACAATTGCAGGTATTTCCCCAAGCCATATATGATCATGGGACCTTTCTCTACCCATGACATTGGCCGGTAACCATCCTCTTCCAGGATTAGAAAAGGATTATTCATGAGTTCCAGCGGTGGATCGCCACCCATGGGAAAGCCTATGATGGTGAGGCGCAATGCAAAATACAGTATGAATCCCAGAATCAGGGGCACACTGAGCATCATGGCATTCCTAAGCTTCAGTTTTCGGACCAGCACGTACATGACCGGGGAGATAAACAAAAAGCTCGCAGCAATTTCTTTGGACAGCAGAGCCATGAAGAACAGAAGGCATGATACAAATTGATAAGTGTGATTTTTATTCCTGTAGCCTATAAATGCCAAATGAGTAGCCCAGAGCGAAAACAGGAGGGCCATGATTTCGTCGCGACCCTTTATGTTGGCTACCACCTCAGTATGGATGGGGTGTATGGTAAAAATGAGTGCGGTGAGGTAACATATGATCAGATAATGACGGTTTTTGGAAGGAATCAGTTGCTGTAGGAAGTAAAACAAAAAGCAGCAACATGAAAGGTAGTAGATGACATTCATCAGATGAAAGCCCAGGGGATTATCACCAAATAGTTGGTGCTCAATGGCAAACATGGCCTGGGTAAATGGCCTGTACCGGCCTCCCCGTACCAACTGGTCTTTACCTTCTTCTCCAAAGAATCCAAAGAAAGTATCATGTGAAAAGATCTCCGGGATAGCCTTGAGCCCTCCTTTGGTCAGTTCATTATCAGTAATCAGGATGGCATCATCCAGTGTAAAATCATGGCCCAGTGTATTAGAATAGAGCAAAAGCCCCAGAAATGCAATAGAAAAGTAGAGCCATGGAAGTGGAATTTTAGATAGCCATGTACTGCTTATTGCTTTCCGGGTTCGCTTCTTTCTCTTTTGACCCATGAAAACAAAAATATCTCAAATTTGGCACTACTTCACTTCAAGAACATCATGTTGATGGTGTGCCTTGTAACGCCCTTTGCCAAATTTGGTCCCGTTAAATTCAATCTTTCCTCGTAAGGATTCCTGTTCCTCTTTGGGTAACTGCAGATAGGAGGAGCACTTATCCGAACAACACTGATCGTATGACTTTGCACATTCCGGGCATTGGATAAAGAGTAGATGACAGGCCTCATTTTTACAATTGGTGTGAGTGTCGCATGGTGCACCACATTGATGACACCTGGCGATAATTTCATTTGATATCCGCTCACCCAATCTCTCATCGAAAACAAAGTTTTTCCCGATGAACTGGTTATCCAGGCCCAACTTCTTAACCTGACGGGCATATTCAATGATCCCCCCATCCAGCTGGTATAATTTATTGTATCCCTTGGTTTTGAAGTAGGCGGTGGCTTTTTCGCAGCGAATCCCACCGGTGCAGTACATCACAATATCTTTTTCCCGATGCTTTTCCAACAGTTCTTCCACAACTTCAATGGATTCTCTGAATGTTTCTACATCGGGACAGATGGCATTTTCGAAGTGGCCAACTTCACTTTCATAGTGGTTTCGCATATCGACGATGACGGTATCTTCACTGGAAGCCAATGTGTTGAATTTGACTGCATCAATGTGTTCACCGCCATTCTGAAGATCCAGAGGTGCTGTTATTCCATCGGCAACAATTTTTTGACGCACTTTGATCTTAAGTACATAAAATGATTTTCCATCATCATCTATGGCCACATTCAATCTCACGCCATCCAGGAACCCAATGGAGTATAATTCCTCCCTAAACCGGTCCATCTTATCGGAGGGTACCGAAAGCTGAGCGTTGATCCCTTCTTGTGCAACGTATATCCTTCCCAGAATATCAAGTGATTGAAATTTTCGAAAAAGTTCATTTCTGAATTCTTCGGGATTGTCAATGGGATGATATTTATAGAAAGACAAAGTAGTCCTCTTCTGTGCGGAAGATTGTATCTGTCTTTTCAACTCTTCTTTATTTACCCGATTGTAGAGAGGCATGATTTCGAAGTATTTAAATGGCAAATTTACGTAAATGGGAAAAAACACCATACTCAAATGAAAGTTGAGGAAGTCTTTTCGGCAGGCCTTTGCAAATCATAACGGTATTATTATATAATGGCACGAACAAATCAGCAAACTGGTAATTTTGCCTTCTATGAATACGACAAAGAAACTCGCTCATTTACTTTCGATTTTAATCATTGTTAGTTTTTACTCCTCGGTACTATTGGCCCAGGGTACTGCACAAAAGCTGGAACGAAGCAACCCACATGATGCGATATGGGTGCATTTATACTATTTGCAGTCAGGTCATTATCAGCCAGAGGTGTCTTCTCAGGCTTTTGTGGGAGGGGATAGCCTGACCAGAGTGAAGTGGGCTATACAGCTCAAACAGGTACTTGATGGTAACGGGCTCTATGTTCATATGAATCAGCTTCCCATGGAGGCTGATTATGAGGATAGTGTAACTCACAGGCAGTATTACACACCTTTTCCAGACGAGTTGCCTGAAGTCTACCTGGAAAAAACTGAAAATCAGTGGCACTATTCTGCTGAAACTTGTCAGTCTATTCCGGCATTGCATCAACGCACTTATCCTCTGGGTACTGATCGGCTGATCAATCTTTTTGGTGATCGTTCAGGACAAAAGTTCCTGGGGTTATCCGGTTGGCAGTATTTGGGCATCCTGGTTTTACTGGCTATTGGGGGGTTGCTTTATTTTATTTTTTCTCTCATCCTTGGTTTTCTGATTCGCAAGGGATCCAGTGTACAACTAAGCAGCATAACTGATTTTCCGCGTCATGTACATCGTGTTGCCAATGTGGGTAGCATGCTTTTGATTGTATGGGCTTTGAGGTTGATGTTTCCTTTGCTGTTGTTACCTATCAAAGTAAGTGCATTCATACATACCTCCCTCCGTATCCTGATGACGGTGATTCTTGTATTGGTGGCACTTAGACTACTCAATCTCCTGATTGACTATCTCGAAAGCATCACCATGAAGACCGAGAGCAAAATGGATGATCAGTTGATCCCGGTGGTGGAGCAGATTTTCAGGATCATTGTGATCGGAATAGGAGTTATCCAGGTACTGAATTTACTAAACCTTAATGTTACGGCACTGATAGCAGGGGTTTCTATTGGCGGTTTGGCACTAGCCCTCGCTGCTCAGGATACAGTCAAGAATTTTTTGGGTTCGGTAATGATATTTACCGATCGCCCTTTTCAGATAGGAGATTGGGTAGAGGGCAATGGGTTTATGGGCAGTGTGGTTCAGGTTGGCTTTCGCACCACAAGAATCAGGATGCCGGATACCAGCATTATCTCGGTGCCCAATGGAAGCATGGCTAATGTGAATGTGACCAATAAGGGAGTCCGGGAATACAGGCTGTTTCAGTCAACGGCAGGAGTGACCTATGACACTCCTCCGGATCTCATTGAGGAATTTGTGCGAGGTATTAAGGAAATCCTGAAACGGCACCCTGAAGTGCCCGACAATGAAGATGACATCTACGTGTATTTTACAGAAATGGCTGATTTTTCACTCAACATTTTCATAAGAGCTTATATGATTGCTCCTACTTATGCTGATGAATTAAGGATCAAGGAATCTATACAACTTGCGATCCTGCGCTGGGCGGAAGCTCTGGAGGTAAGGTTTGCTTTTCCTTCCAGTACCATGTATATCGAAGAGATGCCGGGCCAGCCCAGTTTGATGCCGACTTATAAGACGGATAGGAAATCATTTGAAAATGCCTGGAAAGACTATTTCGAACATTTTGATGAACGTTTTAAGGTGGCCGGACCAGACGGCAAAGAATAGTTTGGAAATAGTCCCCATGCCAGATCCTGGATTAGACATTTTCTGAAGAAACTCAGCTGCTTCTGTATTTTCTGGAAACTATGAACACAACCCACTAACTTTAAGTATGCTGATTTACCTGTTGGTTTGGTCGTGGATTTTCGGATTAAATGTATGGTTTTCGTCAGCTGATACATTTGAGCAGGAAGAAATGTGGTACCACCATGAGTCGGACACTACTGGAATATCACAATTGGTGGCTTCGCTGATAGAAGGAGCAGATGATGACAGTGTCAGGCTTGACCGGATATTTGAGTATGTTACTGGTACCATTACTTATGACAGGGAAGCATATCGGGCTGGTAATAAGAGGATCAATCAAAGTATTTCTGAAATATTAGAAAGAAAGAGAGCCGTCTGTTGGGGGTTCTCGCAACTGATCACAGTAATGTGCCGTGAAGCAGGTATCCGCTCCTGGTCCGTGGTTGGCTATACCCATAGTCGATATGGTATTGATGAAAACTTTGATTATCCGGATCACGCCTGGAATGTGGTCGAGTTGGATGGAAAGTATGCCTTGCTGGATGCTACCTGGGCCGAGGCCAATCCGACTGATAGAGATAGGTTATTCAGAGCCTTACCCAGGGAGTTTATTCAGGATCATTTTCCGGTGCTGCCAATGTTTCAATTGTTGCCCTGCCCTGTTTCTTTTGAGGAATTCGTAAACAGTAATGTTGCTCTGGAGGACCGGGACAGCTGCCATTTCTCCGTCAGAGATAGTATTAGAGCTTTTGCTGAATTAACATATGTAGACCAGAAAGTCAAGGAAAGCAGGGTTGCCATGAACGATAATCCCAGTGAAAAGAATAGATCCAACCTGGGGCATACCCTGCTGGATCGGGCGGTTGTCGATAAAGAAGCTGCGGATAGTCTGATGGATAACGATCAAGCTACCGGAGCCCCGGTATTGTATGGGGAGTCGTTGTCTGATTTCCGTTCCGGAAAGAAGTTAACCACACTGTATCCGTGGCAACAGGAAGCATTTGGGTTTGCCTGGTTAAATTATGGCATGTCATTGTACAGGAATGTCCCTTCACCAAATAAATCAGACAGGGACCAGATAGTGACAGCATTTAAGGAAGCTCACGGGATCTTATCGGGAATAGAGGTTCCCGGATTTGCGATTAAGCAGGCCATATCAATGATTGAAGAGAACCTGGCAATTCTGGAGTAGGCAAACTTTTCATGGTAGTATATTTTGTTTCGGTAGGATGGTTGTACCAGAGATTCAGACGGACAAACTCTGAACTCCCGTAGGGCGGCTCTAACCAGCAGAGAGAAACAAGTAGCGTGGGGGAGACTTGAACTCCCGACCTCAGGATTATGAATCCTGCGCTCTAACCAGCTGAGCTACCACGCCATGAAATAAGTGCAGCGAAGCTGCTTGTCCCGGCCGCTTGTGGACGGGAAGCTACCACGCCATGAAATAAGTGTGTGGCAAAGCCAACATCTTCGATTTCTTGAAATCGGCCTGCAAATATAAGATAGTTTTGATTTTTCAAAAACCGGAACTTTAGTGATGTTATCCGGATACCTGTACCAACTCATCTTGATCTAAATTGTGGTATCTTAGATTTAATGATCAAGAAAGTGAAACCGGTATTCAACAAAAGTATATTTTGGGATACTGATTTTGACAAATTGGACTATGATAAATACCACCGATTTGTCATCGAGCGTGTATTTTCACATGGGGATGTTGCCGACATTCGGAATTGCCGGAGATATTATGGTGACGAACTGATAAGAGAAGTTCTTTTGACCATCAAATTCCTTCCAGAGAGCAGCATGTACCTGGCTGCCGCAGTGATCGACGAACCAGTTGAAAAATTTAGATGTTACAAGATTCGACAGTCGAACCCAACACTCTTGCCTTACTGAGAGCCTTGCAAAGCTTGCCCATCTTGCAAGATTTCTACTTAGTTGGAGGTACCGCATTATCTCTTCTTTACGGGCATCGGAGATCCGATGACTTAGACCTATTTAATAATGAGAACTTTAGAAATGAAGGAGTGCTAAGTGAGCTCCAGAGGCTTTACGGAGACAGTTTGTCTATTAGGCAGTCGACAAGTTTTGGTATTTTTTGCCGTATCAACAATGTGAAGGTTGATTTGGTCAGGTTTTCACACCCTGTTATACGTCCACCACAAACTATTGATCGTATTCGCATGTATTCTGTTGAGGACATTATTGCTATGAAAGTGCAAGCTGTTCTCGGTCGAGGGAGAAAAAAAGACTTTTGGGATATTGCTGAGCTACTCCAACACTATTCGGTACAAGATTTCATCTCTTTTCATCAAGAAAAATTCAGCACTCAGAACCTCTTGATAACAGTACCACAGGCAATTACCTATTTCAGAGATGCGGATTCTGATGCTGATCCAATTTCGTTGAAAGAACAATCATGGAGTGATGTTAAATCTTTCATAAGCCATAAGGTAAGGGAGTATTTAAGTTAGCTAACCCAGGTTAATGATTGTGCTCCTGATTGGACAACTGTAAAAGACTGATAGTAAGTGCTACAAAGCTATCACGATTCATGTAATAATTATGTGATGTATAGTTGATTAAGAATCAATAGTGAAGATGACAGTCCAGCAAGGGAGAGTTAGAAGAGGTTTCAAATCGCTTAAATGTATTATTTTTACTTAGTCCAATTTGAGGTTGGAACTTTCGAGCACATTGTAGACTTATCCCGATTGTCATGACCCGTAAACAAAACTATTTCTCATCCTTCAGGTACGTCCTTTTATTTCCTATGTTGTTTTTTGGGGCAGATCCTGTAGAAGCCGCAGACCGCTATTGGGTAGGTGGTTCTGATAATAACTTTAATAGTAGCTCCAATTGGTCTTCCAGTTCTGGTGGATCCTCAGGAGCCTCAGTTCCAGGGAAAAATGACAAGATCATTTTTGATGGCGGATCCGATGATGATTGCATGATCAATGCGACTATGGAAGTAAAAGAAGTAGAGATTAAATCCTCATACACTGGAACTATATCGGTTGCTTCGGGACATACATTTAATGTGAGTTGTTGTGGCTTTACTCAATCGGGCGGTATTTTTTCTGGTCGAGGTGGGACTGTTACCATCTATGGAGGATTTGATCTGAGCGGTGGCGTGTTTGATTTTGAAGGCGAGTTGAATGTTTTTTCTGAAGGTGACGATAGTGGAGGTATTGATCATGTTCATGTGGTTCCGCCGATAGGTTTGGTACCTGATCAGGGACATCATGACATTCCTGAAGCCGACATTTATATGGGATTTGAAAGTTCTTCGGAGCCTGAGATCCCTCAACCTTACCGGGATCCGGATCCCAATGGCAATGGCAATGGATGTATGAGTGGCAAGAAGTGGAATGACTTTTACCATACAAATATTTGTCTGGCGGAAAGCCAACCGTTTTCGGATTTTGCTCTGGAACGATCAAGGGAACACTCCAGAAAGGGAAATTTTAGCTTTCGTGTGCTTATCAAACCTTCACCACCATCAAACTGGCCCCCAGGGGAAGCCACACATAGGGTGGAACTAGCCCCAAGCCATGATTCTCCGGTTGAAAGGTATCCATTGGAAGGTGAGGAACGCTGGTATGGAGCCAGTTACTATTTTCCCAAGGATTTTGTCTTTGCACCGCATCATATAGCGCAGGAAGTCAGGTTTATCATCACCCAATGGCAACACGGGTCTGCAGGCTCACCTGCCCTTGCATTTGAAATTGTTGAAGATGAAATTGTACTGGAACATGAAACCGGTGAATCGCTCTCTCCAAATTGGCACGAACCCAGTCCCATAGCGCAGATAGAAAAGGGAGTGTGGATTGATATTATTACCCGTGTTGTGTGGCATAAAACCAATGGATTGGTACAGGTTTGGGTTAATGATCAAAAGAAGTATGATGAAAGGAATACTCAGACAATGTATACCAACATTGATAATGGTGGTGGCATGAAAATCGGGATGTATTACTGGAGATTCAAAGAAAAGGAGAGTGTGGAAAAAGCCCTGGCCGCCGGAATTGATAATCGCGAAATCTATATAGATGAAGTGCGGGAATATTTGGGGAAAGATGGGTACGAAATTGTTAAACCAGGGCGTGAAACCAGTAATGTGAGCACCCGAATTAACTAGACTAATACATTTCCTGGGATAGCCTCCGAAATATGATACTTATTCAGTTCGGTTGCAAAATTTATCCTATGCTATACAATAATTGATGTAGGTTATACATTATGTTAGTGTACGATTACACCATACTACCATCTGTAATTACCCACCTGAAAAGCCAACTGAGGTACACTTGTTGAGTGTAGACTCAGGTTCATGATTGAACTTGGCTTTTTTATTCAACAGCATCTATTTATTCAGGCTGTTGTTTCTATTTTTTCAAACACACTTTTTTGTCGCTCAAAGCTGTAATTAATTTGTAATGAAATAATTATTGACTATGAGGGTAGCCAGGGTTTGTTGAGGCATAAGACTTTCTTGTGTTGCATTTACCCTGGTAGCAAACCATACATATTAATTGGCTGATTGGTTAGACTATGCAAGACATAGTCCTCAACTAGTTATGCCATTATCATAGGCTGGCACAGGGAGTTCCCTGTGTTGGAGTGGGGATGCTATGCCTGGTCGTCAAGTGTTGGAATTAATTTTTTCATTTAATAAAAGGATCACTATGTCAAAAGTAACAAGAAGCTATGTTGATGATGGCTAAAGTGGGGACCACCACTTTCTCACAGCATTGATTATGCAATTGGAATAATATCCTGATTTGGGGTAATGCAACAGTGAGTTTACCACTCTCTGCCAGCCATTCCTATGCCTATATGTAAATGCTGTGACACATGCGGATCACTCAAGACAATGTGAAAACCCGATTTCATAATTGTTTTAAATGATCAACATATGCTACAGGCAATATTTTCCGGAGATTGTTTTTCCCGGATTAATTCTCCTATTCAAAAATTTTATTACAGTAGAAATATCCTAATTATGGGGGCATTATTTTTACTAGTTAACTCTTCTTTTGCAGCCAACCGATATTGGGTTGGCAACAGTGCGGGAAACTGGAATGATAATTCTAATTGGTCAAATTCCTCTGGTGGCAGTCCTGGATCATCGGCTCCAGGATCAGGTGATGTGGCCATTTTTGATGGTGCCAGTGACAGAAATTGCTATATAAATACCAATATTACTGTCACCGGAGTCATTATTAAAGCTGGTTATGATGGTAACGTCAGGATTAGTAAAAAGGTGACATTTACCATTAACTCTACTGGCTTTAGTCAGTCAGGAGGCGTATTTAGCGGGGGTCAAGGTACCGTTGACATCAATGGTGACTTTGTGTTAATCGGTGGAGTTTTCGATTATAGCGGCACCCTGGATGTTTCGATGGATGAACCACCTGAGGAACCCAATCCCAATTTGGCAGATATCAATATGTCCTTTGAAAGCTCTGACGAACCTCATGAAACCATGCCATACAGAGAACCTGATCCGAACGGTTCCGGGAACGGATGCATGTCTGGTAAGACCTGGAATCCCTACTATAAGTACAATGTTTGTGTATCCCCTACCTGTCCCATTACGGATTTTGCTATTGAAAGATCCAATAGCTATGCCCGGGTGGGTTCTTATAGTGCCAGATTTTATTTGAAGCCGACCCCATTGAGTGATTGGCCATCAGGTGAAGCAACACATCGGGCAGAGTTGTCACCACATCATAATTCACCTGTAGAAAGGTACCCTTTGGAAGGTGAGGAAAGATGGTATGGCATTAGTTATTATTTCCCCGATAATTTTGTCTTTGCTCCCGAATCCATTGCGAATGATATCCGTTTTATCATTTCACAGTGGCAACATGGATCAGCTGGTTCACCCATTATTGCCCTTGAGGTAATTGGTGATGAAATAGTGCTGCAGAAGAAGAGTGGTGTGAGTACCGATCCTGATGGATATGCCCCTGTACCAGTTGCAACTATTCAAAAAGGGCAATGGATGGACTTTGTGCTCAGAGTCAAATGGTCAAAGAATAATGGCAAAGTGCAAGTATGGGTAGATAACGATTTGAGTTATGATCAGTCTATGCAGACCATCTATAATAATCTCTCAAATGGAGGAGGTTTCAAAATAGGCCTGTATTACTGGAGGTGGAAGGAAATGCAAAGTGTTCAGAATTCGCTCAATGCCGGCATTAACTACCGTGAAATTTTTATCGATGAAGTCCGGGAGTATCTGGGAACGGATGGATACTCCATTGTAGCACCCGGAGGTATATAATACTGACATAGTGTTTTTGTGGAATCGTCTTCCGAGCAGATACTGTTAAAGGTTCTGGTCATTGATGATTCCACACTTCACTTGTTTGTCAGTGTTTACAAAAGGTAGGGAAAGGATAAAAGAAGGGATGGTTAGTATATACATAGATAGCACTGTTCCCTGTCTTGGCTATCAGACAAGAAGTAATAGAAAGGAACATTTCGGATTTTGCAGTGCTTTAGATTCATCGGGGGAGTGAGAATCAGTGATTACCAAAGAACATGTATGCCAGCAGGCTAAGAAATCCTATCATAACCACGACAGCAATGATGGTAATCAATCGAGCATCATTCTTTTGTTTTTGTTCCAAATAATCTGTAGGTGATTGCGAAGTAGAAATATTTTCCATATGACTTCATTTAATGAAATAATGCATGAATCCTAATTGGACTCCTTATACATTTAAGCATTTTTTGGCAAAAAGTCAAGGGCTTGGACGATCCCTGAGCCAGGTAATATTCTACAAAAATGGTCGACAACGAGTCAGAAGTCCAGGTCTGATGTCAATTAAGTACAGGTCTTAGAAGAATATCCCTGTACATAACAGGACCATGATCTCCCTGAAGATAAATGGGTCCAGGGGCAAACTGATCGGCTGAGAGCGCACCACCGGTCACTCCCTCAACAGGTTGATTGTCGATGATCTTGTCTCCATTAAGGATAACTGTCAGGTGGCGATCACAGAGCGTTATATCCAGGTCTTGCCATTCACCCGCTTTTTTTTCATTGGCATGAGAGGGAGTGATTCTACTATAAAGGGCGCCCATGTGATGGTTATCTGGATCCAGTCCATAGCTGTCCATAATCTGGATTTCATAAATGCCTCTGAGATAAACTCCACTGTTGCTGCCTTCTGGAACCAGCACCTCAAGAGTCAGGTTGAAGTCCTCAAATACTTCTTCTGTACGCAAATTTCCATAGCGCGCTGAGTGATCGTCGTTTTGAGCAGGATTATTGGTTAGAACACCATCTTTGGCCAGCCAGCCATTTTTCCTGTCCTTTTGGGCAAGGTCCCAGCCAGTCAAATCTCGTCCATTAAAGAGTTTTACCGGTTCGCCAAATGTCAGCCCGGAAAGGTCTGGAGCAGGAGGTAGATCTGGTATCTTTTTGCCATAAAAAACGATAACTCTGGCGTTGTCTCCTTTTTCAGATGGTTGAATGGACTTGCCAACCAACTGATCTGCCTGAGCTTGCAATTCAATAATAGTGGTCAATTGATGCTCCCGATCATCATTTTGCACCTTTCTGGAAGATGTCCTGGTGATATATAGTTTGTCTTCCGCCATAAACACATGACTAACCGGAACTACACTTCCTCCAATCCAGAGCATATCGGCTTCGAGAAAACCGTTTTCTTCTCTCACTTCCAGCCAACCTGCACCATCTGGTAAATAGAGCGACCATTTACCTAAGAACGGATTGTCAGCCAGGACCAGATTGACGGAGGAAAGAAAACAGGCAAGAACTATAGTAAAGGATCTCATGATTGATTTTTTGATGGTGAATGCAAAATTCCAAAATACGGATTATGGCGATATCTGGCGGATCCGTTGCAGTCCAGCTTTGGCCTTTTGATGGAGACTGGCCTGGTATTCATCTGGATGCATGGAAAGGGCAAGTTCGTAAGATTTGGTTGCTGCTTCATACAATTCCTTATTTTCCAGAATAATACCCTTCATTATCGAGGCATTGCAGGCATAGTAAGTAGATTCATGCTTTCCTTCAGAGATGGCTATATCATAGTAAGAAATCGCCCGATCATCCTCTCCAAGTTCATGGTATATCCTGCCCAGCCGGTAATGGTATTCCAGCAGCCATGCCGGATCGGCCCCGGTCTTGATTCCCACACTATCCAGGTATGTTGACGCACGGTCATAGTATCCTCCGTCGAATAACAAGCGAGCGGCCAGTAAATCTTTGTCTGGTTTCCTTCCCGACTTCGCCTCGTGAAGTGCTGTCTTATCTTCGTCTATCACATCCGTACCCAATTTCTTACATGATTCAACGTAAGATTGATAGTAATCTGGTTTGTCAAAGAGGATGGCATACCAGGATAATTTTTGATACGCTTCTTTAATGTAATGAATACCTCTTGTTTCCTTGAGAAATCTCATCAGGTACTGATCGGCACTAGCTTCCATTCGGTTGAGACGGGCGATTCCCTCCATCAGATACAGATAAGGAAAAGGGAGATATTGACTACCAGTTGGTCTTTGTTTGAGGATGGCAATAGCTTTGTCGTTTTGATTGGTCTGCATGGCCATGTTTGCCATCACAAAGCAGACTAACGGACTGGAATCTACTGATAAATTGGCTTCCTGTAGAGTTTCCCAGGCCTGAGCTTTGTCATTCTCCAGGTGCAACAACAAGTAAGAATACATCACATAGATCTCATCATGAAATATAAAATCATGTTGTTTCGCGTACTGTAGAACCTCCTGCAATTCTGATTTTCCTTCTGTAATGGTACCAGACATCCCGAGTAGCTTTAACCCCCACCTGTATTGGTCGGGAACGGTACCGATCAAGGCATGCAATAATCCCAGATTCTTATATGTAGGCAGAAAATCCGGGAACTCCCTTGCGTTGCGTTCCAACAATTTGAAGGCTTTCTTGATCTCCAAAACAGCCCGAAAGTAATCCTCAAATTTGACGCGAGTTATAGCCCACTGAAGATGAATGTCAGCCTGGAGATATAGATAGTAGGGTGATGATCGGTCTCCCTCCTCAATAGCTTCCAGCCTGGTATATTTATGCCCTTTGAGGAGCTCATATGTTTCGGGGTGTTCACCGATAAACAGTGACAGACAGTCCATATAGTTTTCCAGGCTATGTACGATGAGGTTTTCCGGTTCAGTTAGCCGGAGTTTGACCAGATTGCTCCGGGCGGCATCAAACCGTAGTGACATAATCTGATCATAGGTAGTGCGGGCAAGAGAACTATAATGGAAATAACCCATGCCCATTACGGGAAGCCCTGTCAGCAGGATCATCCATATAGCTGAAAACCGAAAATAATGAAGAGCAAGATTCATTATTTCTCAAGTAACCCAAATTTGATGGGTATGTCAAAACTACCTGTTGAAAAACTGTTGGAGGATGAAAATCGAATACCAATCCGGCAATTGGACCAGCGTCCAGGTATCCTATGCAACCTCTTCCTCAACCAGCGAACTGTCAACCAGGATCCTTCCACAGTGTTCGCAAGCAATGATTTTTTTCTGCAAGCTGATTTCAAGCTGTAACTGTGGTGGAATCTTGTTAAAGCAACCACCACAGGCATCACGCTCCACGGTAACGACAGCCAGTCCGTTTCGATATGTTGTCCTAACCCTGTCGTAAGCTTTTAGTAGACGGTTTTCAATGGTCTTTCGCTTTTCAGCACTTTCCTTTTCCAGTTGTTTACCCTCCTTTTCAGTCTTGCTGATGATTTTCTCCAGTTCAACTTTCTTATTGTCAAGATTCTTTTTCTTTTCAGCAATTCTTTCTTCTGCTGATTGCAAGGTTTCCTCCTTAGCCGAAATACTTACCTCCACTTCTTTAATTCGCTTTTCGGAAAGCTGAATATCTAATCTTTGCAGCTCAATTTCCTTGGTCAAAGCCTCATATTCACGATTGTTTTTGACGTCATCAAGTTGATGACCATATTTGGCAATCAGTGTTTCCGATTCTTTGATCTTGGCCTGATAACCTGAGATATTATCTTGCAATTCACCAATAGAATCCTTCAACTTTCCGATTCTGGTCTCGAGACCTGCAATCTCATCTTCCAAATCACTTACTTCCATAGGAAGCTCACCCTTCAATACGGCAATCTCATCCAGTTTTGAATCAATGTCCTGGAGCTTGTGCAGTTCTGCCAGCTTTTCCGGTATAGATTTCTCCTTTTTAGCCATTCTTTTTATGCGTATTTTATTGGATTGGTGTCCACTTTCGTACAATAGGCCGCAAATTTACTAAATTTCCCTGTGATGATCTCATGAAGTAGGTCAATGGTGAATTTCTCAGATTCATAGTGGCCTATGTCAATCACAGTGATCTGATCATTAGCTTCAAAGAACTCATGATATTTGAAATCAGCTGAA
>JAUILF010000061.1 GCA_030433135.1 Bacteroidia bacterium | reverse complement strand
TTCATTGAAGTTTTTACCCACTTTAGTATTCAAGAGCCAGGATAATTGATTGGGATGCATCTGAATTTGTTCCGCCAGAGAACGAAGAGTAAGATTAGGCGACAGATAGGGTTGCTCCTCTTCAATGAATTGCATTAGAAATTGCAGATTCTGTTCAATCTTTTCTCTCTCCCATCCCGGACCCTTCTTGGACTTACCTGTGGTTGGCTTCTGCCCCTGAGGATATAATTGCTTCTGATACCTGGGAAATCGGGAATCTTCTCTGAGTTTCTCCACTAGAGGATCGGTAAAACTGAGGAGCAAAATGGATGATTTCATTTCAATAGTGCGGGCCAACCAGGTATAAGCTTTGTCATTATTCCCCAGAACACCATAGGCAAGCCACAGATAGGAATGTGCCTGGAAAGCGGCTGGATCCTCAGCCCGCTGAATAAGGTTCTCCAACAGCTTATTCCCTTTAGATTTATTTTTCATCAAATGAGCAAGGCATTCAATCCCCAGTTTTTCGTCTGGAGGAATAAATTCCAATGGGATTGTTTCGAGATATTTCAGAGCCTCATCCGACTGTCCAGTCTTGAGTAGGCAATAACTGCGTACCACATAGGCGGGAATATTATTGGGGTTATTTTCAAGGCAGACATCAATCTGCCTCAGTGCCTGGTCGTATTTACCCGATCGATATAAATAGTATGCCCTGAAAAAAAGCGTTTCAGGTGACATGGGATCTATTTCCAATGCTACATTTAGATACCGGGAGGCTTTTTCCAGATTACCAGATATGGTATAAAGAAAAGACAAAAACTGTAGGGCTTCTGCATAGTTCGGTTTCAGTTGAATGGCCTTTCTCGTATGTTCCAGGGAGCTTTGATAGTCAAATTCAGTGAAGAAAGAGAGGTTCGCTAACTGGTACCATGCGCCCGCGTGTTCCGGATCAATTTTCAGGACCCTATTGGTGAGCTCAAGTGCTTTACCCCAGCCTTCTTCCCTGGGAATTAGCTCAGTGGTAGCCAAAAAACCATAGGCATCGGCCAACCCGACCAGGGATTCCAAATGGTTCGGGTCAAAGGAAAGGGCTTGTTCCCACCATGTAATCGATTGCTTAACATCAGCAGGATTCCATCGATTGAAATGAAATCGGGCTTTCAGCGAAAGGTGATAGGCATCGAGGCTATCTGTTTGTTTATCGATCAGCTGTTCTCCGATCTCGAAATGCCCGAATTGTTCCCTTATTTTTTCTGCGATAAGCAGACTGATCTCATCCTGTACCTCAAAAATATGATCCATCTTTCGGTCCCAGGATTGAGACCAAAAATGATAATCTTCCCTGGCTTCAATTAATTGTGCTGAAATACGAATAGAATTACCAGCTACCCTGATACTACCTTCCAGAATAATTTGAACACCCAATTTTTTGGCGATGTCGACGATCGATACCCGTGCATCCCTAAAATGAAAAGAGGAAGTTCGGGATGTGACCCGAAGCCCCTTGAGTTCTGCCAGAGCGTTGATGATTTCTTCAGTCATACCATCAGCAAAGTATTCGTGATCTGGGTCAGAACTATGGTTCTTAAAGGGTAGTACTGCGATGGTGTGATGACGCATTGGATAACCAAAATAGCACTTTCTATCTTTCATCTCACCTCAATAGGGATGTGTTGATGATTTCGTTGTTTGTTAAGTGGATCAAATAAAGATGGTTAACCCTGACTCTGGGAGAATTTGAAGATATTTAGGATTAACAGGAAAGGAATGATACCTGCCTTTCATCATCTAAAAACCCAAACATGACACTGGATCATTTACTCACAAACCTAAGTCCGGTCATTAATCCTGGTGAGTATGTATTCATATCAATTACCAACTCGGAGATGATTGCTCAGGAGGAGATTGTTGCTTCAATCATTGAAAAGGAAGGTCGAAGTGTGATTATATCTCGAGACTATGCTGAAAGCGTCGGTTTGCAATATCAATATGTTGCTGCCTGGATAACCCTCGAAGTTCACTCTGCTCTGGATTCAGTCGGCTTGACTGCACTGGTTGCCACTGCCCTTGCCGAGTATGAGATAAGCTGTAACGTTGTTGCGGGATATTTTCACGATCATCTATTTGTTCCCTTGGATCGGTCAGAAAAGGCATTGAAGATCCTGCATCAGCTATCTCAACGTCGAAAAATTTAAGCCACTGATCGTAGACCTCCGGAAAGTGACTGGTAAAAGATTATATTTTCACCTTAAAAACCACCGACCATGAGAAATCTGATTTGTATGATGTTTTTCTTGCTTGTCCATCAATTCACCTTTGGCCAGGACCGTCCTGAAGATGGTATTCGGGAAATGTTAAATCTGAGTTACCTGTCAGGTGACAAGGTAGACGTAGATAGTCTGCAGCGCTTGAACCTGGTACTGCCGGTAGCAGACAAACCTGTGCCTTTGCTGGTTTGGATAGGTGGGGGAGCCTGGTCGTATGTTGACCGCCATGTGGAAATGGACCTGGCCCGGGCGTTTGCCCGTGAGGGTATTGCCGTGGCGGCGATTGGACATCGGTTAAGTCCGGCAACCTGGAGAGATTCATCTTTAATTCAAGGGATTGAACATCCCGGTCATATCGAGGACCTGGCAGCGGCTGTTGCCTGGCTGGTGGAACATAGTGATGAGTATAATTATGATCAGGAGCAATTTTTTGTGGGAGGATTTTCGTCCGGAGCACATCTGGCTGCCTTATTGTGCATGGACAGCACCTATCTGGCTGCCCATGGTTTGAGCACAGATTTATTCAAAGGAGTCATTCCTGTGTCGGGAACCTTTGATGTTGTTGATTACTACCAGGTCCTGAAACAAAGTGAGCGTCCCGAATTGGCTGAACTGCATGTGATGGCCGTTTTTGGAGACAGTTTTGAAAAACTTGAAGCTGCGTCACCGGTCACATACTTGGAACATTTTGAGACAACGATGCTTCTGATGAGTGACAATGCACTAACCGGTTACACCAAACTGTTTGAGGATCGGCTAAGAGATATTGAGTACGCTGATGCAAGTATTATCTATGCACTGGATCTCAATCATGGTGGATTATGGCGTGACATTTCTGGTGCAGAGAACAGTGTGTACCGGGAAGCTATCCTGGCGTTCATAAGAAGAAATGCAAAAGCCTCCTGATAAATATGCCTTTGGAGAAACAACGTGCAGTACAGTGTAACCGGATGAGAGGCGTATTATAGTGAATGATTATGCAACATATCAGCTTCTTTTTAGTCACAATTTGCCTGTTTCTAATTGGTCATGATTCAGGTTTTTCTCAGGCGACATCAGGAAACCAATATACTGGAAGAAACCTGCAAGCTCTCGAGGTTCCTATCGGGGGCATCAGCACCGGTAATATTTTGATCGGAGGCAGGGGAAATATCTCTCATCTGGAAATGTTTAACCGACCTGATCGCCAGCGACCTCCCATCAATACTTTTTTTGCAATCAACACCAGGTCAGAAACCGGGCAATCAATCAGTAAAATATTGGAGAGAGAGTATTTTGCACCTTACCATGGAGAGTCCCATTTGAAATCATCAGGGCTACCCCGAATCCGGGAAGTGGTTTTTACCAATGATTTTCCGTTGGCTCATTGGCAATTCGTGGATGAGGATTTGCCAATAGCCATCGAAATGGAGGCTATTAACCCCTTTATTCCTCTGGATGTAGATGGCAGTGCCTATCCGGTGATCGAATTTAATTGGCACTTCACCAACCATCATACTGAAAGTCAGGAAGTATCCATATTACTCAACTTTGAGAATCCGATCAAAGCCGATAGTATTGTTAATGCGGTATTCAGGTCGGAGGACCTGCAGGGCATTCGCTTTAGTTCGTCGATGGGAGCTGAGGTCAACTACCAGGGTAATATGTTGATGGCTACCGATGCTCCGAATGTGCAGCTGCAAACTCATCTCTATCCCGGTCGATGGCGCGATGATATGCATATCCTGTGGGACGACTTTTCACGAGATGGCCAGATTGATCCCCGGGAAGAGCCCTGGGTGTCGACTTATAAAAACACCATGTACAATGAAATTTCCAATCGAAATGCGGTGGTAGTGGTAACTTTTACGTTGGATCCAGGTGAAGAAATGACAGTTCCCTTTTATCTTTCCTGGTATTTTCCGGATCGCGTCTTTGAACGTAGTGAGACTTTCGGCACGGATGCAGCCGGCCAGGTTTTTTCCAATTATTACAAAACGCTTTTTGATGACGAGGTGGATGCTTTAAGATCCTATCGGAGCAACCGGGAAGCATTGGTTGCTTCTACCCGGAAATTTGCGGATCGGTTACAGTCGGGTACTTATCCACCTAAGGTGATTGAAACATTGACCACTCAGGCTGCCAGTATTCGTAGCAACCTGATCCAGATGACAGATGCCGGAGATGTGCATGGATTTGAGGGGGTGCTAAACACCGGCTGGTGTTGTCCGGGTACCTGTACCCATGTCTGGAACTATGAACAGACACTGGCAAGCTTATTTCCCTCTATGGAAAGAAATATGCGTGAAATTGAATTTCTCTATGATGTGGATGAGAAGGGGTTTCAAAATCACCGTTCTGTGTTCCCTCTGGGAGAATTTCGTTTTGATGGGGGCGCTGCTGCTGATGGGCAGATGGGAAGTATCACCCGGGTATACCGCGAATGGAAGTTCAGTGGTGACGATGATTGGCTGCGAAAACTGTGGCCCAGAGTCAAACTTGCCCTTGAATATGCCTGGAACATGCACTGGGATGACAACAAGGATGGTATGATGGAGGGTCGACAGCACAACACCTATGATATCAGTTTTTTTGGACCCAGTTCCATGACTACCTCTTGCTATCTCGCGGCCCTCAAAGCCTGCTCCGAGATGGCCAAAGCCATGGGAGAGCTCGGTAAAGCTGCTGAATACGAGGATGTTTTGCAAAAAGGCATTGAAAAAATGGAAAGTGTTCTTTGGAACGGAGATTATTTTATACAAATCATACCCGATTCATTGCACGGAAGTCTGGAGGAGGATTTTGAATTATCACCTCCAAACAAGTCGGGAGATCAAATACCAAAATATCAGTACGGAGGAGGTTGTCTGGCCGATCAGCTATTGGGACAGTACATAGCACAGAATGCTGGTCTCGGATTTATAGTGGATGAGGAGATGACACAAAAAGCCATGCAGGCTATCTATGAAAACAACTACATCGATCCGATCAGAGATTATCACAATGTGCAGCGAGTCTATGCTATGAACGATGATGGAGGAGTGGTCCTTTGCTCCTGGCCTCATGATGATCAACCGGTATTGCCGTTTGTTTATGCCCAGGAGGTTTGGAGTGGAGTAGAGTTTGCGGTTGCCGCCTCTCTTATCCGGTCAGGCCTGGTCAGAGAAGGGCTAGAAATTGTGGAAGCCATCCAGGATCGGCATGATGGCTTTAAGAGAAATCCTTTCATGCACAATGAGAGTGGCGTGCACTATGCTCGTGCTATGTCGAGTTGGTCTGTCATGTTGGCATTATCAGGCTTTTCCTATGATGGAACCGAGGGATCGTTGGGTTTTGACCCCGTGATCAGTGAAGATGATTTCAGGACTTTCTGGTCCAGTGGTAATGCATGGGGTAGTTTCAGCCTCAATAGTCGGGAAGTAGTACTGACTGTGGACTATGGTAAATTGCATTTAAACCGTTTGTTCCTTCCTGGTGATTTGGTTGTTGAGGAAAGTGAAGAATTCGATGTTCTGCGTAGCGATAGGGCTGAAGTTCATTTTTCCAGCCAGTTAACCCTCGAGGCGGGAAATTCGGTAAGACTGCCATTGAAACCTGATTGATCTGTACTTAACCGGGTTTGATTCCATAGCCCATAGTGGCAGTATTGGTCATGGTGATAGGACCATCACCAAACCTTTCCCGGATGACTGTAGACAAACTATGGTAGATCTTGTCCTTTCCCTTTTCACCAACTTTGTTAAACAATGCCTGGACCGGGGGTGCACCTGTGGTCAGTTGAGCCCACATCTCATCCAGATTGTTGTGTGACGATTCACGCGTGACAAAATCGACTTTTACATCCTGAAACCCTGCTTCTTCCATCTGCATCTTAAACGAGTCCGGGTTGGAGAGGCTAAAAACAGGTGGAGGGGAAGGTGGGTCGGGAAAATCGGGGAAGGCCGTTTTGATAGCTTGCATAAAAATTTGGAAAGACTCAAATCGATCGGGACCGGCCCAACCGCTGATCGCAACTTTTCCTCCGGGTTTCAGTACCCGGTGTATTTCAGAGAACCCTTTCTTCCGGTCCGGAAACAGCATCAGGGCAAAACTGCTCGCAACCCGGTCAAAGACATTGTCTGCAAATTGTAGTGACTGGCCATCCATCTCAACTAATTGCACATTGTTGATTCCCACAGCATCCAGTCTCCTTTTCAGAATGACCAGCATTTTTGGTGAGAAATCAATCGCTATCAGATTATTGACTTTGTGGGCAAGTTTTAGGGTAAGGGCACCCGAGCCGGCTGCTATTTCCAGCACGTGATGATGCGGATTTACACTGAGCCGATGTATCAAAGCTCCGGCATATTTGCTCATCAGAAAAGGTGCTATCCTCTCGGCATATCCTTCACTGGCAGCGTCCCAGTTTTCAGGAGTATGAATCGTTTTATTTTCCTCAGACATATGTGGATCTTCTAACCGGTTATCTATCGGGATCTCATCATTGAAATACTGATGTTCGGGTTAAGTTTGATGATAATAGTGTGCTAACTTCTCTTATCTGGCAAGGCCTAGCATCCTAATGGCATTTTCCTTAAAAATAAGGGGTTTTACTTCATCGCGAAACCCGGCATCCCCAAAATCTTTCATCCATCGATCTGGTGTGATCAGAGGAAAGTCTGTGCCAAATAATATTCTTTCTTTTAACAAGGTATTGGCATACTGTACTAGTTGAGGTGGAAAATATTTGGGAGACCACCCACTGAGATCAATATAGACGTTGGGTTTATGCATGGCAACAGACAAGGCCTCATCCTGCCAGGGCCAACTGGGATGAGCAATAACAATGGGAGAATCCGAAAAGTGAATCGCCACATCGTCCAGGTGCATCGGATTGGAATATTCCAGGCGTAAACCGGCCCCCCCTTTTACTCCGGCCCCAAATCCCGAATGACCGGAATGAAACAACATCGGCAATCGATAATGATTTATCAATTCATAGAGCGGAAAAGCCATGCGGTCATTAGGATGAAACCCTTGCACTGTCGGATGAAATTTAAACCCTTTGACTTGGTATTCTTCTATTAATTTTCTGGCTTCCCGCAAACCCATTTTACCCTTGTGAGGGTCGATGCTGGCGAAAGCGATCATGATGTCTTCATGTTGGATCGCACCTTCTGCCACCTCTTCGTTGGGAATCCGTTTCTTCCCCAATTCAAACTCTGCATCGATGGTAAACATCACGAAGGCTATATTCCTTGACCGGTAATATTCGGCTGTTTCCTCAATAGTAGGTCTTTCGTCGGATTTGAAATAGCGGGCAAAAGCTTCATCAAGTTCAGGACGATAGTCATCATGTGGCTGCCGGCAGGAACGCTCGGCATGCACATGGACATCAATAGCTATTACCTTATCCAGATCTATCATCTCTCCTCAATTTACACTTCCCCCCAGACTTGCACTGCCGTATCAACCACCAATTCCAATTTTTTCCATTGTTGATCCATGGTCATGATATTCCCGTGATGGGTCGATGAGAAGCCACACTGGGGGCTCACGCACAGATTTTCAAGGGGCATAAAAGTCGCTGCTTCATCAACCCTCTTGCACAGATCATCGATAGATTCCAACTCGGGTGTTTTGGAGGAAACGATTCCCAGCACAACTTTTTTGTGTTCAGGGACAAATCTCAACGGTGCAAAGTCACCCGATCTTTCATCATCGTACTCCAGAAAATAGGCGTCGACATTTACCTGATCGAAAAGTATTTCTGCCACGGGTTCATAACCACCTTCGGCAAACCAGGTACTGCGGTAATTACCCCGGCAAAGATGTATACCGACGGTGAGATCATCCGGACGGTTGTCGATCACAGAATTGATTAATTCGGCATAAGTAGTTGGGAGCTGGTTGGGATCTTCTCCACGCTCTGCGGCTGCAGCACGCATCCTGGGGTCACACAGGTAAGCCAGATTGGTATCGTCCAATTGAAGATAACGCAGACCTGCTTCATACAGTTGCTTAATTTCTTTACGATAAGCCTCCGCCAGATCAGCAAAAAACATATCCATATCCGGGTACGATTCTATATCAATGGATTTCCTTCCCCCCCGAAAGTGAACCATGGTAGGCGAGGGGATGGAAACTTTTGGGGTCTCGGATACCACAGACTTGAGGTAGAGGTAGTCCTCTACCTGAATGGGGTGGTCGTGCTTTAATTTTCCCGTTACGCACAGTACCGGTGGTTTAAAGCCATCCTCAGCAACCTTGGCATTGGGATTAGCCTCGATTCCACCGGTAGCCGATACTCCATCCAACTCCTTGAGAAAGTCCAAATGAAAATAGTCTCGACGAAATTCACCGTCGGTGATGCCTTTCAGGCCAATCGATTCCTGTTGGCGGACTGTTTCGGCAATGGCTTTATTCTCAATTTCACGTAAGGAGTCACCAGATAGCTTACCCTGCTTCCAGAGCAACCGATTCGTTCTGACACTGTCCGGCCTGAGTTGACTGCCTACCTGATCGGCACGAAAAGGTGGTTTTTGCATTTTATACTAGGATATTTTTTTTGATGAAATATAAATCGTAACAATTCCGGCTAACAGAGTAGGTATGGCAAAAATCAGAAAATTCCCAGCCATTGAAATTCCCATTCCGATCAGCACACCTCCTATAGCGGGTCCAATGACACCCCCGAGGCGACCAATGCCAATGGACCATCCAACGCCTGTGGTACGAAATTCGGTAGGGTACATCCGGGCGGCTACAGCATAGAGTCCGACAAATCCACCTTGAATGCCAAAACCCAGGAGTCCGAAAACGAGCAAGAGCCATTCCGAGTCAATAAAAATTCGAAATCCTGCCATGAGCATCGCAGTGGCGATAAAGAAGACTCCTATGGTTTTCTTTAGTCCAAAACGAGAGGAGAAGTAACCCTGGGTGACAATCCCAATGAATGCTCCTCCGTTGAAAACCGTTCCGGCATAGATGGCCAGTGACATGGAAAGACCGGTATTAGTAGCTAATTTGGGTATCCAGCTGGTGAGAAAATAGAGTGACGCAAAGGCCAGGAACAACGCGATCCAAAGCTGAAAAGTGGGGATACGGTATTGATTGTGTAGGAGTTCCTTAACCGGAATGCCAGGAGCCTTTGAAGTACGAACTGGCAGAGATGAAATAGCTTCTCGTCCCATCCGGGAAAGAATTCTGTTTACCTTTTCCAATGCATTGGCCGGTTGCTTTTTTAGATAAAAATCCAGGGATTCTGAAAGAAAGAAGTAGATCAAAGGAAGAGTGACAAATGAAGCTAGTCCGGCAATCTGAAACATACGTGGCCACCCGTAGCCGGGCACGATGTCTGCTGCTACCAGCCCCGAAAGAACTGCTCCAACCGGATATCCGGCAATAACAGCACTTACCCAAAAATCTTTGGTTTTATCAGGGGTATATTCGGCCGTTAGTGCTGCGGTACTGGCTAACATACTGCCGATGCCGATTCCACTGAGAAATCGCAGTGAGATTAATACTGATACTGTCTGGCTGTAAGCGGTGAGGTAAATGCTGAGACCCATCAGCATGGCACTTAGAAAAATCATATTTTTTCTGCCGATATGGTCGGCAAAGGGAGCCAGAAATAGAGCTCCCAGGGTCATGCCGGCTAACCCGGCGCTAAATACCACTCCCAGTGCTTCCGGACCGATATTCCAGGATTCGGCAATAGCCGGTGCACAGTAAGAGATGACCAGCACATCCATTCCATCCAGGATGTTCATGATAAAACAAACCATGATGGTGGAGTACTGCAGTTTTGAGACCTCCTGATTATCAAAAACACCTTGGTCCCTGCTATGCATGGTTCTCCAGTTGAATGTCCAGCACGTTTACGGGCAGATCTTCGTATATCCGATTTACCAGTTCGGCGTGATTTGTCAAAATGGCCTTAGAGTTGATATTCCCTTTATCGGTTAATTCACCCCGGTCCGGAGAGGGAGTGAAATCGGCTATGACAACCCTCTTAATATAGGTGGAGCTGCCGGTAGAAGACGTGGCCATTTGTTGTAAACTCTGGTAAAGCAGGTTGCGAATTTCCGGGGCCTGGAAGATCTCAGGTCCAACGGACCCTGGGCCTTGATTCAATATCTTCATGCAGTGGTTGAGGTCGGGAAAAATAATGGCCCCCACAAACGCACGATCCTGACCGGTGATCACGGCGTATTGGATCAATCCTCCGGACATCCTGATTAATTTTGCAGCCAATATTCCGGCATTGACCCAGGTTCCGGTATCCAGTTTAAAATCTTCTGCTATACGTCCATCAAAGACAATACCTGCACCGGGATCTTGCTTGTTTACCATTCGGACAGCATCTCCGGTACAATAGAATCCTTCCGTATCGAAGGCCTTCTTGGTAGCTTCATCATTCCGCCAGTATCCGGGAGTGATATTGCCTCCCTTAAACCGGGCTTCCCACTTTTCTCCCTTCCTGGCTAACTTCATAGTGATACCCGGTAGCGGGACTCCCAATCTGCCGGATCTGCTGCCGTAGTCAATGTTGAAACATGCAGAAGGGCTCGCCTCCGTCATGCCCAATCCGGTCGAGATCATCAGCCTTTTGCCGGTAGTCTCATAAGCCAGCATTTCGAGCCCATCCCAGACGTGCGGTGCCATACTGGCTCCGGCATAGAAAAACAGTTTGAGACGGCTAAAGAATTTTTCCCGCAGTTTAGTGTCCGATTTGAGATAAGGGATCAGTTCTTCAAAACCACGGGGTACATTGAAATATACAGTCGGTGCAATTTCTCCCAGATTATGGACGGTGGTCTTGATGCCTTCCGGTGTGGGGTTACCGTCATCAATGTAAAGTGAACCGCCATTGTACAGGACCAGGCCAAAATTATGATTTCCACCAAAGGTATGATGCCAGGGAAGCCAGTCGATCAACCTCAAGCCTCCGTCAGCAAAAAAGGGAAAGATCTGTGTAATCTGTTGCCAGTTGGTAGTAATATTTCCATGCGTATTGATCACTCCTTTTGGTTGTCCTGTAGACCCACTGGTGAATAGTATTTTGGCAACGGCACCACGGTCAACTTTCCTGAAAGCTTCATCTACGGCTGACGTCGGTTTGAACTGCAGGGCTTCTGCATAGTGGTGACTACCTGCAGGTGTATTTTTTTCTGTTAGCAGCTCAACGCCAGGAGCGGTGTGTTGGATCGCTTTTGCAAAATCATTATAATCATTAATGTAGATGAGGCCCGGGTTGAGCAATGAAATACAGTGTCTGAGCTTTTCATAGTTGGTTGACCGCAATGCGTAATTAGGACTGATAGGGGCATAGGGTATCCCGATGTGCAAAGCTGCTAATGCAATCAGGCCATGTGAGATGCTATTTCCCGAAATAATTGCCAGAGGTTTGTCAGGGGATATAGAGCATCCCAGGAGAAACTGACTCAACTGATTTACCCTTTGCCAGGTTTCTGCATAGGTAATCTGCTTCCATTTTCCCGCTGAATTTCTTTCTGCTAAGAAAACTCGATCAGGCGCATGATGAGCCCAGTACTGTAGCCGTTCGGTGATCCGGTCCGGAGAAGGTTTCAATTTGGTTGTAGTCCTGATGTAGGTCGTATGATCATCCGGGACTGTCATTTCCACTTGAGGTTTTTCTATCCGGATCTTCAAGAAGTCGGTCTTTTTCAAATTCATCACCTTCCACTACTTTGATCTCGGGTTATTTTTTTGCTATATCCCTGAAGGAACTCATTCAACCTCTCTTTGGCTTCTGCAGATTCCTGGGTCAGAGCTGATACCAGGGATTCCATCATCAGTCCCGCCTCTCGTGTAGAATCCTGTATTCGTGGTAAGACCTGAGTGATCGCGAAGTTGGTCATGGAGGTATTAGAAGCAATCTTTTCAGCTATTTCCATGGCTTTCGACATTCCGGTTGAGCTTTCGACCAGGTATTGTGAAAACCCCAGCTTATATCCTTCATCGGCACCGTATACCCTCCCCGTCAATAACATATCCATCATGGTAGGCAGACCGATAGCCTGCGGTAAACGGACTGAAGCCCCTCCTCCGACATAGATTCCTCGCTGCGCTTCTGGAAGGGCATAAAAGGTTGATTCTTCCGCAACCCTGATATGACAGGCCATCGCTAGTTCTAAACCTCCACCAATACATGCTCCTTGTAGTAATGCAATGACGGGCACCTGACCAAATTGTATGAGATCCATCACACGATGCCACATTCGCGAGTGATGAAATCCATCGATAGCATTCTTGTTTGTCAATTCACTAAGATCCAGGCCTGCACTGAAGTGTTCTCCCGATCCGCTGAGAATAATGCATTTCACTTTGGGAGAAAGGTGCGTAAATATGTGCTCGATTTCTTCGAGGCAAAGATCATTCAGTGCATTTCTTTTTTGTTCACGGTTAATGCAAATCTTGAGAAAGGAGCCCTCTATGGTGCTGTCAATATTTTTGACTTGTTTCGTCATAGCTTGATTATTGTCCGGATCATACTGTAGGCCATAAGAGATTTTCGACTAAGAAGGGACTTCACTTCTAAATCTCCCCGGTGTTATGCCTTCTCGTTGCTTGAAGAATTTTGAAAAATATGCCGGATCCTTGAAATCCAGGAAATAAGAAATCTCTGAAATCGAATAGTTCGTACGACGCAAATATTTCTTTGCTTCGTTCATGACATATTCATGCACCACCTGCAAAGCAGATTTCTGCGCGACCAGTTTGCAAACCCGGTTTAGATGTACCGAAGTCATTTTCATTTTTTGAGCATAGAACTGAATAGATTTGCTCTGATGTGCATACTGCCGGATTAATCTTTGAAAGCATATATAGTGCCTTAGCATTTTGTTTTGAGGCTTGGTATCGACTACCTCATTTTCAATCCCGGCCCGGTAAAGCAGAATTAAGATCATTTGCAACATATGACCAATCATGACTTCGTGGGCTTTTTTCTTGTTTTCCAATTCATCAACCAGACGGTTGCCCAGGTATAGAATCCTCTGCAGGTCCGTAGAACCGGTACCAAACTGGTACAGACGGATTTGGGACAGATCTAACGGCAGAATTTCATCCGATTCTCCAGATCTTTCCAGCCAGGCGGTAGAAATGGTGAATACATGACCAGAGATATCCCGTTGAAATGCAAAGCCATGCAGGGTATTATTCGGCATGAATAGAACACATGGTGGAGTCAAGGCTATTTTCTTTCCCTCCGAGATCAATAGGCCTCCTCCAGACCGAATCATGAAAATCTGCAGTAGGTGGCTATGTAAGTGTTCTTCTATCTGATAGTCATATGCCCCGGTTGTCTTCTGCAGGGGCTCATGGTGCACCATGGGTGCAGTTGTGATCTCGGGATGATCACCAAAGGGACCTTCCAGGTGTAGCAGTTGTCTCATCATCAATGTTCATAATATACACTAATAGCGAGTAAAAGAGGTTAAAAAACTTTCGTAATGTTTAATATTTACCATTTATATCTGAATTTATACAAGATGCTGATTCTTATGGAACCTACCTTTAATTGATAAACAACCGAAAACTTTGCTGCTCTTGACTGACCAGAAAAACATAAGGGCATGAACAAAAAAAAGGCTGGCGGGATCGAGTCATTTCATCCTCCACGGCTTTATCCGGATTATAAATCTACAGTTCTGCGTGCTCCACACCGGCCATTGATACTAGTGCCGGGTATTTTTGACGATGCGTACGGACCTGTTTTCGGTGAATCGGAAGTTGGTCCTGATGATCACGACCTGACCAAAAACGGAAGAAGAGACGGAGAGCCATTGGGAGAAAGGATGATCGTACATGGTAAGGTCATGGATCTGAATGGAAAGGGGATACCCAATACTTTGGTCGAATTGTGGCAGGCAAATTCGGCAGGTCGCTATATACACAAGGTGGACCAACACGATGCTCCCCTCGACCCCAACTTTCTCGGGGCCGGTCGCTGCCTGACTGATCAGGAAGGCTGTTATCTTTTTTATACAATCAAACCAGGTGCTTATCCCTGGGGTAATCATTACAATGCCTGGAGACCTCAGCATCTGCATTTTTCCGTATTTGGCAGGAATATCAGTAGCCGGCTTGTTACCCAAATGTATTTTCCCGGTGATCCACTGCTGTTGTACGATCCCATTTATGAGAGTGCACCCGAGACTACCAGGCACTTGATGGTAGCCGATTTCGACCTGGACCGAACCGAACCGATGTTTGCTCTGGGTTACAAATTTGACATCGTGTTAAATGGCAGGAATGAAAGTCGTTTTGAAAATAGATAGACAGTGAAATTACCCACCCCCTCTCAGACAGTAGGACCCTTTTTTGCCTATGGCCTCACGCCACAACAATATGGTTATGATTTTTCCCAATGGTATAATAATAAACTGATTGATCCGCAACAACACGATGATAGCATCATCATAACGGGCCGGGTATTTGATGGAAACCATGACACTGTACCTGATGCAATGATCGAACTGTGGCAAAGGGATGGCGAATGTAATCTGTTCGGACGGGTTGGGACTGGAACTGATCCCGACCACCGGTTCATCTTTCATACGATTAAACCCCGTACTGACGGGACAGGAGCGCCTTTTGTTACCCTGATTCTGTTTATGAGGGGCCAACTTCTGCATTCGTATACACGCATTTACTTTGAAGACGAATCAGATTTAAACAAGAGCGATCCTGTTTTGCTAAATGTACCTGAAAGTAGAAGAGAGACACTGGTAGCCCGCAAACAAGGCTCAAAATATTTCTTCGATATCTATATGCAGGGTCCAAACGAAACCGTATTTTTTGAGATCTGCTAACTGAGGTTACATCGACTTGCATGAGTCTATATTATCATCTTTTCAATTCGCCCTTCACGACAGATCTTTTTTCTGAGGAAAATATGATTGTGACCATGTTGAAGGTGGAAACAGCTCTGGTCAGGGCACAGGCCGAAGAAGGTATCATTCCCCGGGAGTCTGCAGATAAACTAATAGAGCTACTCCCTCACATGAAAGTAGATTCTGATGACCTCAGGCAACAACTGTCAGTAACGGGAACTCCCATCGTCGGATTACTCAACCAGATTAAGAGTCAATTGAGGCAGCGGGATCCCGAAATGGTCAATTTGATCCATCTGGGTGCGACCAGTCAGGATATTGTTGATACGGCCACAGTTATCCTAATCGCTGATTACTGTGATTGGCTTTCATCGAAATTGGAGGAACTGAAAGATATACTGGTGGGCTTGGTTAGAAGGAATCCCCGGAGCCTGATGGTGGGAAGAACCTTGGGTCAACAAGCCAGTTTAACCACTTTTGGTGTGAGAGCAGCACATTGGCTTGGCAGTATTTGCAGATCAACAATTAGACTGGAAGAAAGCCGGACCCGTCTCAACAAGATCCAGATGGGAGGTGCGGTTGGAATTGGAAATTCATTCCTGAGTAGCAATGTCAGACATAGGGTTGCTGAAAATCTGGGTTTGGAAAATGCGCCTGCCTGGCATACACAACGCGACAACCTGGTGGCATTGGCTACTGAACTGGGTATCTTGTCAGGTTCTCTGGGCAAGATTGCCATTGATATCATTGGTCTGTCGCAATCTGAAGTTATGGAGCTGGCAGAACCACCTGGGCTGGGAAGGGGAGTTTCGAGTGCGATGCCGCACAAAAGGAATCCGGTCTTGTCCATGGTTATCCGGGCAAACTCCCAGAGAACTCCATTTCTCGTTGCCACCATGATTGCAGGTTTGCCTCAGGAACAGGAGCGGTCTGCGGGACTCTGGCAGGCAGAATGGGAAGTATTCCCACAGATAATGGGATTGGTAGCTGGAAGTATGGAGAAATCCATTGAATTGTTGGGAGGCCTTGAGGTGCGTACCGATATCATGCTAAAGAATATTGACCGGAGTAATGGGTTGGTTTTTGCCGACCGCGTGATGATGGCATTGAGCAGAACCCTGGGAAAGGAAAAGGCTTTTTCTCTGGTTAGCCAGGCATCTGATCGGGTGAGCAATCAAGAACCTCTGATGCTGATTCTGGAGGAATTGATTCCCGAACTGTCCGGGGAAGAGTTGAAGAACTTGTTTGAAGTTGATCCAGTACAAAGGGATGCAGAAAACACCATTCGGGAAATTCTATCGCAATATGGATATACATTATAAGATCGAAGGAAGCAGTGGAAGTCCTGTCATAGTTCTTTCCAACTCTCTGGGTGCCAGCCTGGAGATGTGGGATCGGGTTGTGCCTCTGCTAATGCCCTATTTCCGGGTTTTGAGATACGATACCAGGGGGCTGGGAAAGAGTCTAGTTGGAAGCGAGCCATATAGCATTGATTTGCTGGGTCGGGATGTATTGAATTTGATGGATCATCTCGATTTGAATCGGGTAATATTTTGTGGTCTTTCGATGGGCGGACTAATAGGTCAGTGGTTGGGAATTCATCACCCAGATCGCTTACATGATCTCATTCTGTGTAATACGGCTGCCAGGATCGGGGATAAGGAAAGCTGGAACAACCGAATAGAGCTCATATCCCGGTCAGGATTATCAGAAGTTTGGAAAGGAACCCGTGCGGTATGGTTTTCTGAATCATTCAGAGACCTCCATCCTGATTTGATGGAATTTTTTAACAGTATGTTCACCGGGAATAGTGCCGAAGGATATCAGGGTTGTTGTACGGCCATTGCTAGTGCTGACTTCAGGGCATTATGTGAACAAATTCCGGTGCGTACACTGGTTTTGACCGGAGCAAAAGATCCGGTAACTACCGTTGAAGATGCCAGATTTTTGGTTGAGCAAATTCCTGATTCCTTTCTTGAAGTCATGGAAGGACAACATTTGTGTAGTATTGAGTACCCTGATAGTTTTGTTTCCGCGCTTATAGATTTTCTTATTGGTGACACCGCTTTTGACCGGGGTATGCACTTGCGCAGTGCTGTCTTAGGGAAGTCTTACGTGAAAAAGGCCAATGCATCTATCAATGAATTCAATGGGGATTTTCAATCTTTTATTACGGAATATGCCTGGGGAAGCATTTGGAACCGACCGGGCATTTCCAAACGTGACCGGAGTCTGGTCACACTGGGTATGTTGATTGCATTGAATAAACCTCAGGAATTTCAAATGCATGTCCGGGCAGCCCTGGCTAATAATGTACCAGTGTCCGAAATTAAGGAAGTGCTAATGCATTCGGCCTTATACTGTGGTTTACCTGCAGCCAATGAAGCATTCAGGCTAGCCCAGGAGGTTTTGCAGGAACTTGATCTAAGCACTTAACAGGAATGGTCTACAGGACACAAGTGGGGATTATCGGGGCCGGTCCGGCAGGTATGTTTCTCGCCCATTTGTTAAAGAATTTGGACATTGAATGTGTAATTCTGGAATCAAAATCCAGGGAGTATGTTGAAAGCAGGGTAAGGGCCGGTCTACTGGAGCAGAATACCATCGATATCATGAAGGGGCTCGGTCTTGCGGATCGGCTGCTTCAGGAAGGGCAGGTCCATGACGGAGTAAATCTGAGTTTTGAAGGTGAACGCCTTCGCATACCATTTCGTGAATTGACGGGCGGCAGACAGATTATGATCTATGGACAACGGGAGGTGATTAAGGATCTTACTGATGATTGGTTGGCCAGGCAAGGCTCTCTGTTCTTTGCCAGTGAGGCGACGAGAATTGAAGGTATAGAGACTTCACATCCTACCATTCACTTCATTCGGGAAGGTGAAAACCATACAGTTGAATGTGAATTCGTAGCTGCTTGTGATGGTTTTCACGGTATCGGCAGAACCTCTCTGCAATCGGGCAGTTATAGCAGATTCTCCGTTGAATACCCTTTTAGTTGGTTAGGTATACTGGCTGAGGTGCCACCTTCCACCGATGAGTTGATTTATTCCAACCATCCCAGGGGTTTTGCTTTACACAGCCTGCGATCGGAAAAGATCAGCAGGTTATATCTACAGGTGGAAAACGATACGAATCTTGCAGATTGGCCCGATGACCGAATATGGGAGGAACTTTCTCAACGTCTTGCGACTGATGGATGGAGTTTACAATCGGGTCCGGTGATTGAGAAAGGCCTTACTCCGATGCGAAGTCATATGATAAACCACATGCAAAGTGGCCGCTTATTTTTGGCAGGTGATGCCGCTCATATCGTACCCCCCACAGGTGGTAAAGGTATGAATCTGGCGATTGCAGACGTGTGGCATCTGGCCAATGCAGTGGGTGCTTTTTATAAGAAAGGCACTGACATAGATCTGGAGAGATATTCAACAGTAGCCTTGCGCAGAGTTTGGCGTGCCCAGGAGTTTTCCAGTTTCATGACCGATTTGCTCCATAAGCGGGATGATCCGGGGTCGTTTAACTATCATCTACAGCGATCCAGATTTCGTTATTTGCGTATTTCCCGGCATTATGCAGCCAGCATCGCTGAAAATTATGTAGGATTGCCCCTGGATTCTTTATAGACCATACTGTACCTTATGAAAGATGTGTATATCATTGATGGAATCAGAACACCCTTTGGAAAATTTCGGGGATCTCTCTCTTCACTGCGGGCAGATGACCTTGCAGCCCAACCTATCAAGGCATTGTTAAACCGCAATCCGGAAATTAATCCGGAGTTTTTTGATGATGTGCTGATGGGTTGTGCCAATCAGGCAGGGGAGGACAATCGAAATGTGGCCCGCATGGCTCTCCTTTTAGCGGGCTTGCCATACAGTGTGCCCGGTGAGACTATCAATCGGTTATGTGCTTCTGGCATGTCATCCATTGTGCATGCCTGGCGGGCAATTCAGACTGGCGATGCTGAAATGGTTTTGGCAGGAGGAGTGGAGCATATGACACGAGGGCCGTGGGTGATATCTAAAGTCTCATCGCCGTTTGGCAATGATGCGGAAATGCATGACAGCAGTTTTGGCTGGCGATTTGTGAACCCAAAGATGACAGATCTGTACGGCAGTGATTCCATGGGGGTTACAGCCGAAAATCTGGTCGAGATGTACAGGATCAACCGTGAAGACCAGGATCGGTTTGCTTATGGATCCCAAATGAAGGCCGCGAGGGCACAAGATGAGGGTAGACTGGGCCAGGAAATCGCGGCGGTCCAAATTCCTCAGCGTAAAGGGGATCCCGTTATATTCGATCAGGACGAATTTATCAGACCAGACACTTCCATGGAGGTATTGGGAAAGTTGAAGACTGCCTTCCGGTCGGGAGAAGAGGGAGGAACCGTTACAGCAGGCAACGCATCGGGGCTGAATGATGGTGCCTGTGCCCTGATTGTAGCGTCAGAAGTTCATGTGAAAAATCATGGTTTCAAACCTTTGGCAAGAATTGTTTCATCTGCGGTTGTAGGAGTGGAGCCTCAAATTATGGGGATTGGTCCTGTGCCTGCATCCATGACGGCATTGAAGAAGGCCGGATTGAGGTTGGATGATATGGATGTCATTGAGATTAATGAAGCTTTTGCTGCCCAGGTACTGGCGTGCACCCGTAAACTGGAGTTAGCGGATGACGATCCTCGAATCAATCCCAATGGTGGGGCTATAGCCATAGGTCATCCTCTGGGTGCTTCCGGGGCACGTATCGTTCTTTCGGCAGCTTTGGAACTGCACCTGACCCAAAAGAAATATGCACTGGTGACTATGTGTGTGGGTGTAGGGCAGGGATATGCCATGATACTGGAAAGAGCTTAAAATAGAAATTTACGGAGCATGAGAACTTATGTACTTTTTATGTGTCTAATCCAATCTGTTATGATGGTAAATGCTCAGTCTGATGATCAGACCCGATGGGCCGGAATGGCGATAAATTCCTCCGTGCATTGGCTGGACATCGATTATGTCGGAGATGGTCATGTTGGACATCGTTTAGATATACATTTACCTCCTCAGGAGAAAGCTTCGTACCCCGTGGTCATTTGTATTTACGGAAGTGCCTGGTTTTCAAATTCTTCAAAAGGGGCGACTTTCAGAAATGGTTTGGGGCAATTTCTTCTCGATCACGGTTTTGCCGTGGTAAGTGTCAACCATCGCTCCAGTCGCGATACCATTTTTCCGGTGCAAATTCAGGACCTGAAAGCTGCTATCAGATTTGTTCGTGCCAGTGGTAGTCAGTTTGATCTCGATACATCCTTTGTTGGTATCACCGGCTGGTCCTCGGGAGGACATTTAGCCGCTCTTGCCGGATGCTCAAATGGCAGGACTGATATCATGATCAACACCTATCCCGCTAATGTGGAAGGTGATCTGGGGTCCTATACATCTGCCGGAAGCGATGTTGATGCTGTGGTAGATTGGTTTGGACCTACTGATTTTCTCATCATGGATGATTGCGGAAGCTCGTTTTCGCATGACGACGTGGGATCTCCTGAGTCCTCTCTCGTGGGCGGACCTATTCAGGATAATCCGGAGCTTTGTGCTTTGGCTAATCCCATTAGCTATATTAGTCCGTTGACAGCTCCATTCCTGATCTTTCACGGTAACAAGGATCCTCTGGTTCCTCATTGTCAAAGTGAGAAGTTGCATGAGAGTTTAACCAGTGCCGGAATAGAGAGTACCCTGGTTATTGTCGACGAGGGTGGCCATGGTCCCGGAGTTATGATCGAGCGCTATTACAAAGACATGGTTGATTTCTTTCTCGAGCAGATAGAGAATAACTAACTAATAAGAGCTGAGTGAAGGAAGTACCTGTTATCGATGTTACGAGTGCTGCTGCCTTGGTGAGTGATGGTGACACCTTGTTACAAGGTGGATTTGGTATGACTGGCAATCCGGTGCATTTGATGCATGCCCTGGCTGAGACGAATACCTGTAACCTGACTTTTGTGGGTAATAATGTCGGTGAATCAGGTCTTGGGGGAGGTCGCCTGTTGCACAATGGTCAGATCAGGAAAATGATCGGCTCATATTTTACTTCGAATCCGGATGCTGTAGTTGCTGCACAAAAGGGTGTGGTAGATTATGTTTTGCTTCCTCAAGGGTCATTAGCTGAAGCAATACGTGCTGGTGGTGCCGGTATTGGAGGCTTTTACACTCCCGCCGCAGCCGGCACCTTATTGGCTGAAGGCCAGGAATCCAGGGAAATCGATGGAATCCCGCATGTATTTGTCAAGGCTATCCGGGGAAATGTGGCATTTATCCGTGCCTGGAAGGCTGATACAGCTGGAAACCTGCAGTACAGGATGACTGAAAATAACTTCAATAAAGCCATGGCCACTGCTGCTGATCTGGTGATAGCCGAAGTGGAAGAAATTGTACCCCTGGGGGCATTGGAGCCTGAAGCCATACATACTCCGGGCTGTTATGTGGACTATCTGGTAGAAGCCAAATTATGCCTGGAAGATCTGGGTTCCTCAGCTTCAGTGTCCCTGTCCAGGAAAACCAGTGAGCGAAGATTAAATATTGCCCGAAGGGCATTGATGGAACTGGACAGGGGCGATGTGGTAAACCTGGGAATCGGGATTCCTACTCTAATAGCTGATCTGATTTCCGATGAGGACGGTATCATTCTGCACAGTGAAAATGGTATGCTGGGAGTGGGGCCAATGCCGGAGGACCAGGGAGGAGCAATGGATTATCCGGTGAACGCAGGAAAAATACCGGTCACGGCACTAAAAGGCAGTAGTTACTTTGACAGTGCGGATTCCTTCGCCATGATCCGTGGTGGACACGTAGATGTAGCCATCATGGGAGGTCTTCAGGTAGACCAGGAAGCGAATCTTGCCAACTGGGCAGTTCCCGGTAAAGCTTTGCTTGGGGTAGGTGGTGCGATGGATTTGGCAGCAGGAGCCAAAAAACTCATTATCACGATGACACATACAAATAGCGACGGCAGTTCGAAAATTGTGCCT
>JAUILF010000476.1 GCA_030433135.1 Bacteroidia bacterium | reverse complement strand
ATCAGGTATTTGTACATATTGCCTTTGGTCACTCCGGGTATGAACCCTTCCCAAATGCCGGAAGTGTCCCACCTGACCATAAGCGTATAATCCTCACCCTGCCAGTCATTGAAATCTCCAATGATTTGCACTTTCTCAGCCCGCGGAGCATACACGGCAAAATAGGTGCCTTCTTCGCCATTTAGGGTGAGGGGGTGAGCTCCGAACTTTTCATATAGGCGAAAATGCTTGCCGGTTTGAAAGAGAGAAACATCAAAATCTGTAAAAAGCGTGTGGGCTTGTACGTGGTTTGCCATGTAGGTAAGATAAATGATTTTTTCATTTGCTTGCATCGCTTTACAACTATACATGATATACTTTTTTGAGAAAGCATTCGAAACAGCATTACAAAGCGTATTTTTGCGGTGAATCCTAAACTCCCGTCATGAAAAAAATCGGTATTCTTTTTGGTCAGGAACAAACTTTTCCCCAGGCTTTTGTGGATAGGGTCAATATGAAAAGCCCTCGTGGAATAAAGGCAGAATTTGCTCACATAGGTGAAATCAAGCAAGCTACAGGATCTGGCTACGCAGTCTTGATCGACCGGATCTCGCAGGATGTACCTTTTTACAGGTCCATGCTGAAGAATGAGGCAGCCACTGGTACAGCCGTGATCAACAACCCTTTTTGGTGGAGTGCTGACGAAAAATTTTTCAACAATGTTCTGGCGGAGATGGCTGATATTCCGGTGCCTAAGACGGTACTGCTCCCTTCCAAAGAAATGCCGGACGATACGACAGCCGATTCCTTTCGCAACCTGAAATATCCCCTGGAGTGGGAGGCTATGGTAGATTATCTGGGAGGATTTCCCCTCTATATGAAGCCACATAGTGGAGGTGGCTGGAAGAGCGTCTATAAGTTAAATTCCTTTGAAGAGCTCTTCGCAGCCTATGCAGAAACGGAGCGGTTGGTGATGATGCTTCAGGAAAATATTGATTTTGAGTACTACTTCAGATGCTATTGCCTCAACAGGAAATATGTGCACATCATGCCTTATGAACCCCGAAACCCACATCACCTCAGGTATCTACAGGATATTCCTTCCTATCCCGAAGGATTGCTTGACAAGGTGCATGACCTCGTATTACAGATTAATACCGCGTTGGGTTATGATTTTAATACCGCCGAGTTTGCTGTAAAAGATGGCATTCCCTATGCCATTGATTTTTGTAACCCGGCACCTGATGCTGAGCTCACCTCGGTCGGTGCTGATAATTTTGAGTGGGTTGTCGAACATGCAGCCTTGATGGCCATCGAAAGAGCCGAGGAACAGCAACCAGGCAAGACCAATTTAAGCTGGGGTAGTTTCGTACGCAAATCGGTGGAAGATTAGGTTTCAGTCCTCAGTAGGCAGTCGGCAGTCGGCAGTCCGCAGTCGGCAGTCAGCAGTTCGCAGTAGGCAGTCGATCAAAATTCTACCACAATACCAGAATACCACAAAACCATAAACTCACACTACTGACGAACCTTCGGTTGTTAGCACTTCGCTACTGACGACCTGGCGGTGTCAGCATTCACACACTCACACTCACACCCAAACTCACACTATCGTTATTTGTGTGCCAGCTTGTATGCTTCCGTGGTTAGGTAATATTTGGCCAGCATATTTGGTACTTCCCAATCTGGCAGCGATCCGGCTTCCAGGTATTCCAGGTATTTCTCCGTGACCTGGGCAAAGTGAGCCTCATGTCCCACCTTGTATCGGGATGGAATTTTTATTTCCCAGCCGTTTGAGGTATCGACAAAAGTCAATCCGGTGTATTGCGCTCCCAGGTTGGATATGGCTGTTTCCAGGGCAGGTTTTGCCTCCATCTTGCTGCCCAGGGGCTCTACATAGAGTGTCGGTTGGTAATTCTGTTCTTCGCCCTGTCGTATCACCAGATTCGCTTTGTTGCCTCGCATAATGGAATAGTGCGTGTCTTTGGCACCTTCAGGAGCCTCATAGTTCCAGATCACTGATACTTTAGCAAAGGCATCTTTGACCTTAAACACAATTTCACCGTTGGCAAATACTTCGAGAATCGAATCATTGACCACAGCGCCTTCCAGGTAATCAGGATATTCACTCAATTGGGTGACATGTTCAAACTGGGCGGGATTGATTTCGGTTGCCCACCTCCGGGCTGAGATCAACTCCAGGTCTTCAGTGTAGTTAATGGCTTCATCGGGATAGCACTCCCAGAAGACGAGGTCAACCAGGTGTGTGGTCACATCCACGATACCTTCACCCTGTTGCCTCACGTCAAAAAACCAGGGTGGTCTTTTGATGGGCTTACCCGAAACCATTTTTGAATAGTGATGAACACTTTCCTTGGTAATGGCAGGTTCTTCCGGTGTTCCTTCAACCAGACCACCAAACAAATCAGGGACGAGCGATAAAGCTTTCTGAAGGGCAGTTGTCACTTCGAATCTCTCGGTCATGATATCATAGAGCAGTACGTCATTTTCCTTTGCCAATCTAAAAGCATCCTCGAGTTGCGAAAAGTCTCCCGGAGCTATGACCATGGGTTTGTCGGCAAGGACATGTATGTTGTTGGATACTGCCTGATGGATGTACGATGTCTTCTTTGCGTTATTACCTGAAACCACCATTACATTTCCGGGTTTCTCTTCCAGCATTTTTGCGAAGAAATCATCGCCCAGATAAACCTGCTCATCCCAGGAAGTTGGCATTTCAGGCCGGGTGTTGTAGGCTTCAATGGCGTCCAGGTAGTTTTGTACTTCCGGCCCATCGGGGGCATAGACATATACTTTGTCATTTACTTCAGTATACATGTTCTTTTGTACCAGGGCGGCATGAAAATGCCCGGGGTCCACATTCATCAGCGTTACCATAGATTGCTCATTGTCTGTAGTTTGATCCTCATTTGTCGTATTGCAGGAGGTGAGGAATATTAATCCCGCTATGAAAACAGCGCTTATTTTGAAATACATTCGAACTAGGATTATGTCTTTGAATATGCACATTTGTTATAAGACTCAGATGGTAAAAGGTGGAAAGTTAGTCAACTCTAAAGGTAGGCTTTTCTTCACTTTGATTGAGCATCTGATAAACTCCAATCGAGGAAAAGTAATACCTGATGACTCAATCAGAACCATAGTTCAGTAATGCCTGAAGATTTTCTTCTGTCTTGCCTATGCTATGGATAAGTACTCTGTAGCGCAAGGTAATTGGATGACCTTTTTCCAAAGTAATAGCATCTCTGCCTGGAAACACGGGATTTTGCATGCTGTTTTTGCTACGCAGGATCCACCCTGGAAATGGTTCCGGATTAGCGGAATGGTTGACAATGGTGATGGCACTCTTTTGTTGAGAATTCTGATCAAAAGTACCTTTCATACCGATCCATGGACCCGCTTCAACGGCTTCATTAATGGGGGTAACCGGCCCTTCATTTCCGTAGAACTTAAGATCTTCTGGGAGATACAGTCGGGCTGAGAATCCCCCATAACCTTTTATATCCTCCGAGCCACCGATCATTACTCCATTTTTTAAAGCCTCCAGCGTAATCGCAAAATCCAATACTTTGACACCATCCATGATTTTGTAGTCGATGGTTGAAGTTTCTTCCACGCAAGCCTCCTTTTTATTTTCACCGGGAATGGTAGTGATCCATCTTACTTTGGTGGTGAGAGATGCTTTGCCATCATCCACTTGTGTATCCGTATGGAACACATCCCAGGTGATACCTGAACACTCCCAACCATCTGCCACCCGTTCGTTTTGCACATAGATCTGGTGCCAGGTCCAAAATATGCCTCTTTGGTGCAGGTGATCGTCGGGAAAGTCTTCCGTCAGGGTTTCGCCGTGAATACCATAGACAGGATGAAGATAGTTGGCCCGGGGATATTGGCCATCCAGTGATTTGGTGCTTTTTTGGTAATAGAAAACCGGATTATCACCAGCGGTCAAGAGCAGACCATCAGG
>JAUILF010000060.1 GCA_030433135.1 Bacteroidia bacterium | reverse complement strand
CCTTGACCTGACTAAAAATATTCCCGAATGCATTCCATATCTATATTCTCACAGAGTACTGGGCGTGACGAGGAAAGATACCGGGATGTATCTAAGGAAGGAATAACGCAGTCAGGCATGGTGAGAATGACTTTCATTTACCAGCGTGAGATGGGTATCTCAGTACCCTCCTCAAGGCCACTGGGAGTTGACGTCATTTCCCTATACTATGGCGAACGCGGTGTCATATTGACATTCTGTAGGCAATGTCTCTTCATGCATCTAGGCCATTCGATTTACTGCATGGTACCTTTTTTGGTTCTGGCTCGTCCAGGTTAGGTATAAACATTCAAACAGAATTGTTATTGGAAAAAAGCCCCTACTGAAGATGTTAACAGCACTAAGTACGGGTGATTAAAAGTAAGAAAACAGTGCTAGCGGTTAAGTAAAAGCTGGCACACCAAGTGTCACAAAGTATGATAAGAGTCGAACTGCTTTTAACCGAGATTATGTGTTGGGGTTTCGTAATAGGAGGTCTAATGCATATTCCCGGTTTAAATATAATAGCAGAAGCTTTACCAAGACCCACTACGTCTAAGAGCCCTCTTAATAGGCTTTACCTTTTAAAAAGTAGGGCATAACCCACCTTCATCTTCGTAGTCGCCTGAATAGGTAATAGAGATTTCAAAGGAGCCCTGTCCGGTCTGATAATTGATGATGTCCCGGATGTTAAAATCGTAGCTAAGTCCCACAAGTAGATTGCCAAAGCCCATGCCGGCAAGGAGGCCAACGGCATTTGGTTGAATAGCATTGTCAAAGTCCCTGACAAGTGAGATCCAGGCTCCCAGATGAAAGTTAAATTCGTCCGTACTGGATGGTTCCAGAATAAAGACGTTGCCCAAACTCAAAGAGAGATGCGACCCCTGACTGGTAAAGTAGGTCCTGGGTGAGATTTTCACATTCTCAGATAAATCTGTTGTCAATCCTGCATGAAAGCCGTACTTGCGATATAACGGACTATTGGAGACCTCCTGTTGATCTTCATCTTCATCCTTGGCATAGAAGGAGATTTCAGGCTGTGTGAGATGATGAGCTGTCGCACCCAGGTATAGATTGAGGCTGCTGTGGATGGAAACGGCATAATTCAGTCCGAAAGAGATATCTCCAAACCCGTAATTGTTGGCGGGCAGATCTTCAGCCGTACTTCCTGTGAAATCATCCACTCCGTTAAACTGGTCTTGAAAAGTCAGATTCTTGTATAGAATATTACGCTGAAAAGCAGAAAATTGAAAGCCGGCGGAGAGATATTGCCGGTTACCGATATCGAGTGATTTGTGGAAGGCTCCTGAAAGAGATATACTGTTGGTGGAAAGGTTGAGAGATCCGGCCTGATCTGTAACAAACTGGATTCCCACTGCTGCAGCATCTCCTGCAAGGGCTTTTCCTTGCATGTCAAAGCGTAAATCCAGGCCTGCACCAAATGTACTGATAGCTTGTTCCAATGGTGATCGCCATTGATCCCTGTATATGGCAGATACGCGATATCTTCCGGTAAAACCACCCGTCAGAGCCGGGTTTAGATACAATGGAGCAGCGTAATATTGAGAAAACAGAGGATCCTGGGCCTTCACGACTTGAGTAGAAAGAAGTCCGGTCAGAAACACAAACACAAGTAAGACCAAATGGTAGCGCATAGATACCTGATATAACCTCATATTGTATCCTTTATTATGAAAGGGAGTCCACAATTTTTCAGAGGTTTTGGATGATGTCATATTGGGTGATAATATGTCGCTTACCGGTTTTGTCAATTGTGGTAACCGCAGGATGCCGTCGATTTATTGTTTTACTCACCTTCTGTATCGAACTCCTGATATCTACCTCGGGAAAGGGTGGCTCCATGATAGATCCCACCGTGGGATTTTCATCAGACTTACCGTTTTCAAGGAAAAACTGAATAATCCTGGATTCGGTGATAGAACCCGTGATCTCAGTACCATTGACAACCGGCATTTGTGATATTTCCAATTCTTTCATCTTCGCAATCACTTCCTTTACCCTGGTTTGTTCCTCAATACTCACAAATTGATGATCCTTCTTCGACCGTATCAAACTCTCCACGGTCAACTGGTCGTCCAGAAACCCGCGCTCACGCATCCAGTCGTCGTTGTAGATCTTACCTACGTACCTGCTGCCATGATCGTGAAAGATCAGAACCACCAAATCACTTTCTGTCAACTGTTCTTGCATCTGCAACAATCCTGCCAGTGCACTACCGGCTGAATAACCCATCATGATGCCTTCAATCCTGGCCATATCCCGTGCCGCTACGGCACCATCCTTGTCCGTCACCTTTTCAAAGTGATCAATCAGGCTAAAATCCACGTTCTTGGGAAGAATATCTTCTCCAATTCCCTCCGTGATATATGGGTAGATCTCTTTCTCATCAAATTCTCCGGTTTCGTGATACTTCTTGAATACCGATCCGTAGGTATCAATACCCCAGACCTTGATGGCAGGGTTCTGTTCCTTCAGATACTTTGCTGTACCTGATACAGTACCGCCCGTACCTACTCCTACAACCAGATGGGTGATCTTTCCGTCGGTCTGCCTCCATATCTCAGGTCCAGTGCTTTCATAGTGCGCTGCAGTGTTGGCCAGGTTGTCATACTGGTTAAACCAAAATGAGTTATCCAGTTCCTTACTCAGTTTTTCAGCCACAGAGTAATAGGAGCGCTCATCTTCGGGACTCACATTGGGGGACAAACAATGACTTCAGCTCCAAAGGCCTTTAGCATATCAATCTTTTCCTTTGATTGCTTGTCATTGGTCGTAAAGATGCATTTATACCCCTTAACGCTGGCCGCAATGGCCAATCCCATACCGGTATTACCGGAGGTGCATTCGATGATGGTGCCTCCGGGTTTGATCTTTCCGTCTTTTTCTGCCTGTTCAAGCATACGAACCGCCATGCGGTCTTTGATAGAATGTCCGGGATTAAAGGTTTCCACCTTCGCATATACCGGGCAGGGGAGATCCCTGGTGATTTTATGCAACCTGATCAGGGGGGTATTGCCTATGGTCTCCAGTATGTTGTCAAATACTTCCACGTACAGATTTTGGTCTCAAAAGTATTAAAATTAGCGACTGGCGCTCTGTGTATCTCGGGGGTACCTGCTTCGAAAAAAGAATTTCTGATCGATAGCATTTAACTGGCGGGCTGCTTCGGTCGAAAGGACCATGTCTACTTCTGCAGGATAAAGGTTGTCAGGGATTTTACCCAGGACCTTGGCATAGATCTTCTTACCAAATAAAGGATTGATGATTTCAATAATACTATGGGCCGGGGCATGGCGATGCATGACCAGGAACCCCCTGGAATGAGCTCCCTTTTTCCAAAACGCTACCTCATTCGTTTCCATCATTGGCACATCCTGCAGATCAAAGAGTCTTGCCATTTCGGGATCACCTCCAAACGGGTCCATCAGGTCACCTTCCAGGACCACTAGCGAAGATTGATCTTTCGTGATCCACCCGATAAGCAGTGCATCACCTGGGCTGATTGACCTTGAAGCCAGTTGGTTACGCTCTACCAAAACCCGGGTAGGCAAATCAAAGTATTTCCTTGATATCTGAAACAGGTTGTCTCCCTTCTGTACCCTGTAATAGACAGGCTGGTATTTGCCCTTATTGTGATAGGAGGGTTTGTCATATCGCAATTCACTATCGGAAATCGGTATAACCAAACGTGTCACCGGAGGCCTTGTATCATTAATCACTTTGGGGTTTGCCCTGGCGATACTTTCAGGAGTGACACCATAAATTCTGCCTATGGCATAAAGTGTCTGAAAGCCGGAAGGATGATGATATATGACTTTTCCTAACTTGCGATCGAATTGTACGAATACTGAGTCAGTGTTATAGCCAGAACTCTGACCATAAGACAGTGTACAACAGAGAAAGAAAGCAAGTAGTACGTTAATGAATCCTGATGTGTTCATAATATTGCTACGAAAGTACAATATATTACATTTTATCTTAATATGATAGCTTTAGGTGTAATCCCTGCCAGATATCAATCGGTGCGCTTCCCCGGCAAGCCCCTGGTTGACATAAAAGGCAAATCCATGATCCAGCGTGTCTATGAGCAAGCAGGCAGAGCTCAACTACTGGATAGGACCATAGTTGCTACGGATGATGAACGAATCTATGAGCACTGTATTATTCAGGGGATGGAAGTACAGATGACCTCATCTGATCACAGGTCAGGGACAGATCGTGTGGCTGAGGTTGCCCAAAAGCATTCGGCGTCAGTCATAGTGAATATCCAGGGTGATGAGCCTTTTTTGCCTTTCGGACATATTGATATGCTTCTCACTGTGATGCAGGAGGGAAAAGCTAATTTGGCCACCCTGGTCACACCGATTATAAATCCGCATGATGCGACAGATCCCAATACCGTTAAAGTCGTTCGGCGAAGTGATGGCCGGGCACTGTATTTCAGCAGATCGATGATTCCATATGCCCGGGATCCGGAAGTGATGCCTTCTTACCTGCATCATCTGGGAGTTTATGCTTATGATAGAGATACCCTGCTGGAAATCACAAAACTGCCCCAGGGAAGCCTCGAAAAATGGGAGAGCCTGGAACAATTACGTTGGTTAGAGGCAGGTTACGATATTCAATTGGTGGAAGTGGAAAGCGGAACTATTGGCATTGACTCTCCGCAAGATCTTGCAGACATAGTGGCATGGATGGACAGGAATGGTATTGATTAGGCTCCGATTTGATCCCTTTTAAAGGGAAAGGGGAGCAGTGATTCAATACCGTTGAATATCCATACCGGACCTGTCATTGCCTGTAGTATCATACGAATGGGGTTTCCCTGTCGGTCCTCAAACTCCCGGATTACTTCTCTACAGGCACCACACGGACTGACTGGTGCGTCCAGAATTTTGCTATTGTGATGGGCGGTAATTGCCATGCTTACGATAGGGATCTCCCTGTGATAACTGGCATAAGTGCTCAACGCGTTTTGTTCTGCACAGAGACCAAGGCTCAAGACGGCATTTTCCTGGTTGGTTCCTTCAATGATTGAGTTGTCTTCAAGAAGCAGCGTACAGGATACCTGAAAATGAGAATATGGAGCATATGATGTATTCAATGCTTTGCGGGCTTTTGCCAGCAAGACCTTATCTTCGTGCAGGAGTTCATCGTCAGTTAAGAACTCCTCGTAGACTGTTTTAATGATTTTTTCAGCCATTAACCTCTTCTATAATAAAGTAATTGAAGGGAGTTAAGGTAAGCAATCGATGAACTCAAATTTGTATTGGCACACCCTTTTTACAACATACCATGAAAAACATTCTGATCATAGGGGCCGGAAGGTCCTCAACATCGCTGATAAAGTATTTATTGAAGTCTTCCGAAAGCAAAGGCTGGCTTGTGACCGTGGCAGATGCACAACCTGCTCTGGCTGATGAGAAAGTGGCGGGTCACCAAAACGGACTGTCAGTATGGCTGGATGTCAATAAACCCAATGACCGTAAAGATCTGATCAAAAGATCACATATAGTGATATCTATGTTGCCGGCCGAGTTACATTTCAAAGTTGCCAGGGATTGCATCCAGCTGCGTAAGCACTTGATAACAGCTAGTTACCTGGACCCACAGCTCTCGATGATGGGGGATGATGTTGCAGACAGAGGCTTGGTGTTTTTGACCGAGATGGGACTGGATCCCGGCATAGATCATATGTCTGCAGCACAACAAATTGAGGATATTAAATCGGGAGGTGGCCGATTTACCTCCTTTCGATCCTGTGCCGGAGGACTGGTAGCTCCGGAGAGCGATGATAACCCCTGGCATTATAAAATCACCTGGAATCCCGGCAATGTAGTTGGAGCCGGCCTGGGCACTGCCAAATATTTGAAAGACGGAAAGCAAAAGTACCTACCGCACCATCGACTCTTTCAAAGGGCTGAACTGATCGACATCCAGGGCCTCGGCCAATATGAAATGTATGCCAACCGGGACTCATTGCGATACCGGGCTGATTACGGCCTGGAGGAAATCCCCAACATCGTTCGCGGAACATTGAGGTATCCGGGATTTTGTGAGGCCTGGGATAGCCTGATACGAATCGGACTTACAGAAAATAACTTTCCCATCAGGGATTCTGACAAGATGACTTACCATGAGCTGGTGGATGCATTTATCGATGAAGGTCCCGGCAGTCTGGCTACGCGGGTAGCAGCATTTCTGAATGTTCCCGCGCATTCAACACTGATGGAAAAACTGAACTGGTTGGGTGTTTTTGGAAACCGTAGAATTCGGATATCAAATGCCACCCCGGCTTCTATTTTGCAGGATTTGTTGCTGGATAAATGGAAAATGAAGGAGGACGACAAAGATATGGTAGTTATGCAGCATGACCTTGAATATGAAAGGGATCAACAAAAGGAGATCTCGATTTCAACACTGGTGTACAAGGGCCAGGATGCCGGTGCCACCGCCATGTCGACCCTGGTGGGCCTACCATTGGGAATAGCAGCGGAACTCATTATGGAAAAGAAAATTTCCAGTCCCGGTGTCAAAATACCCGTTACCCGCGAAATTTATGAACCTGTTTTGGGAGCCTTACAATCATTTGGTGTAGATTTTAAGCACACACATAAAGTATTGAGTTGACCATCAGCCCATTGAAATGGATTGACAGTTTACATAAGGATAGCAGCAAGGGCTTTCAGTTGTTTGCTGTTGTCAGACAGGCAACACATCTAGCAGGAGGAATAATATTGGCCAGGAGTTTTCTCACCGTGGAGGAGATAGGCACCTATGAAATGTGGATTTACCTGGGCTTGATTTTTACCTTTTTTTGTGTGAGTGGAGCTCTGCAGGCAATGACCTCCTACTATTACAAGGTCGAAGAAGATGCCAGACCCAGCGTGATTTGGCATGTGTTTGTCTATGTGTTGTCAGGTTCTTTTATCCTGGCCTTTATTATGTTTTTGGGTAGGGGTTATCTCCTGCCATTGCTTCTTAATCTTGATGACCTCCCACATTACAATCTGGTCATCGGGTTTCTTTTTCTGCATTTGAGTTCCTCGATGACTCCTTATATCTTTTTGGTAAGAGGTCTGTCCCAATACTTTATGAGGTTTAGTTGGGGTTATGCCATCGGGTATACAGGTGCATTGCTGGTGCCGATACTGTTAGGTTATGGTCTCGAAGGGATTATTTGGGGGTTATTTGCCTTTGCGATTCTTGAAATAATGTGCTTGTTCTACTTTCTCCTTTCTTATGCTAAACCTGTCTGGGATTTAGAGATTTGGAAAGGATTCATCGGGATTGCTGTTCCCCTGACGCTATATGGGGGCATAGCTATTCTCGCGCAGTTTTTTGACGCCTGGTTGGTAACCTGGCAGTATGAAAGCAAAGCCATGTTTGCGATTTTCAAATACGGTGCACGTGAACTACCCGGGACACTGGCACTGGCAGGGGCATTCTCAACCGCCATGATTGCCGTTTTTGCGGCAAGCAGAAAAAATGGTCTAGTGCGAATCAGGCAGGGATCTACCAGGCTCATGCATATATTCTTTCCCATTTCGATTGGCCTGATACTGCTTTCTCCACTATTATTTCCCCTGGTTTATAACCAGGAATTTTATCAAAGTGCCTTTATTTTTAACACGTATTTATTGCTGGTGATTAGTCGGTGGCTTTTTCCTCAGTCTATTCTGATCGCCATGGATGATCATCGTGCGTTGCTTGGTGTTTCCATCCTGGAATTGATTTTGAATATTGGGTTCAGCCTTTATTTGATTCAACACCTGGGATTGATCGGAGTGGCACTCGGCACTGTGATTGCCTTTATCGTGGAAAAGATCGTGTTGGCCCTGGTTTTACATCGCAGACACAATATCCGATGGAGTGAATATGTACCCATCAGGCCTATGATTCTCTATACGGTTATTTTAATGATTAGTTATTGGTTGAGCTATAAAGTATACACTTATGACTGGATTGCATGACCATGACTGGGAAGGGGTGGTTGCCAAAAAGTCACACGCGGATATGGTTACTATACTCCGTCCGCAATACTCCGAAGGTGAACTGCATTCAGTATTGGATTTACTATTTGATGATCTGATCAACGTGAAGAATGCAGCAGAGTCAAATCGTATCCTGACCAGGGAAGAGGCTATAATGCTGAAGCGGGGGGTTCTTGATTTGCAATCGGGAAAGCCTGTTCAGTATGTCACCGGAATTGCCTATTTCTACCATTGGAAATTCGTAGTCAACGAAGAAGTGCTGATACCCAGGCCGGAGACTGAAGAGTTGGTGTACACTGCAAAGAAGCTCCTTCAGGCTAGATCGGAAAATGACCCTTATCGCATTTGGGATGTGGGCACGGGATCGGGATGTATTGCCATTTCGCTATCTCTACTCTGCCCATTTGCGCAGGTGATTGCTACTGATATTAGTACCGGTGCCCTCGATGTGGCTAAAACCAATGCATCAGCACTGGGTGCAAGTGTTCAATTTGTATTGAATAATTTCTTTAAACCTGGTCCTCACATGTTGGAACCTAAATGGGACTTGATTATTTCAAACCCACCCTATATTTCTAGCCGGGAAACCAGCAAGATGGATACCAGCGTGCGCACCTGGGAACCCTATTATGCCCTTTATGCACCGGAAGATGATGTAGTAGGTGTATATCTTCAGTTGCTGACCATCGGTGAAAAAGCTTTACGACCGGGCGGCTATATTTTAGTGGAAATGAATGAGTTTTTTTCCGGTGAAATATATACTCAGGCTAAACATATGATGTACTCAGAAATCTATATCGAAAAGGATATGCAGGGGAAAGACCGGATATTGGTGGCGAGAAAGTGAAATTTGAACCTGGATTATACATTGGATTACGTAATGAGAGTCAAATAGGCAATAAAGACGGGCCTGTCTGGCCGCCAGGCAAGGCGCTCCAAGGGCTTTTTGACTCATGACCAAATGATCTCGCAGAGTCGAGTACGACATTGGTGACCATGGCCAACTCACCCGCTTTCGCGGTTCACTCATTTCGAGCAAATTCAAGTCATTCGAATGAATCCTTGAAGTTTTCCCGAAAGACAAGATCAAAGAAGAAATTGAAAAGCACTTCCACAACATCGGCTCTAGCAAGTGAGGGATGACAGCTTAAAAATGAAGATATTTCAACTAAGAAAGCGTTGATAAACTCAGGTTGATGCTGCAGCCGTAGATCGTTGTGCCTATGGACTAAAAGTAGATTTATTGGCCTTCTTCATGAATATGTAACATGACATCATTTAGATAAAGTGGTAGGGAAAACAAAATTTTAGGGTGTAATCAAGGTAGTTGCGGAGGATGCCGTCACTTGTCACTAGAAGTCCAAAAATCACCATTTATGGTGGTAAATATCAAATGAAAAATCACTAAGATTCAGGTTGATATTAGAATGCAACTAAATGAAGAACACGAAAATATTTTTAGGAGTATTGATGACCGTAGGTACAATTATGAATTTAAGAAAAGTGGTTTATGCAGTGATCATGATGGTCACGATCATGTTTATGCCGAGACTATCTATTGCTCAAAATCTGGAGGTAGAGGGCCAGGCAAAGATTACAAATACGCCTACAGATAATACGGCCGATCAGATTGTGGTAAAGCAGGCTGACGGGACCTTGGCGGTGCGGTCTGCGGCTACTTTAGTTCAGAGCCCGGGCAACTACGGCACGGTGGTCAATCCGGTAACAGGCAAGGTGTGGCTGGATCGCAATCTGGGTGCTACGCAGGTGGCAACCAGCTCTACGGATGCTGCCAGTTATGGCGACCTCTACCAGTGGGGACGCAATGCTGATGGACATCAGATACGGACATCAGGAACTACTGCTACGCAGGCAACCAATTATTTTACTACTGGCGGTTTATTTATAACTGGTAGCTCTAATTGGTTGAGCAACGTTGAAACCCATATGTGGTCTGGTACCGCTGCAGAAAACAATCCCTGTCCTTCGGGATTTCGGGTACCTACTGCAGCGGAGTGGGAGCAGGAAAGATTGACCTGGATATCTAATGATGCTGCCGGTGCATTTGCCTCTCCGCTAAAGTTGCCCTTGGCAGGCTTCCGCCGCTACAGCGATGGTTCGCTCAGCAGTGTCGGTGCCTTCGGTATCTATTGGAGTAGTACGGTTAGCGGCACACTTGCTCGCAACCTCAACTTCAATAGCAGCGATGCCGTCATGACCACCATCTTTCGAACTAGCGGATTCTCTGTTCGTTGTATTAAGGATTGAGGAGCGACCTCCGACGAAGGAGGAGTCGATGTCTGGGGGACATCGAAGCGACGAAACCGCGAAGCGGATGGGTGCGAGGAGCGACCTCCGACGAAGGAGGAGTGGCTGTCTGGGGGACATCGAAGCGACGAAACCCTGTCCGTCTGGCCAGGCGTGCGCTAAGCGGGTGGGCTGCCACTTTGATAAGCGAAGCGATTTGATTCATTTGACACTTAATCCAGCCATTCCGTCTGAGGCGGATGGTGGGATTTTACGACCGCGTTAGCGCCTGCCTGCCCCAGGCAGGGTCGGTTTTTTTGAAAAATACTTATGGCGATAGCAGAGAAAATACAACGTAGTGCTGATTATACACAATTTACTCTATGCAAGGAGGGCACATTTTGCGATTCTACAATGACCAACATGCCTGGGTGGATTGGTATTTAGTGCAGGGGAATAAGTAAATCGGTAAGCAAGAATGCAATGTCAATTCAATGAAAAACAACGAAACGCAAACAAGGCGCAATGATGATCATGATGCTCAATGAAATTTTGGTGAAATGAAAGACGCAGACAGAATTGATAACAGGATTGAATGATTAAGTTCGGGTAAGGGGCATCACGACACATGCGCCTAAACCGATATCACTTATATAATGTACGATCCCATCGATAAAAACTAACGATGTGTAACAAAAAACATATTTCAATAGTCTTGTGATCAGAAGAATAAAAGAAAGCAACATATGGAATGCATATTCAGACTCGGATTAGTGACAGCAGGATTGTTTCTTGTCATACCGTATGTGATTTCCCAGACAGAGCAGAATGAACCTGCAAATGCTCTGATCTCAGTATGTATGAGTGATGAAAGACCTTACAGTGATTTTGATTTCGTACTAGGAAGTTGGGATTTTTATGCACCTGACGGGAATAAAATCGGAGAACAAGTATACACAAAACGCGAGCAGGGGTGCCTGATAACCGAAGAGATGAAATTTACAACAGGTCACACTGGATTCGGAATGAGTTTTGTTGATCCCGAAACTGGTCTATGGCGTCAAATATGGATGAGTCCCATGTACTATGTAGACTATTCCGGAGGGCTTGACGAAAGCGGAGCTATGGTGCTCGAAGGCACTGCCTATCCTAATAACGGCGGTAAAAGTACGCCAATCCGGGGTGTTTGGTCGAAACAGGTTGATGGATCTATCAAGCAAGAATTCCTCTTGTTCAGTGAGAAGACAAAGACATGGGACATCCTATTTGCAGGTTTCACTCGGCCTAAAATTGATTGAAATATTTTGATTGCTAGCCGTTCTTGGTCGGAGAGATGTGATAATAGTGTGGTAACCAGGAATAGAAGTATTTAAAACATCCCAGGTCAGAATGGAATCTAGCGGTGACGAGGGTACACTCACCCACCTGCCTTCTTGGTATTCACAAACCCTTTCTTCTTCAGAATGTCCACCACCTTATCACGATGATTTCCCTGGATGATGATTTCTCCGTTCTTGGCCGTGCCACCCACTCCGCATTGTGATTTAATGTCTTTGGCAATATCTTTCAGGTAGCTGTCGGGTCTGCCTATGCCTTTAACCAGGGTGACTTCTTTTCCTCCCCGGCCTTTTCGATCGATCCATACCCTTACCTCGTCGTCATATTGTTTTTTCTTCATGTCAGCCGGAGTGTTTTCATCTTTGTCTTCGCCTTGATTTAATTTTATTCCCGAAAACAAATCACTCATAGTTTCGGGATCGGTGGAGTAAACCAGTCCTCCACCTCGTATTTTCTTGGATTTTTTACCCATTATTAAATTCTTTTCCAGTTGTCATTAATCATTCGCAGTACGGACATGGCCAATCCATCCATCCTCCCCGGGGAATTTGTGATCAAAATCACGGCAGTTCTGGTTTGGGTAATGAAATGCATGGATGCTGCATGACCGGTTGTCTTCCCTGAGTGCAAATATATGGGTTCTTTCTTTTTGCCTTTCATCATATGCCATCCAATGCCGGCGTAGGATCTTTTGCTTCGGGGTATTTTCACTACTGGTTGGAGTGTTTGGGAGAATGAACTGGCCACAGCGTCGTCCTGACTCAGCATTTGCCGGATGAAAAGACAAAGGTCTTGTGCCGAAGTTCTCATTCCTTCACTGGCAGCAAACGTGGGAAAGGTCCAGGGGGCGGTCTGCTTACCTGCAAAGTCATATCCCGGCGATATATTCCCGGTGTCATTTTTTTCATCAGCCAGGTAACTGTTCTTCATGGAAACTTTAGCAAAAAGATCCTTAGTGATCATTTCCTGCATGGATTTTCCCGTATGTTCTGAAAGAATCCAACCTATGATGGCGTAGTTAGTGTGACTATAGAGATAGTTGCCAAGTAACGGTGGTTTTTTGATATTGCCAAGATAGTTACTAAGATCATCAGTGGTATAAGAGGTATAGCGGTTGTCGGGATCGGTTTCGGTTCCTGCCAGATTGCCCGGCAAATAGGGCAGACCCGACGTATGGGTGAGCAAATGCTTAAAAGTGAGAGCATCCAGCGCAGGGTTCTGTAGTTTTTCGGGAAGGTAGCTATTGATACTGTGATCAAGATTAATAGTACCCCGGTCATGTAAAAGTTGGCAAAGGAGGGCTGTAAACACCTTGGTTAATCCACCCACTTCAAAGAGGGATTCGGGGGAGATTTGTTGGCTATTGCCTTTTACTGCAGAACCGAATGATTCGTAAAAGATTGAGTCATTATCGACGATCCCTATAATAAATCCCGGGATGTTCTCATGTGAAATATCGGTATCCCGGTCGATGATCTTTTCCAATTCAGTCCTAAGGTCCTGACCCGGTACCACGCAAATGGAGATCAGCTGGCAAACCAGGAGTAAAATCAATTTGACAGTAAGGTTCATGGCTGGTTAACTGCTATTTGAATGCTTTTGTTATAAGGATCCGGTCCTGTTCCTGGATTCTGTCAGTAATTTGGTTAATTGATACCTGAATGCTATGTCTGTATGGACTTTGTTGATATCTTACCAGATTTGAATAAGAGTCTGTATTAGATTCTGCCTATGACATTAGCTGAATTGGAAAGTGCCGTGCGAGACCTCTATGACGAGATGTTGGAGGCTGAGTCTATGATTGACCAATTGTGTGAAAGTGTCAGTGAAGAGTATCGTCAGAGTGCCCGCAATCTCTGCAATTACCTGATCCTTAGGAGTGCCGATCTGAGGCATATACACGATCCGTTGTCAGATCTGGGAATATCATCTTTGCGCACGGGGGAAGGATATGTCCTTGGCACTGTCTGTAAGGTGCTCAAGCTCTTGTGTCTTTTGATGAACAAAGAATGGGAACCTGGCTGTGACCAGGCATTGGACTACAGTATGGGAAAAGAGATTCTGAGGGAACATGCAAATCATCTTTTCAACGGTTCCCGCAAAAAGCACTTTACCGAGATTATGGTTACGATGCCGGATGAAGCTGCTGAGGATCAAACCTTGTTGGAGAGTCTGGTGCAAGAAGGAATGGATACAGCCAGGATCAATCTCAGTCATGGGGACTATGACAGCTGGAATAGGATGATTACCAACCTCAAAGCTGTAGGGGAGCGTTTGAACAAGCCCATACGAATCTACATGGACTTGCCCGGCCCTAAAATTCGCACAGGCAACATCAATCTCAAGGGCAAAAAGAAGAAAGCCAAGAAATTTTTGGAAGTCAGAGAAAACGAAAGACTGACTCTCATCAAAGATGATGCCTTGGCAAAGGAGGCAGTGTACGATCATGAAGACAAGCAAGTCAGGTCGTCGTATGTTGGAGTACAGTTGCCACAGGTAATTGATGATATCGAGGTAGGAGACAGGGTCTATTTTGATGATGGAACCATAGAAGCCATCGTCGAATCAAAGGCTGTCGATTCGGTAGGTCTCAAAATCCTCAAGGCACATAAAAAGCGTTTGAAATCCGAAAAGGGTATTAATCTGCCAGACACTGATCTCAACCTTGCCTCGTTGACGGAAAATGACAAGGAGCTATTACCCTTTATCAGTGAAAACGCCGATATGGTAGGATATTCATTTGTCAGGACTGCGGATGATGTAAAGGATCTTTATGCCGAGCTGGACAACTTGGGAAACCGGGATATCGGAGTCATCTATAAAATCGAAACCAGAGATGCCTTTGCAAACCTGCCCGCGATATTACTGGAAGCGATGAAACGGAATAAGATTGGTGTTATGATAGCCCGTGGTGACCTTGCCGTCGAAATAGGATTTGAGAGAATAGCCGAAGTACAAAATCAGATCCTGTGGCTTTGTGAAGCTGCCCATGTACCGGTAATCTGGGCTACTCAGGTACTGGAAAATCTGGCGAAGGCTGGCATTGCGACCCGGGCAGAAGTGACCGATGCAGCGTTGAGTACCAATGCGGAATGTGTAATGCTCAACAAGGGACCTCATATAGTGGCCGCTGTGAAATCACTGAAAGATATTCTAAGCCGGATGCAGGAACACACTAGCAAGAGGAAAAGCTCATTGCGAGCCCTCAATGTTGCTAAACGTAATCTGGAATTGTTACGTGGGAGTAAATAGTCGTGAGTTTACTAAGGATGAAGGTAGATGAAGTATAAAAACTACTAATAATGGTGATCGCAGAGCATGCCCGAATGATTATTCTTAGAAAAAGTCATGATCAAAGTATTCTTTGCCGTCAGTTGCGTCTTGTTTTCCGGTGTCATTTATTCCCAATCACTGGAGCTCTATGGAGATATAATTATCGGTAGTTCAGTAGATCCGGAACCTAAACCAGGAACCGTAACCTGGACCGGATCTGACTTCCTGGGATGGACCGGAAAACATTGGATTTCTCTCTCCACTGGTTTCAAATTCCATAGCATTGTGGAAGACTTTGAAGGAAATATTTACCGAACCGTTGAGATTGGAAACCAGCTTTGGATGGTCGAAAACCTTAATACTTCATTTTACTCCAATGGAGACCCAATTGATCATGTTATTGATAACGGCAATTGGTCTAGCCACGGCTCTGGTGCCTGGTGTTACTATCAAAACACCCCGTCTTTTGAAGTCCCATACGGTAAAATGTATAACTGGAATGCAGTTGTCGATGGCCGGGGACTTTGTCCAACTGGTTGGAAAGTGCCTTCTGAAAGTGACTGGTCACAACTTGTAGACTATCTTGGTGGCGATCAGGTAGCTGGTGGAGCCCTCAAAGTTATCGGAACTGAATACTGGAATGATCCCAATAGTGCGACAAATTCAAGTATGTTTTCTGCAGTTGGTGGCGGATATAGATCTGATAAAGGTGTTTTTGACGCTCTTGGACAATATGGACTTTACTGGAGTAGTAGCGTCTCCACTGGTGGTGCGGCCCACATCCTCCATATCTTTCATCAAGTTCCATCTGTATTAGAATCAGCGTTTTACCAGGAAGGCGCTATATCCGTCCGCTGTTTGCGCCTCCCCGATGTAGAATAAGTATTTTCATAATTAATTTGTGTAACTGATCGGTTACTTGTATATTTGTAACCAATCAGTTACTCTTCGATGCGTAGAGATGTTTTTCAAGCCATTGCAGATCCGGTGAGGAGGGAAATCATTGAAATTCTTTCCCGGGAGGCTTTGTCTGTCAATGAGGTTGCCAATCACTTTGAAATAAGCAGGCCGGCTGTTTCCAAACATCTAAAAATATTGGGTGAATGCGATTTGATTGAGATACGTCAGCAGGGTAGGGAAAGATATTGTTTCATCAAGTCAGAGAGTCTGGTACCTGCCTACATGTGGCTGGATCAATATCGTGATATCTGGGAGAATAGAATCGACTCATTTGAAGAATATTTAATGAAACTAAAAGCAAAAGAGACCAATGGAAATGAATGATTTAAATGAAAGAACACTTACCATCGAAAGGCTGTTTGATGCACCCATAGATCTGGTTTGGAAGGCCTGGACACAAGAAAATCATATTGCCAAATGGTGGGGACCAAAGGGGATGAAAGTGAATATCATTGAACATGAATTTAAGGTGGGTGGAGCCTGGAAATACACTATGCCTATGCCTGATGGGAGCGAATTCATATCGCAGGGAAAGTATCTGGAAATCGAAGAGAAGGCCAAAATTGTAACCACGGCTGATTTTAAACCCATGACCGAGGGTGTAGAACTTCATATGCTGTTTGATGAAATGGGTGGAAAGACACGATTTATTTTCAAGTGCATTCATGCTACGGTAGAATATTGCCAGCAGCAGGAAAGAATGGGCTTCTACAATGGTTGGGGATCCGCCCTGGACCGATTGGCTGACTCCCTGGAATCCGCCAATACCGTTTTTTCCGGCTAAGAGACTAGTTTGGGATTTTAGCAAGAGCTGCTATTTCATCCCTGATTTAGGAGCAGATTCCATACATTGAGGAATAATCGATGAGCATGAGAACATTTCTTGCTGCACTGCTATGGTGCATTTGTGCGACTATTTACGGTCAGTTGGAAGTTCGTACCAATCTGGAATTGACGGACTATCATTTTCCTCAGGATGGTGTCCCGAAAGGAGAATTGCTGGGACCCTTTGATTTTCACAGCGAAATTATTGAGGGTACAGTAAGACAATATTGGCTTTTCATACCAGCACAGTACGATGGTTCAACACCAGCCAGTCTGCTGGTATTTCAGGATGGATACCGTGCTACCAATCCCGAGGGATCCATCCGTGCTCCACAAGTGCTGGAAAATCTGATAGCCAGGAAGGAAATACCGGTTACGATCGGTTTATTTATCAGCCCCGGACATAGAGGTGATACGTATCCTGACGACCTGGGATCCCGAAATCCGAATAATCGTGCCCAGGAATACGATGCCATGTCTGACCGCTATGCCCGGTTTCTGATAGAAGAAATGATTCCTGAGGTTGAAAAAAAGTACAACATGACGAATGACCCGGAACAAAGGGCCATAGGAGGTACAAGTAGTGGTGCCATAGCCGCTTTTACCGTTGCCTGGCATCGGCCGGATGTGTTTCGGAAAGTATACAGCACTATTGGCAGCTATGTATCAATTGGCTTCAGACCTGATGAAGATCCGGTAAAGTTGGGAGGTCAGGATTATCCGGCGTTGATTAGGAGGAGCGCGATCAGACCTATCCGAATTTATCTACAAGATGGCATCAATGATTTGAGCAATAGATGGGGTAATTGGTTTCTGGCCAATCAGCAAATGGTTTCAGCCATGAAGTATGCTAATGAACATGCTGATGAAGAGAATATTACTGGTCCCCGCTACCAGTTTGAGGTCGTCTGGACGGATGGAGAACACAACGATAAGCATCCGGGTATACTCTTACCGGAGGGTTTAAAGTGGTTGTGGAGTGAATGAATAGGGGCATTTTAGCTATAGGGAAAAAGGGTGTCAGGGTTTTGACACTGTCATTTGGTAGTTAGAATAATTGTAAAGTGGATTTCTTACCGGCTGATAGCCACTTGCCAATCACCATAGGGATGTAACTCCCTGGTGAAATGGTATTCGGTGTGGGCCCCCGCATCTGAAGAAATCAATTCGGAAGGCAAGTTTGTCAAAAATTGTCCTCAAACAAAATCACGTCGTCCCCGATATGAGCAAATGAGATAAGGAGTATGGCAGTCGCAATAAAGAGAAGCCTCATGTACATGTCTCAGTAGCATTTTTGCCAAAATAACATCTATTCGACCAGGATAAATGGTAGGTGCATGGAGCCTGAGAAAGAGTAAATACTGGTGTTCCGGTGTAGATCAAAGCATGAAGGTTGCGAGATCAGGATGTTTCATCCACCAGGGCATCCACGATGCGATCAAGATCATCCTTGGTATTATAGATATGGGGAGAAAACCGTAGCCCCCCGGTGGGAGCACAGGCAATGTTATGCTTTTGGTAAAGCTTTTGGAAAAGATCCCCCCGGGTTTCATCCGGTATTTCCAGAATAGTGACTCCGGCACTAAATTGTGAGGACCTCGGTGTGATAAATTTGATATCCGGTAGTTTTTCGGAGATTTCTTCTTTCAAGTAGCTATTTAAGGTCTTAACCCGGTTTTCGATCTCGGATTTTCCTAGAGTCCAATGAAAATCCAGGGTACACTGAATTGCCGCAGCTGTGGCTTCATTTCTTTGTCCTAAAACGCAGAATTTTTCGTCTACTGATTTACCTTCCTTATTCCAACCAGCCCCAATGACGGCGGGCCATATGTTTTCGATCTCTTTTTCCCGAATGTAGAGAAGGCCATTTTCCAGGGGCCCCATCAACCATTTATGTGTGCTGCTGGTGTAGAAATCACATTCCAGAAGAGATAAATCAAGGTCCACGCATCCAAAGGATTGAGCCCCGTCTACCATACTGAGAATTCCACGGGATCGGGCCATTCGACAAATATCCCTGGCCGGGAGGGCAAGGCCGGAAACATTGGAAATGTGTGAAAATGAGATCAGTTTCGTGTTTTCATTAATGGCCTCGGCAAAGGCATCGACCACTTCCTCATTGGTTTCGGGGGTTCCGGGAAGTGAAACCCAAATTGACCTTAAATCCAATTCTTCTGGATTGCTCTTCCCAGGCAATTCCATTGGAGGGGTGATTTTGATCCCATAGTATGATTTCATCTTCTGCTCCCAGATCAAGTCCATGCACCAGGATATTGTTGCTTTCGGTAGTGTTTCGGGTGATACCCACTTCTCGAGGGGATACCCCAAGATATTCTGCCAACTTGTCTAATGTGATCTTTCTTTCTTCATTGAAATAGGCCCGGTCCTGGAAAGAAACATCTTTTGCCAGTTTGGTGATTGAAAATTCCACCTGTTCGTGCACCAGAAATGGGCTGGGACAAAGGTTGGCTGCATTCACCATGATTTTTCCATCTGCGATAGCATATTGACTTTTTACCATTTCCCAGTAGCGTTCATCTGCAGGATCGAATCCTCTGGTAGACTGTTTCCATGCCGGAAATGGGTGCTTCTTTTCCGGTTTCCATGCCAACAGTGAAGAGTAGCCGGTAGTAACTCCCGCTGTACCCAGTAGGGCTCTTTTCAGGAATGATCGACGACGAAGCCCAATTGTACTTTGCATGGTGATTTGTATTTAGGAAGACAGGTCCTTATTGTCCTAACTAAAACTAATGAAAATGCTGGTACGGCAATACCATGTAAGCTGTTTCCGTCTCCTCACATGAGAAACTTTTGTTTCATTTTGTCACATTCAGTTCCCAGGATGATATGCTCCCTGGGGGTGTCCTGATTGCCTGGCAAATCAGATATTTTGTAGGTTATGGGAAAATTAGCAGATGCTCAAAATGAAACATTTGGAAAAATGGATGATTCTAATACTGACCGCCGGGACCATATTTTTAACTCTGTTATTTAGAAATAATCCTGACGAAAAACTGACGCAGCAGCAAGCCAAATCAACTCTTTTTACCAATCCGCTTTTGGAAAGCGGAGCTGACCCCTGGATCATTCATCAGGATTCATTTTACCATTATTGCTACTCTTCGCAAGGTAGCATTTGGATAAAAACCGTTAACGATATCAGGGCACTGGCTACATCCGAAGGAAGAGCTATTTGGACACCCCCTCCAGGACGGGAATACTCGAAAGAGATCTGGGCTCCTGAATTACACAGCATTGATGATGTCTGGTATGTGTATTTTGCTGCTGATGATGGTGACAATGCAAATCATCGCATGTATGTCTTGCGTTCAGAGGACGAAAGTATTGAGAGTGATTTTAGTTTTATGGGACAAATTGCCGACTCGTCGGACAAATGGTCGATTGATGGTACTGTCTGGCAATACAATGGAAAACGATATTTCATCTGGTCTGGATGGGAAGGTGATATCAATGAACAGCAGAACCTATATATTGCCGAAATGGCATCACCTACCCAGATCAAAGGACCAAGAGTACTCATTTCTTCACCTGAGTACGAATGGGAAAAAAGGGGGTCCAGCGAGGAATTACCGACCATCAATGAAGGTCCTCAGGTTTTGCAGAACAGTGGGGTCTGGCACATCGTATACTCTGCAAGTGGTAGCTGGTCTGACCACTACTGTCTGGGGAGACTTCAACTCACAGGTACAGATCCTCTGCAGAAATCGTCCTGGACCAAAATCGGTAAACCCGTCTTTGAGGGGACTGATTGTGTGATCAGTCCAGGGCACTGTTCATTCTTTAAGATTGGCAAGCAGGACTGGATAGTCTATCATACCGCTAAATATCCGGGAGCAGGCTGGGATCGCCAGGTAAAGATGCAGCCATTCTATTGGGTTGATCATGAACCCGCATTCGGTGTGCCGGTACAGGACGGAGTTTTACTCCCGATCGAACTGTTATCGCCATGACGGGATGTTTGTATTACCTTTAAGAACAAGACCTGGGATATATGAAGCGACATACTACATTAGGGGAATTCATTATTGAAAACCAGAAGGATTTTCCCTATGCAAGTGGTGAGCTGAGTGCTCTGCTCAGTTCGATACGGCTTGCCGGTAAAATGGTGAATCAGGAAATTGGTAAGGCCGGTCTGGTGAACATTATAGGTGCATCAGGAATTGAAAACGTGCAAGGTGAAACTCAACAAAAACTGGATTTGCTGGCTCATGAACTTTTTACCAGTACCTTACGCAGCCGGGGTGAAATTGCCGGACTTGCATCAGAAGAAATGGAAGACTTTCTTGTGTTCAACGATGATATTCACCGGCGGGCTAGATATGTGGTTTTGATGGATCCCCTGGATGGATCAAGTAACATAGATGTAAATATTTCAGTAGGAACTATCTTTAGCGTATATCGTCGGATTAGTCCGGTTGGTACCCCGGTAACTCTGCAAGATTTTCTACAACCGGGAAATCAACAGGTGGCAGCCGGATATCTTGCTTATGGTTCATCCACTATATTGGTATATACCACCGGAAATGGAGTAAATGGATTTACCTTTGATCCCGGCATCGGATCTTTTTTTCTTTCACACCCTGATATGAAGGTGCCCGAAGAAGGCAATATTTACTCAGTCAATGAAGGTAACTATGTGCATTTTCCGACCGGAGTGAAAAAGTACATTAAATGGTGTCAGGATGTGGATGAATCGACCAATAGACCGTTCACCTCAAGATACATAGGCTCTTTGGTAGCAGACTTTCACCGGAACCTTCTCAAGGGAGGCATTTATATATATCCTCAGGGTACGAAGTTACCTGAGGGAAAATTGCGATTGCTCTATGAGTGCAACCCTATTGCCTTTATCATGGAGCAAGCGGGTGGTAAAGCATCCGATGGTCATACCCGAATCATGGACCTGGCACCGGAGGCCCTGCACCAAAGGGTTCCTTTTTTCTGTGGAAGCAAGAAAATGGTGGAAAAAGCCGAGGACTTTATGGCGCAATTCACGAATTAATATGCAGTTTTATTTTTCCGGAATATCTATCGGTTTTTATGGCTTTCTTTTTTTATTGCTAATTCTTCCGAAAACGGCCGGTACCCAGGAAATCGATGAGTTGTCATTATCAACGATGGTTCAACCACTACCAACGGAAAGTATTTTCAGAGATTCGGCGTATTTTAACTGGGGAAGTTCAATAGTCAAAGGGAAGGATAATAAATATCATTTATTTTATTCCCGCTGGAAACGTGAATATAATTTTAGTGGATGGTTGACGCATTCGGAGATAGCTCATGCAGTTTCGGATCAACCTGAGGGACCTTATCAATTTGTAGAAACGGTGCTTGCAGGTCGAGGACCGGATCATTGGGATGCTATCACTGCACACAATCCCAAAATTAAA
>JAUILF010000059.1 GCA_030433135.1 Bacteroidia bacterium | reverse complement strand
GTTTAACCATAAAAAAATCAGAAATTGGAATTAATTTCTTTGCGGAAATCTCTTGAGGAGATGATGCTGAGGGCTGGTGAAGCCATTCTCAAGATTTATGAAGATGAAAGTCTCTTCAATGTAGAACATAAAAAAGATGAGTCCCCCCTGACTGCTGCAGATAAGGCCGCCAATGAGATTATCTGTGATGCTTTAGTTCAGCTTGATGTCAATTATCCTATCATATCCGAAGAAAATAAGCAACTACCCTTTGAGCAAAGGAAGGATTACAACTATTTCTGGTGTGTAGACCCACTTGATGGTACCAAAGAGTTTATCAAGCGAAATGGAGAGTTTACCATTAATGTTGCTTTGATAGAAAAAGACAGGCCGGTCCTGGGAGTAATCTATATTCCGGTGACAGGAGAAATGTTTTTTGGCTGTAAAGGAGAGGGAGCCTGGTACCGCAGTAACGGCACAGAAACCCGACTTGAGTGTCAAGGCTTTACAAAGACTGATGCTGGCTTGCAGATTTTGTGCTCCAGGTCACACCTCAATGACCGAACCAGAGAATACATTGAACAGTACAATCAGCCGGAGATGATGCCACGAGGTTCCTCCCTCAAGTTTTTGGAAATAGCCAAAGGTATTGGCCATCTGTATCCACGTCTTGGACCAACCATGGAATGGGATACGGCAGCCGCCCAAATTATTCTGGAAGAAGCGGGTGGACAAATATTAAAATGGGACACAAGAAAACCACTGGTTTACAACAAGGAAAATCTGCTTAATCCCGAGTTTATTGCGGTAGGTAAGGGGACGGCGTTTTAAGTGGTTTCTAAGTGGTTTCTAAGTGGTTTCTAAGTGGTTTTAAGTGGTTTCTAAGTGGTTTTAAGTGGTTTCTAAGTGGTTTCTAAGTGGTTTCTAAGTGGTTTCTAAGTGGTTTCTAAGTGGTTTCTAAGTGGTTCCTAGGTGGTTCCTAGGTGGTTCAAGGAGTTCCTCATTAATTGAATTTTGGTCCCTTATGACCGGTACGCTTCAGGTGACTTATCAGATTGGTGATTTTCACACCAAGTTTTTGATTTAATTGAAGGTAATCCGTGCAACGCTTATGATCGATGTAGTTTCGATCAATTGCCCTTAATATTTGTGAGCGTACCTCACTATTAGATCCGCGGGCTATACACAAAAAATGTAGGAATTCTCGATTACCTCCTCTGCCAAACCCTTCTGCGATGTTGTCCATAGCTGACCCAGAAGAGCGATTTAATTGATCCCTGAGAGGAAAGTCTTGTGCAAAATGATTACTCCTGGTCATTTGGTGTAATTGTTTTGCCTGCTCTCTGGCTAATTGCCAGATCTCCAGATCCTCAAATTTTTTTATCGAAGCCACGTAATGAATATACTAAATAACAACCAAGAAAAAATCAGAAACAACCAAGAAACAACCAAGAAACAACCAAGAAACAACCAAGAAACAACCAAGAAACAACCAGAAACAATCTAATCCTCCTTCCTCGGTACCGGATCATACCCCTGCCCGCCCCAGGGATGGCAGCGAAAAATCCTTTTCAGCCCCAGCCAGGTTCCTTTGAAGATGCCCCATTCTTCAATGGCCTCAATGGCATAATGTGAACAGGTTGGTTCGAAGCGGCAGGATTTGCCCAGTAGAGGAGATATAGTCCATTGATAGACCCGGATCGGAAATATGAATATTTTCTTCAACATGGACTATGGTTTTAATGCTGCCTGGGACTTGATCCTGGATCCGTCCAGCAGGAAAAATTCCCGTTGACCCGGAGCGGTGAATACGATCAAATTTTTTTGATCATCAAAGATCTCTGTGAAAATAGTGTTTTCAAATTCGAGTTTCTTTGGATCGGTGATTCCGACTCCTTCCATGTAGCACCAGAAGGCCATTAAGTCGTTACTCTCCTCTTTTCCCAGAAAGTTGAAGCTTACTATCTCATGATCCACCTTTACTTTGAAATGGTTCTCCAGGTAATCCTGGATGAGGCTGTCTGCCAATTGATGCTCCTTTGAGGTGGCAAGATATAGGGTGTCAATGTCTGGGAGGTCACTTACGATGGCTAATTCCAGGTCATCAATAAAAACGTGAAGGCTCACTTCAATGGATTTGTTTTGCTCATTGAAGTGAACCTCCGTCTTACTCATATGGAAATCATGGTACCTTCCTGTGGGAATAAGTAAATATAACAGAAGGGACCACCAAATAACCGGCATATCGCTCATTTATACCTAAGAAACAATGTAGGTGAGCATTGCGTTCACCGGCAGTTGTTTTCAGAAAGATAGTGCTCTTAGCCGATAAGGATTAGTATCTGTAGTAATCGGGCTTAAACGGACCTTCTTTACTGATACCGAGGTATGATGCCTGCTCTTCAGTAAGTTCATCCAGTTCTACACCAATTTTGGCAAGGTGCAAGCGCGCCACCTCTTCATCCAGGTGCTTGGGTAGCATGTATACCTTATTTTCGTACTGGTCGGCATTTTGCCATAACTCCAGTTGAGCCAAAACCTGATTGGTAAAGGAGTTTGACATCACAAAGCTGGGATGTCCGGTAGCACAACCCAGATTGACAAGTCGACCTTCAGCCAATAATATGATATCATGATCACCTACCGTGTATTTATCAACCTGAGGTTTGATTTCTACTTTTTCCCCGGCATTCTGGTTGAGCCAGGCCACATCAATTTCATTGTCAAAGTGACCGATATTACACACAATGGTCTTATCCTTCATACTCTTAAAGTGGCCACCTGTAACAACATCTTTGCATCCTGTCGCGGTAACGATGATGTTGGCTTCCTGGACAGCATCTTCCATCTTTTTTACTTCGTATCCGTCCATAGCGGCCTGAAGGGCGCAAATGGGATCAATCTCTGACACCAGCACACGGCACCCTGCACCCCTTAATGAGGCTGCGGACCCTTTTCCAACATCGCCATAACCAGCGACAAGGGCCACTTTACCGGCCATCATGATGTCAGTGGCGCGTCTTATGGCATCTACACAGGACTCCTTACATCCGTATTTGTTATCAAACTTGGACTTGGTAACAGAATCGTTCACATTGATTGCCGGAAGTGGCAACGTACCATTTTTCATTCTGTCATACAATCTGTGGACACCGGTAGTGGTTTCCTCACTCAATCCCCTGATATCAGCTACTAACTCAGGGTATTTATCCAGCACCATGTTGGTGAGATCACCACCATCATCCAAAATCATGTTCAGTGGCTTACCATCAGGGAACGCAAACAAGGTCTGCTCAATACACCAGTCAAATTCTTCCTCATTCATTCCCTTCCAGGCATAGACAGGTACTCCCGCTTCGGCAATAGCAGCTGCAGCGTGATCCTGGGTAGAGAAAATGTTACATGATGACCAGGTAACTTCTGCACCCAGTTCTACCAATGTTTCTATCAGAACAGCAGTCTGAATGGTCATATGCAGACAACCGGCAATGCGGGCACCGGCCAGAGGTTTACTTTCACCGTATTGCTCACGCAATGACATGAGACCCGGCATTTCTGCTTCTGCCAGTTCTATTTCCAGACGGCCCCATTTAGCGAGACCAATATCTTTCACCTTGTATTGCACACTTTCTGTAGTGGGATGACTCATCAATTTTATTTTTTGATTATTTAACGGGCACAAAAGTACGAAATCCCTGCATTGTTTGGTCTTGATTCTGTCAATTCGATGATCTGATAGTCCATCTATTCTGATCTCTATGACTACCTATATATCAAAACGAAGTACCTGAGGAGACGCCTCAACATATAGATTAAAAGATATATGTATAGTTGTTACTAACAGCTGGTTCGCATTTTTTATATTAGATCTCAGATTGACAGACTGCACATCTGCCAAATCCTGTAACGAGGTTCTGTGCAGTATGTTCTTCGAATACACCGAAGGGTTCAGATAAGAAAAGGAGGTTTATTGAAAGTGTCTAACACTCCATGACATGAACAGGATGAATGTGGCCAGGTCCTTTTTGGCCAGAATTATAGTATTAGTTTTATGCATCGGCTCGTTCTTGAGCCTAAATGGGCAGTCTGTCAACATTGCAGCGGATGTTCCTGATTTTCTGCACCAATGCGGTGGGGACTCTGTGGTCTGTGTTACGGTCTCTAACGTAACGGCCAATGATACGATTACCAATGTAAGGGTGGTTCTCGGATCTGTTGTCAGCGGATTTGTACTTGACAACCTCACATCTAAATCCGGACATAGTTTCAGCCAGGTCGGTGATACAATCTTTTTACCTGATTTACCCAATGTAGCTCCGGATAGTTCTGTAGCCTTTAGTCTTGATGCTTATATAAATTGTGATATCGGAAACGTAACCAGTCAGGATCTGGACTTTCAGGTATTGTATGATTCGACCAGCAATGGTGATAGTATATCCTCGATCACTACACCCAGTATTTTCTTTCAGTCAGCTGATCTTTCTATACCCTCGATAATGCCGGTAAGCATTGAGGCCTATGAGGGGTTGATTGACACCATTACTACTGAGGTTGCCAATGGGGGAAACGGGGCTTTGGATGAGTTCTTTTACTGCGTGACTGCCAATCACGCCAACGCTCAGTTAATTGATATTCAGGTAGGGGGTGTGTCCCTGGCACCTGCTGCCTCACCGGACCCTGCCTTTGATTGTTACCTGGCTCCAGCCATTGCCAGTAACGGCACTGTTGATGTTGTCGAGATCTGGATGGTAACGGGTTGTCAGGATCCATCACCACCGATTGAGCGAAGAGTACAGTTTGGATGTGACGGCGATCTGGATTGCCAGAATAAGGCACAGTCTAACTTTCCTTCAACGGACCTGATCTATGATGTAGCAAATCCGGTCATTGAGGTAGAATCCGTATCCATTACCCGGCCGGGATGCTACGCGGAGGTACCCAGCGAAGCTGTAGTTTGGGTCATCAATACCGGAGATGCACCTGCTGAATCTATTGTCACCAGACTTACTGTGAGTACGGGATTTATCGATTTGGGATCCGGCTATACCATTGAATATCTGAATGGAATGGACCCGGAATCAACCGTGGAGGTTATGAATGTGGAGTCTCACTGTGGTGGTATGCAGCTAAGGAGTATTACAGATACGATACACGATGTATTCCTTCTGCCGGGTGATACCCTGGAGGTGACTTATTACACCCTGGGTGATTGTGCCTGTAATGATTGTAGTATCCACGGGGTATATCAAAGTACTTTTTCGGTTCAAAGCTATACCAACACATGTGAAGATGAGATTACAGATGTCACTTCTACTGCCTTTGGTTCATATGATGCAGAAATCGATGGCTATGTTGAAGGTCCGTTTGAACTGAGTGATGGGGGTGGTGGAACGATTGAATACCCGATTACCTCCTGGTCACTTGACTGGTTTAACGGTGACTATCCGGATGCATTTCTTGAAACGACTATTACCATAGAATGTGGCCTTGACTATGTTCCTAACTCCGCAGAACTCGTTGACCGGGATGGAAATGTATACCCACTGGCCTTTGAAGACTATATTGATAAAGGGTTGGGTGGAGATGATTCATTAGTGCTTCACTGGAATGCATCTGCTATACCCATGGGTTTTATTATTGGATCCAATGCCGAATTGCATTTTGATGTGGTGGTGGATTGCTCTGAAAAGCCTCCTCCGCCCGACTGTAGCAATCCTGAGTATGTGGTGAATATCACCCAGACAACGGATTTGGTGATTGATCCAGCTTGTACGGCTCCCTGTACGCGTCAGAAAATATGGCAACCGGACGATTTTCAAATGTATGTGTATTGTCCGGATCCGGGATGTATGTGTGAAGGCATGGTTTTCGATCAGTTCATACTGGAACGGCGCACCTTTGGTATGGGGGATTCTGACAACGATCAGGTGGCCGACGGAGCCCTGGACATGTCATTGATTGAAAAAGACAGGTTTCTTGCGGGAGATACTGTGTTGGCCAGCTTTTGTGGAAGTGTGTCCAATCCCATGAATCTGAATTTTAACTACGGTTTTGCTCAGATCTTTATGGTTCATGGTGATTACACTCCCATTGCCGCAACCGTTGAGATTTTTGATGCGGATATGATGGCGACCTATGTGTGTGCCAATCCTGAAATTATTAATCAGCCTTCGGACAGTTCGATTCTGGTCAATTTTTCCAGTGCCAGCCTGACTATGTTTGGTTGTGGTCTCCCCATGGGTTTTGAGTATGACGATGGTGATTCGGTGAAGGTGGAATTGTACATACAGTTGAAAAATGAAATCAGTGCACCGGTTGAAACCCAGGAGTTTGAGACCCGGTTCTTTGTATCTGAAGATGACCTGGGTATGGGTACGACCTATCAATGTAATTTTCATAGAGGCTTTTTGACCCAGGTGGGGATCTTCTCCTTTTCGAATCAATCGTTCCAGAATTTTGGGGCTTGTAATTTGCCCAATTGGCGAATTACTGAAGGGAGATATTTTGGATTCAGAAATGTGGATGAATTCCCCTACGAGATTCGACCACTGGGCATACCAAAGGAACTGACCTTTACCAAACCTTCCGCTTTTGAGTTTGTCCTGGCAGAGACAGGAGTTAGATTACGCCAGGATATTAATCCGGCACATAACGTGGTAAATTTGCCGGGGGGTACGATTGATTCTGCATTTCTAATTGAGTCGGGTGATGACCTTACTTTTTTAGCAGAGAGCTATTTTCTGAGTTTAATGAATGGTGAGATTCCTACGGATGAAGGGTATGATTTTTCCTTTTTTCCTAAAGTCAGAGCCAATTGCCAGTCAGTTTCAGATTTCTATGATGTCAGTTTTCAGATTACAGACGTAGTCGATCCGGGAGTTTTTTGTGTGCCTGAGATTGTCCGTAGCCCTGTAATGAGCAGTTTCCTTTATACTGGAGGACCTGAACTCGAAGTTGTACCGGAACAAAGTAATATTACACTTTGTCAACCAGAGGACACCGTAATTGTAAGGGTGAATAATCTTAATCCCGTTACGGCGCCAAATAGTTATATACACCTGGAAAGTCCGACTGGAGCGATTGTGGTCAATGAAGTGGTTAACCTCAACACTAATATGGTGCTGACTCCCAATCAATTTGGGGTAGTGGAGATCGGAGACATTCCGGGTAATGATTTTGTAAGATTAGAGTTGATTATTACGGCCAATTCCTGTGCTGACGAAGTACTCGAAATCGTAGCCGGCTGGGATTGTGATGCAGCACCGGAGAATATTGAACAAGCTGCCTGTTCAAATGTAGCTATGATCCAGTTCGGGGCTGCCAGTACAGGTATGAATATAGACATTCTGAAACCCGTAAATGACACCACTGTGGCTCTTTGTGATACGGTTCAATGGACATTTCAGATTCGTAGTACAGATTTAGGGTTTTTGCGGAATATCAGTATGGAAGCCCTTTTGCCGGCAGGATTAGTGGTTGTTCCGGGATGCTTTGAAATTGCCTATCCTGATATTACAGACGGCTTTGACTCTGTACCTGATCCAGATATGATACCGGGAGGTTTTCGATACGATATTAATCCCCAGGTTGGTTTGATTGGATCAAAGGACCTGACCCGGAATACAGCCACTGTTCGGTTTAAGACCGTGACCACGTGTGATTACCTTTCGGGTTCCCGGATGCTGTTTATTCTCAATGGTTATAATAGCTGTGGTGATCCATTACCACCGAGGATCAAGCCATCAAGACGCCTGTTTACTACCAGCCAGGTCCCGGATTTTAGTATGGATATCGACCTGGATGATCTCTATATAAATCCTTGTAACATGGATACAGTGACATCCTCGATCCGTATGCAGCTCCAGAGTGGTGCCCCTTCTACGCTTGACTCGGTAAAGATGACCTTGCCGCCGGGTATTTACTATGTACCCAATAGTTATGTGCCTGGGATCAATGCTTCGCCCAATGAGCCGATTATAGTTGATATGGGCGGTGGGCAGATGCTGATTTGGCCCCTGACTACAACCATAACTTCGGGAGGTGATGTGGAATTTTCAGTGGATCTGTACGCAGAGGATGAACAGCAACTGTGTCTGTCCTACCCCATCCTGGTGCAAGCGTACAGCAGGGTTGATGAGCAGTGCGGGATGGATGACTGCAGTATAGCTGTTTTGGCCGGAGAAGGAGTTCGTAATATTGAAATCATTAAACCGGCCTTTGAGTTTCTCTCTATTGATGGTATGTTGACCCTTGATCCGGCCGAAAATGAAGAGATACTCATGGTGGAAGTAACTGTCGTGAATCTTGGTGGTGTACTGGATAGTGGGAATACCGTCAGAGTCGATCTGTACGAAGATGTGGATATGAATGGCATCTTTAGTAATGGTGATGCGTTTCTCTTTCCCATTATTGATACCATCTTGATGGACGTACCTAGTGGCTCTATTCTAACCTTCTCACATACCGACACTTTGAATGCAGGTACTGCTTGCAATATCATTGGAGTTTTGGATCCACTTAATACCTGCACCTGCTACGAATTGACATCTGATATATTGAACCCTGCTATCAAATTTGATATACAGGAAGAATATGAAGTATGTAGTGATGATGTCATCATGATTGGCCCTGATCCGGTGGTGAACTATGATTATAGTTGGTATGGTATTGATGGTGCACCATTAGACTTGTTGTCCAGTACTACGACAACTCCAACCATGTTTTCGGGAACGAACACTACGGACATGGATATCACCTATCAATATGTATTAAGGTCCAGCTACAATACCTGCTATGCTTTAGATACGGTATCTGTGACGGTATTTCCACTGCCTTACGATAGTGTGGTGGTTCAGGCCTGTATGGATAGTACTTATGCCTTGCCTTCGGCTCCTCCGGGTAGTTCAAATTTCCTGTGGACACCATCCACCAACCTTCATCCGGATGACACGTCCAATTTCGTGGTAGTAGACCCTGTGACCACCGATGAGATATATACTCTGACCTATACCACTCCGGAAGGGTGTCCAGGAGTATTGGTGGTCAATCTGATGGTAAATGATTGTGGTCCTGCTGTGGCTTCTCTTGGTGATACGGCCTGGTTTGATCTCGATGCTGACGGTATTCAAAATGGAGAACCTGGTATAGAAGGTGTGCAGGTAACCCTGAGAAACGGTACAACTGATGCCATTCTTGGCTCTACCAGTACAGATGCGAATGGATTTTATGAATTTATTCATTTGCCTCCAGGCAACTTTGTGGTAGAATTTGGACCACCGGCCGGATTTGTAGAGACTTTGCAGGATGTAGGAAATGATAGCCTGGACAGTGATATTGGAGGAGATGGCAGATCACCCAATTATTATATTGGAGCAGGCCAACACAATCCTACCATCGATGCCGGATTTATCCCTGATTGTCAGCTCGATCTGGATCTGAGAGTATCAGCCTGTATGCCCACAGATAGTGGGCTGGTACGACGGATAGATTTGATCTATACCTGGAGTGGAAACACCTATACTTACGATCAGTTCTTCGAAGATGATACACTCGATATTGACATACTGTCTGAAGTGTTTGAAATTGAAATCGATACGGTAGAGGGATCGGATACCCTGACCCTCTACAGACTGGCTAATACCACCCTGGATGTCAATGCGATGGCATCCTTTAGACTGGCAAGTGGCTGTATGGCGCAGGCAGATGCCGGTTCCTTTGATCCCTGCCTCTATGACCTGGCACTCCGTAAAGTATTAACAAGCCCGCTTCCTGTGTCTTACGGTGATACAGTGTGCTTTGACATCTACGTGTACAATCAACAGGTGGAGACAGTCACCAATGTGATCATCACAGACTATCTGCCATCTGGTCTGCAGTTCCTGCCTTCGGAAAATCTGGGTTGGGGACTTGATGGTTCTGGAAATCTAAAGTGGTTGATGATGGGACCTTTGGCTCAGGGTGAGGTGGATACAGTTAGCCTTAAGCTGGAAGTAGTGCCATCAACAGATAGTGCCGCCTGGATCAATTATGCGGAAATAACCAGTTTCATGGATTCGCTCGGAAATGATGTGTCCATGTTTGATGATGATTCGAATCCTGATGAAGTGGAGGATAACGATGCGGGAGGAAGACCGGAGTCACCTGCTGATGACGCGATTGACGGAGATGGTACCGGAATGATTGGTGACGGAGTGGCCATGACGGATGAAGATGATCATGACCCTGCCCTGGTGAGCGTATTTGATCTGGCCCTGATAAAAGTAATTGATACACTGGGCACAGAAGCCGAGACAAATACAGACCTGTCAAACTTGTCCTATGGTGATACCATCAAGTTTTACTCAGTGGTCTTCAACCAGGGAAGTACTCCCGTGAGTAGTTATCAAATCACCGATTATGTACCCGGTGGTCTTTCGGCCGCAAATGCAGGTGGCTTGAATGTGGGGTGGAACCTGGGTAATCCCTCCGCACCGGTGCTTGATCAAACCCTGCCTCAGCCACTTGCCATGGGAGAAAGTGATACCACTTGTATTTACCTGACGATCGAGCCATTACAGGCAGCCTCCGTTACCACTGAATCCTGGGTGAATCGTGCTGAAGTCAGTATGGCTATGGATACCAATGGAGTAGATCAATCTATGAACGATGCCGATTTTCCATTAAATAATATCCAGGGTGACAATGTGGGTGGATTGCCCAATAGTGGAGCTGACGACTACATAGATGGTGATGGTACGGCAACGGGCATATCCGGTAGTGCCTTCACAGATCAGGATAGTGAGGACCCTGCACTGGTAGATGTGTTTGATCTGGCCCTGACCAAGATGGTCGACAATAGTTATCATCCGGGGCCGTATATGTATGGTGATACCATCAAGTTTTTGATCAATGTGATCAATCAGGGCAGTGTAACGGCTAATAATATTATGGTATTCGATAGTGTGCCGCCGGGTCTGGTATTCCTCAGTGATCCTATGTTAAATGACATATGGAGCGGACCTGTGGATCGTCCCGAAACAATGATTAACAGCCCGATAGGACCAGGAGAGGACACCACCATCTGTATTTACCTGACTATGCAACCAGCGGCTAATGGTGATTACGTAAACCGGGATGCGATTGAATCCGCCGAAGATGATATGGGCAATGTTCGTGAGGATATGGATTCGCCACTGGATATGTACTACGGTAACGATGCCGGAGGTCAACCCGGTAGTCCTGCTGATGATGCTGTGGATGGAGATGGGACTGGCGTACCAGGTGATGGCATAGCTGCCACAGATCACGATGCCTCTGACCCTGCTCTGGTAGAGATTGTCGACATAGCCTTGTATAAGCAGGTAGATTCTTCCCATGCTACCGGACCTTTTGTCTATGACGATACGGTAAAGTATATCATCGTAGTTGAAAACCAGGGAAATACAGTGGTGGATGATGTCACCATTACCGATTATCCGGGTTCCGGACTGGAGTTTGATGCTACCATTCCCCAAAATATGGCTGAAGGCTGGACGGCAGGACAGGAGTTGACATCCACCATGCAGTTAGGTTTTGGTATGCGAGATACACTATGCCTGTACCTTATTGTCAGGCCCGACACTGCCCTGGCAGCTTATATTAACTATGCCGAAGTTATCAGTGCCACTGATACTCTGGGTATGACCAGAACCGATGACGCTGATAGCGAGCCCGGCAGTAACAGCCCTGAGGAAAATGCAGTTCTCCCCGGAGAAATGGGCGATGATGACATTATGAGTATCAGCAGGGACAGCATTGGTAGCGAAGATGATCATGATCCCGCCGGTATTGAGGTGATCACAGTCAGTCTCGGAAGCACGGTCTATAACGATGTTGATAATGACGGTTTCCAGGGTATGGGTGAAGTAGGAATTCCTAACGTGATAGTACAACTCTTTGATAGCATAGATCAGGAAATTCCAGTCGGTCCGGACGGTATTTTGGGGACACCAGATGATGCGCCAGGTGGGATGATGACGGACATGAATGGCAATTACTACTTTGAAAATCTGGCTCCAGGTAACTATTATGTATTACTTCCAGGGGACAATTTCCAGGCTGGTGGTGCCCTGGAGGTGTACGCGGTGTCATCAGACACGACCTATAACCGATTTGCAGGTGAGACTGACCCGGATGATAACGTGGATGGAGATGATGATGGCATTCAGTCAGGCGGACCCGGGACGGAAGTTCGTTCGGAGATTATTACCCTTTCGGCAGGTAATGAACCAGATAACGCTATTGAGACGGAGCCGGGTGGAGACCTGGATGACCTGGTCGAACTCAATGGAAATATGACCCTGGATTTTGGGTTTTACGCACCCCATAGCCTTGGTAATCAACTGTGGGTTGATAACAATAATAATGGACTGATCGAGACGGGTGAACCTCCCTTGGCAGGTGTGTCTGTTGTACTCCATTATGTAGATCCGATACTTGGTATGTGTGTAGCCATGGATACCATGGTGACTGATGCGCAGGGCCTGTATCTATTTGATAATCTTATTGCCGGGCAATACATTGTAGAAATTCCAGCAGATAATTTTGAACCGGGTGCTGCCGCCGAAGGGTTTTCCAGTAGTTCGGGAGCATTTGCGGGCATGGGACCATACGAACCCGCACCGGATCCGGATGACGATGAGGATGGAGATGACAACGGTACTTTGGATGGTAATCCAAATTTTGTGGGATCTGTGGCATCAGATACGCTCGATCTTTTTGGTATGGAGCCCATTGGAGAAATGCCCGATAATAATGTAGGTGTTACTCAGGATAGTCTTTCTAATCTGACGCTAGATTTTGGATTTTACGCACCGGCAGCTGTCGGGGATACAGTATGGGTTGATCTCAATGAGAATGGGATACAGGATAACGGAGAACCCGGTCTGGAAGGAGTGACGGTAGAATTGCTGGTTTGGGATACGATGACCATGATGCCGGTAGCCGCTACTACGGATGCGTTTGGAAATCCTATTGTACCGATGATGACGGATGTCAATGGACATTATTTATTTGATAGTTTGCCACCGGGAAATTATCTGGTGCAGTTTGATGTGACCACGGCCAACACAGGTGATGGCAATGCCGCCAACTGGCAGTACACTTACCAGGACGTTGGTGGAGATGATGCCCTGGACAGTGATGCTGACAAGCTAACCGGTCTCAGTGATACCACAGGATTTTTGGCCTCGGGAACCAGGGATACAACTCTTGATGCGGGAGTATTCGGTCCCAGGTATGACCTGGCATTAGCCAAGGGATTACCAGATTTTCAGAATGTCATAGTAAATACCGGGGATACGGTTACTATGTGGATCCTGGTTGCCAATCAGGGTAATGTTCCAAGTATGAAATATACCGTGACTGATTCTATACCATATGGTATGGAATTCGTGGATGCAGATCCGGCACCCGTTTCGGTCATGAATAATGAGATTCAATGGTGTGACAGTCTGCCGGATACACTCGGGTTTGATACCTACGCAGTGGATACTTTTATGATGCGACTCTACCTGGATCCGATGTCTCCGAATATTCATGATTTCGTATATGTGAATTGGGCAGAGATCAGCCAGGATAATGCAGGTAGTTACGGAGTATCGGATGAAGACAGTACACCAGATGATATCACGGGAAATGATGGTGTCATTGGTAGGGGAGATCCACCGAATGACCAATTCAGAGCCGTTGGTCTGGATGATGTACTTTTGGACACATTGCCTTTTGACGAAGACGATAATGATTTTCAGTTGATAGTGGCGAGGAAAGTCGACCTGGCCTTGCGCAAAATCCTGTCACCATCCGAACCAGACAATGTGGTGGTCACTGGGGATACTGTTGAATTTACCCTGACGATTTTCAATCAGGGTTTGGTCGGTCCTCTGGGAATTATTGTGGATAATATTACCGTCGTTGATTATATCCCTCCAAACCTACAATTGGTAGAAGAAGATGGCTGGATGGTGGTGAATGATAGCCTGGGGGCACGTTTGCTCGAGGATGGGGACGAATTAATGATGGGTGGACTTGCTCCCGGAGATTCTGTCGAGATACCGGTCAGATTTGTTATGACTGAAATACTTGGAGGCGAGACACTTAACTTTGCTGAAGTTGGAAGTGCTACCACCTCCATGGCGCAGACTGGTGTGGTGGTGCCAATAATCGACTCAGATAGTGATCTGGATAGTCTTAATGACGATGTGCTGGCTGATAATGCACTCATCGACGAGGCTATCCAAATGATGGATAACGATATGGATGGTATTGTGGATGAGGATGACCATGACGTTGCTGCTATCCTTTCTTGTGTGCCCTTTGCCTGTTATGCCAATATCAACCTGTCACTTGGGCCGGATTGCTGCCTGGAAATTACTCCGGATATGTTGATTACCGATCCTACAATCGCGATAACAAATCCTGAATTTTACAAGGTGACTCTGGAATACGGCAATGGCGTACCCATACCGGATAATAAGTTGACTGCGAAATTTATGGGTAAGACCATCAAGGCTACGATTACCTATTGTGGCCCGGAAGAATGCGCGGGTGGTACCTGCTGGGTGGCTATTACCATCAAGGGAGATAAACAGCCGTCCTTCGATACTGCTTATAATAAGACCGTGTATTGCTTCGATTCATTGCTTCAGTTGGATCCGGAAGATCCTGATTATATCAAACCTACGGCTCACGAAAGTTGTAGTGAAAGAGAGTTGGAGGTGCACTTTGCCGGAGATTGGATAGAGACCTACGATTGTGATCCGGGCGTACAAGATACGTTCAAAATTATTTACCGTGAATGGTACGCAGAGTCAGGTGATGGCATCAGGGTTTCTTCGATCGATACTATTATCGTATTGAGACCACCAGCCATCAGTGCAGACAACGTATTCTGTAGCGAAAGAGATACACTGTACTGTGGGACCGGATCCTTTGGTCCGTATATGCTATTGCCGGATGTTTGTCCGGATGACGGAGAAACGGATTGTGATACGATCTACCTGTTGGATGAAAAAGGTAATGCTATTGATTTGGCATGTGACTTGTCGGTACATGTGGATCGGGAAACCTTTGCAAGTGATTGCAGCCCCATGCAACGATACCGTGTACAGATCAAGCAATCTTGTTATGGCGCCGGGCAATCGATGAATGGCGGCTGTTTGATCCCGCAAAGTGCGATCGATGTACAGGGAAATCCAGGAGAACCATTGTATGCCACTTGTGATTTCTGGGTGATAGACCTAGATACAGTTCCACCACTCATAGCCTGTAAGCTGGATGCTTATGAAGCATCGGATGTCTTCTGGCCGCAGGGATCCGGGATGGAAAATCAACATTGTTTTGTAGTGGATGCACCTGTTGTAATGGTACAGTCGGATGATCATGGCTGTGGAGCCCGTACTCACCTGCCCCCACTTTGTGTGGCAGAAGATTGGAGTGGCATTAAACAAGTAAAGGCCGCGATCACTGGCCTGGGAAGCTTTGTACTGAATGCTGATGAAGAAACCTGTGTGGTTGACAGTGTGCCCGGAGTCTGCTACCGATCGTATGTACCAATTGAGTTGCCTTACTCCGAAAATCCCATCGCGGTGATCTACGAGGTGACAGATAGTTGCCACAATGTAACTACCGATACCTGTTACCTACTGGTGAAAGATAAAACGGTACCGGTGCCAACATCGGTGAAAGGCCAGACAGTGTCATTAAATCAGGACAAAGTGTGGCTGGAATCTGCTTCTCTCGATGAGGGCAGTTCAGATAATTGTGAGATTGCCACAGTGCTGGCACGCCGGGAAGACTGGATGAGTGCCTGCATAGATCTGTGTGATACTGTTCAGTTGTGCTATACAGGATATCATGGACAAAGTATCTGGTATCCGGTACTGAGTGAAGTGGATGAAGTAGAACATCACTATGCACAACAGCTGGATCGCTGGTCTGACGAAGGTGTAGATTATGAAGCCCTGCTGAGAAATGCCTGGCTGTATGACCTTATGAAGACGGCTACTTTATATTGCGAGGAAGAAAGCGGCGGAATGGATGAAGAAGCCTTCAGACACTTATTCGTCGAGGCTTTAGGTACCGATACCTTTAGCAGGAAGTTTTCAAAAGTACCTACAGGACTGCCGGGATGTGATTCTACCGTGCTCATTAGCGATCTGGACGAAGAGGCCAGGATGGAGCTGGTGTCAAACTGGGATCAGTTTGGTGGTGGATGGTGCGAAGAGATCCCATTCAGTTGTGAGGATGTATGTGGTCCGGTAACCGTAGAACTGCTGGTGATGGATTACTGGAGCAACTGGAGTAAGACCTGGACCGAAGTATGGGTAGAGGACAAAGCACCAGTGGAAATCGTAGGAGATATTGAGACCGACATAGCTATTAGTTGTCTCTCCTTTGAGGAGGCAGGACTGGGTGCAGTGGTTGCTCTGGCTGAAGCTGGAGATTCATCATCGCTGGCTATTCTGGATCAAATCTTTGGTACCTATGCCACGGAGATCTTGCCGGATTTGATCTGGACAGATGCAGGGGAATGCAGATGCACGACTCGACCGGAGCAGGTAGAGGTATTTGATGAACACCTTGGCTACTACAAGAAAGACTCATTAGTTACGCATTGCTATCAGATAACAGATACCATGTACTGGCAACAAGGACAGATCGGAGGGATCTGCTCAGATCTGAGCATTGATCAACAGGTATTGACCGATCTGGATGCGTGCAATCAGGGAGTTATTTATCGTAAGTGGACCATGAGCAAGGGCTGTTCAGAAGGTCATCATGCAGAAGACAGTATCACCAGAGTACAACGGATATATATAGGAAGTCAATGTGATCTGAATAAGCATATGTTTGACTTGCCGGCCGATACGGTATTAGCCATGTGTGAGATACCAGCAATGGAGAATGGACATATTGGAGGCGATTTGAATCCTGAGCATACCGGAACACCGGAATATCTGTTTGGCAATACCGATTGTCGATTGCTAGGTATAGCCTACCAGGATAAGATATTCAGGATTGTGGGAGGAGATGCATTCTGTTACAAGATCCTTCGTACCTGGTATCTGGGTGACTGGTGTGGAGGCAAGCCCGGTAAGGCCCGTTGGTGGCAGGATGATACCTACTTGACAGATAAATATGTACAGCAAATCTATCTGCTGGATACCATAGCTCCGGAAATATTGATTACCGGTCCGGTGGAAGATGGCGGAGAAGCAATTGCTGCCGGCTCCTGCACCTATGATCTGAATTTGGATATTTCGACGTCAGATTCGTGTGGTATTGAATCCATCGCGTATGAATTGATACAGGATTCAGTGGGTACAGTAGTAGATTTCGGTACCCTGGAAGGTGATGTGAATCAGCTGTCAATAGGGGATTTGCCGGGAGGATCTTACGAATTACGGGTGCGTGCTACAGATGCATGTCAGAATGAGAGTTATGCCAGCTATCACCTAACGGTAACTATAGGTAAGAAGCCAAAGCCGGTTTGTGTAACGGCCATTACGGCGGTCCTGCAGGGACTGGACAGTGATTCAGATGGTGCGGTGGATTCTGCGACAGCGAGGGTGTGGGCCAATGAGTTTAATGCCAGTAGTCTTCCCGCTTGCGGAGGATCTATGGATGAGCTTGAATTCAGGCTTGATATTCTGGACGGACTGGGAGATGATTCCTATGAGGACGACACCACTTATGTTGATGTCAATTGTAGTCATCTGCCTGCTGTTACGGTACGACTGTGGGTGATTGATCCTTCGGGTGTGGCAGATTATTGTGATGTGGTTCTCAATGTATCTGACAATGGATTCCTCTGCGGAGATATCAGTGCCAATGGTCAGGAAGTGGGACCGGGTAATTACCAGAAATATGAGCATGAGGATCAGGTGCGGTTGCTGCAAAACCGACCCAATCCATTTGGTGATAAAACCAGGATAGGATTTTATCTGCCCTATGCCTCCGACTGTACGTTGACGTTTTATGATCAGGCTGGCAATATGCTCAAAGTCATTAAAGGATATTACCGAAAAGGCTTCCATGAAGAGGAGCTCGAGGCCCTCGACTTTGGGCACAGTGGTATTATTCATTACCAGCTGGATACAGATCGGCATACTGTCAGTAAACGCATGATAGTGATTAAGTAGAAAGGAAGATCGTAATGTGTTAGATTCAGAGAATCAATCACTTAATTTTTATATATTAAACTAAATTATATATATTTGTTTTGATTATAACCCAGAGTATTCTTTAGGATACCCTGAACCGAACACTACACCGTTCTGAACTAATGTCCCATGTGAAGCCTGTCATCTGAAGCTAGATGAGGTATTGATTTATCTGATTTCCTTCAGATGCAGGTGGAAACATGGTGCTTCCCTTTTAATTCTTCATTGTTGGAAATAGACTTTTGAACCTTTGATGGCATACACCTGGACAAGGTCATGATATAGGTTAAGCAGAGTTTTCTATGGCTTTCTTATACAATGCCATGGTCTCCTCAGCGATTATTTCGGGCTGAAACTGCTTTACATAGACATTGCCTTCATCGGCCATTTTCTGTCGAAGGGTTTTGTCAGCAGACATTTTTTCCATGGCATGTTGAAGCGACTCCTCAGATCCGGGATCAATGAGTATGGCTCCGGGGCCGGCAGCCTCCGGCATACTACTGGTTTGAGACGTGATTACAGGAGTCTTGTTTTGGAGGGACTCTACTATAGGGATTCCAAAACCTTCGTAAAGGGATGGGTAGATCAGGGCCAGTGCATGTTTGTAGAAGGTGGCCAGGTCGTGATTGGCCACATGACCGACAAACCGAACCTGGTGATTTAGATCGAGTTCGGAGACCAGGGTTTTCATTTCTTGCTCATAACTACTGCCGGTGCCAATTACAATCAGTGGATATCTTTCTTTTAATTTGGGCAGGACCCTGATTATCAGCTCCAGATTTTTCCGGGGATTTAGTGCTCCCACATAGAGCCAGTAAGGTTGCTCCAGTCCATAGGCCTGGATGGCTTTTTTTTCGTCCTCGTGGTGTGGTTTGTTCATAGTATTTACCGGAGGATGAATTACTTCGATCTTATCTGGCACCACCTCGTAAAATTCGATAATATCCTTCCTGGTATGCTCACTTACGGCAATGATGTGATCCGCATTTTTGCAACTGTAAGCCCATTTCAGGTCATAGATCTGCCGGTCGATAAAGGGAAATAGCTGTGGATACCTTCTGAAAATCACATCGTGAATGGTCACTACTGTTTTGACCTTCCTGCCGGAGAGCCCTACAGGAATTTCGTGACTCAAGCCATGAAATAAGTCACATTGATCCTGTTGCACGTCACCGGCCAATCCGATTGATCGCCATAAGAAACCATTTTTACCCCTTACGGACAGGTTATGATAGTCACTATAGTACTTGCTTTTTTCGGCTCTGGTAGCATAGAGAATGTATTCGTTTTCAGGATAGCGTGTAGCTAATTGAGTGACCAGTAACCTGCTGTACACACCCAGGCCGGTTTGATTAAAAAACAATCTCTTGGCATCAAATCCAATGCGCATGGAGTTCTATTTAGGTGCAAGGTACTGGTTTCATTTACGATCAATATTACCTAATTTAGAAAGCATGCGAATCCTGATTCTTTCTTTAATGGTGTTGGTGGGGTTTTCAGACCTGAGTGGCCAGGTGGTGGATACGGCCATGCATATCCGTAGTATTTACTTTGGAGGAGGCAGTTACTACATTGATCCTGTGCAAGAAGAGGAGTTATATGAGTGGCTGGACAGTTTTCCACACATTGAGCAGTATGAGATTGTAATTCAGAGCCATACCGACAATATTGGTGGTATTGAGTTTAATCAGCGACTGTCAGAGGGCAGGTCACGAGCTGTTTACGAGAAACTCTTGCACTATAGTCTTCTTCCCGAAGCTATAGAAATCATGGATTTTGGAGAGCATTTACCAACCTACAGGAATGATTCGTATTATGGGAGACTAAAGAACCGGCGTGCCGACGTCATATTAAAACCTGTATCCCTTTGAGATATTTGATTGGACTAATTTGTTTGCTGCTTTCCCTTCCTTCCTATTCGCAGTTGACCGAGATTCAGAAGGAGGCCATTGAAGAGATCTTTAGCCCTTATGATCGCACTGACCAGCCGGGTTGTGCATTGGCTCTTGTAAAAGGTGGAGAAATTATTTTTGAGAAGGGTTATGGAATGGCAGACCTGGAAAGAAGTGTTTGTATTTCGCCCCGGACGGTTTTTTATGCCGGTTCCATTTCCAAACAGTTTGTAGCCAGTTGTGCCTTATTGCTTTCAGAGGAAGGTAAACTTGATCTCGACGCATCTATTACTGATTTTTTCCCAGATTTCCCGGAATATGGAAATGAGATTACGGTTCAGCACTTGATCTATCACACCAGTGGAATCAGGGATTATTTTGGGATCCTGGAAGATGAGGGGTTGAACTACCTGAATCAGATTCCTGCCGATACAATCTATGCATTGATCTGTCGTCAGGACTCTCTCGATTTTCAACCTGGTGACAAGTACAGTTATTCCAATTCCGGTTACCTCATGCTTTCCATGATCATTGAACAGGTGTCGGGGATGACTTTTGCCGACTTTGCCAGAGAAAACATTTTTGATCCTTTGGGTATGGATCATTCTCTCTTCCTGGATGATGCCAGGACTTTGGTACCCAACCGGGCACTGGGATATCATCGGGATCATGAGGGTGACTTTGAGAATATGACCATGCGTTTTGATCTGGTGGGATCCGGAGGACTCTACACGACCGTGGGTGATCTGGCCAAGTGGGATAATAACTTCAATGAACCTCAAATCGGATCGAAAGATTTTCTCTCAAAGCTATTTACCACGGGTACTTTAAATGATGGATCTGATACGAAATATGCTTTTGCTATCAGGGTGGATCGTTTTCAGGGGCACAATGTGATTGGCCACAGTGGTTCGCTGGGAGGATACAGGGCTCAATTCATGAGATTTCCTGATGAGGAACTTAGTATTATCATCCTGAGCAACCTGGCCAATTTTAAACCCGGTGAAAGAGCGCACGAAGTTGCCAAAGTGTTGTTGAACGAGTGAAAAAGGTGTTGTGGTGTTATGGTGTTTTGGTTTTGTGGTTTTCCAGTCCACCAGGAACCATGATAAACTACGAGAAACCATGTTAAACAATGATAAACGATAATCACAGTTGTGTCGCCCCGCTGGGGCTTGATTCTCTCCATACTTGTATGCTACAAAGGTTTGGCTCCTCAGGAGCCTTATCACCAGGACCCGCCTGCCAGTCCCGATCAGCCTCTGGCTGGGCAACCCACAACCGGCAACCCGCAACCGGTCACCGGCCAATTCCACCCCCAGAATGAAACCCAAATCGAAGATTTGGTTCATTCTACCCCCTCAAGGGGGATATCTTATAGATAAACAGATATTTACAAATAGATGTTTTTATGATTTATTTTCCGGCACCCGGTCAAGTGAGTATGGGATCCTGCATTTTGCTCCCGGCAACCGGCAACCCGCAACCGGTCACCGGCCAATTCCACCCCCAGAATGAAGCCTAAATCAGAGATTTAGTTCATTCTACCCCCTCAAGGGGGATATATTATTGATAAACAGCTATTTACAAATAGATGTTTTTATGATTTATTTTCCGGCACCCGGTCAAGTGAGTATGGGATCCTGCATTTTGCTCCCGGCAACCCGCAACCGGCAACCCGCAACCGGCAACCCGCAACCGGCAACCCGCAACCGGTCACCGGCCTAGGCTTCCTGCAGCTCCTCCTGGTGCTCGTCTATCAGTTGTTTTTGCAGATCCGGTGTCACTGCCTGAAATTCGGCGAAGGTACGGGTGAATTTAGCTTTGCCCTGGGTAATGGACCTCAAAGTACTTGAATACTGATACATCTCGGCCAGGGGTACCTTGGCTATGATCTTTTGATAATGCCCTTCTGTGTTCATTCCCATGATCATGGCCCTGCGGGATTGCAGGTCACTCATGACGTCACCCATGACATCATCCGAACAGAGGATTTCTACATCATGAATGGGCTCCAGTATCTGAGGTGCTGCTTTTCCAAAAGCATTCTTAAAGACCATGGTTCCGGCAATCTGGAATGCCATATCATTGGAGTCTACCGGGTGCATTTTACCATCATAAATACAAAC